>JBGOXX010000008.1:0-29550 GCA_041479345.1 Alphaproteobacteria bacterium
CGGCCACCGCCTCGCGTAACGGCAGGATTCCCAGCGACGGCGTATAGCCGTGATGGCCGTCGCGCATCGCCTTGATCGCCGCTTCGATCACATGATCGGGCGGCGGAAAATCCGGCTGGCCGATGCCGAGATGAATGATCGATCGTCCTTGCGCTTCGAGGGCCTTCGCACGCGACAGCACTTCGAAGGCTGAATCGGTCCCAAGCCGCGACATCCGCTCTGCGAATTCGAGCATTTTATTCTTGTTCCTCTGGAGCTTCCCCGTTAAGGCAGGGGCCACACATTAGGCGGTAAATACGCCCGGGGCAATCGCACGAACGGCCATCGCACGAACGGCCATCGCGGGAGAGAAGGATTTGAAGCCGGTTAATTCTGTTCTGTCGTCCTACGGCATCTCGATTTTCGAAACGATGGCGCGGCTCTCCCGCGAGCACGGCGCGATCAATCTCGGCCAAGGCGCTCCCGGCGAAGACGGACCGGCCGACGTCATCGAATTCGCCGCCCGGGCGCTGACCGAACATTCCAATCAATATCCGCCCTTGCTCGGTCTTTTGGATCTGCGCCAAGCCTTGGCCGAGCATGACCGGCGATTTTACGGCCTCGATCTCGATCCCGAGCGCGAAATCCTGATCGCTTTGGGTGCCACCGAAGCTTTGGCCTGCGCGATCCTCGCCTTGATCGAGCCGGGCGATGAAGCCGTTCTGATCGAACCGCTCTATGACAGCTATCTGCCGATCCTCAAAAGGGCAGGGGGAATCCCCAAACTCGTGCGGCTCGAACCGCCGGATTGGGAATTGCCTCTCGATGCGCTGGCGGAAGCCTTCACCGCGCGCACCAAATTCATCCTCATCAACACGCCGATGAATCCGGTCGCCAAAGTATTCGGCGAGGAAGAGCTGACGGCGATAGCCCAGCTCTGCCTTCGCCACGATGCTTATGCCGTGTGCGACGAGGTTTACGAGCACATGGTGTTCGACGGCCGCCGCCATCTTCCGTTGCTCTCGCTGCCCGGCATGCGCGACCGCACGATTCGCATCGGTTCGGCGGGAAAGATTTTTCCGCTTACCGGCTGGAAGGTCGGATTCATGATGGCGGCACCGGAAATTCTCGGCGTATTGGCCAAGACCCATCAATTCCTGGCCTTCACCACCCCGCCCAATCTTCAGCGCGCGATCGCTTATGGATTGGGAGCGCACGCGGAAAATTTTGCGGCGGCAACGGCGGAGATGGCGCGCAAGCGCGATCTGCTGGCCAAGGGTCTGACCGATGCGGGGTTGGAAGTTCTTCCGTCGCAAGGCACATATTTTCTGACCGCGGATATCCGGCCGACCGGCTTTAACGGCAATGACGAAGCCTTCTGCCGCCATATCACCGCGGAAGCGAAAGTGGGCGCCGTTCCGGTCGGCGCCTTCTACGGCGACCGCCAGAACGTCCCGGATCATTTCGCGCGGTTCTGCTTTGCCAAGCCGGACGCCATGCTGACCGAAGCCTGCGCAAGGCTATCCCGGCATTTCCGCGGCTGACGATGGATGCTTGATCGCCCCCATATCACATCAAAGTGAAATGCGGCGTTGCGAAGGCCGTTGCGTTCGCGCGTGGCAGCGATATGTTATGGGCATGAGCTTTGGCGTTTTCGCGCGGGCGATTCTGCACGCAGTGTTGGTTTGCTTCCTGCTCTTCGGGCCTGCAATCGTTTTTGCTTCGCCGATGGCGCCCAGTACGGCGGGCAAAACGATTATGCTCGGGAACATCGCTCATGACGCCAAAGCTGGTTGCGTCAACTGCACCGAGCAAGGTGGCAAGGGTATGGCCGCTGTAAATTGCAATGGCGCATGTCCGTTGCTGGTTGCTCTTCCGGTGGTGGCCGTTTCTTCTCAGCGATCTGTCAAACCGGCTTGGATCATGATGCCCGCTCTCGCCCATCGCGGCGTTAGCCAGTTCGTCGAGCCTTACCCCCCAAAATCCCCTTCGCAAATCTAGGGCCGAAGTCCGCAGCTTGCGGATTACGGCTTGGTTCGTCATTTCACGCTGCCGGCGGAATCCGGGTACCGGCGCATGGCGGCTCTTTGCAAAGGAGGATTAAATGAAAATGCTCATGACGATAGCGATGCTTCTCGGCCTTTTGATACCGGCCTCTGTACGCGCGGAAGACGTCAGAGACGTGAAACTCTATAAAAATCCACAATGCTCGTGCTGCGAGGGATATGCAGATTATCTGCGGAAAAACGGCTTCAAGGTGACGGTCAGCGAAGCCGACGACTTGAACCGCCTCCAAAAGGAACACGGCATCCCCGTGCAGCTCTACGGCTGCCATATGTCGCTCGTCGGTGGCTACGTCGTTGAAGGTCACGTGAGCATCGATCTCATCAACCGGCTGCTCGCCGAGAAACCGCACATCATTGGCATTTCGCTGCCTGCTATGCCCATGGGTGTGCCCGGCATGGGCGGGACCAAGGACGAGGAACTCAAAGTTTACGAGATTGCACCCGACGCGCCGGTCTATGGAACCCAGTAGCGCGGGTCAACGACAACCATGACCGATATTCCGACGAGGAAGAGATGGCGCCGATCCGAGATTGGATTCGTGGCGATCATCGTAACGGCACTTGTCTCCGGTGCCGCGCTGCTGTGGTGGCCGCGCGGCGCCGGGCTTGGCCGAGCCGATCCGAACGACTCATCGCAAACTGCGCAAGGACGCGTGGTCTATAACTTACGTTGCGCGTCGTGCCATGGCGAAAATTTGCAAGGTCAACCGAACTGGCAGGAGCGGAGGCCGGACGGAAAATTGCCGGCGCCGCCTCATGACGCCAACGGCCATACTTGGCATCACCCGGACGATCAGCTTTTCGGGTTCGTCAAGAACGGCATCGTGCCCTACGCACCTGCTGGTTACAAAAGCGATATGCCGGCTTTCGGCGGCGTCCTGATAGACGAAGAAATCTGGGCGGTATTGGCCTATATCAAAAGCAAATGGCCAGCCGATATTCAGGAGCGTCAGGAACAGATAAATCGCCAGGCAAATCAATAACGGCCCGAATGGTCAGATGCGCTCAAAACCTCGGCTTGCTCGCGATTGGTTGCCGCCGAGTAGCGATCAGCGGCCGGTGCCATGAATGGCGCCGGCCGCAATCCTTTGCCTAAGGTTTCGGGCGCCAGCTTCGCGCCGCTTCCTTGGCCTTGTCGATTTCGACGGGGCTCAATTGCACTTCCAAGTGAGACTGTAACTTGAGCGCATCCTCGCGTAGCTGCCCGGTCGCCCGGTAAACGGCGAGCTCGGCCCACATGAAGGCCGTGACCGGGTCTTTGGCGATCCCGGTACCGGTCGCCATCATGACCGCGATATTGAACTGGGCCTGGGCATCGCCCCGTTCGGCATCCATGTGGAAAAACTTGGCGGCGGTGGCGTCGTCGCGGGATTCGCCCTGCTCCTGATCGGTGATATCGCCGAGATTGATTTCGTCGAGATTGGGCGGTTTC
Source organism: Alphaproteobacteria bacterium (assembly GCA_041479345.1). Classification (GTDB taxonomy): domain Bacteria; phylum Pseudomonadota; class Alphaproteobacteria; order DATDPM01; family DATDPM01; genus DATDPM01. The sequence continues at coordinate 3,478 of JBGOXX010000008.1, forward strand.
CAGCCGGAGATCATGGTGCCTCCATCGAGAAAGTTATAATGAAAATTAATGGGTTAACGGATGGCTATCGCGTTCAGCGGGCTAGTTTATATGAATTCTAACTGAACGCGATCCTCAAGTCCCGTTCAGATCGGGTCCGGCATAATCCTCCCATCATCGATCATCAACCAGCTAACCAATGGAGACCGCTATGACCTGGACTGCTCCGAAGATCGTCGAAATCGCCGTCGGCCTCGAAATCAACAGCTACGCCTGCGCCGAAGTCTAATCGGCTCTCGATAGCGTAATATCCAAGCGGGCGGGCCCAAAGGGCCCGCCCGTTGCATTTCTGGGAGGTTCGTTTTCCTCGATCGAGGACCGGCTGACGCGCCGTCGGGTTGACGGGCCCCCCGGCGATAGCTAGTTAAGAGCCGGTGGCGGGCGTAGCTCAGTTGGTTAGAGCGCCAGATTGTGGATCTGGATGTCGCCGGTTCGATCCCGGTCGCTCGCCCCATTCCTCCTCTTAAATCGCGAATACGAACTCGTCGTAGGCCACTTTGGCTTCGTGCAGCGTCGCGGCCAGCAGAACTTGGTCGGCGCACCCATGCAAGTCTGCGCCCGGCAATTTCGATTTCGGCTTCGACCAGCACGTCGCCTGCGTGAAGGCCGGTCGGCGCATTGCGGTTACGATTGATGTAGACGATTTCCGGCATGTCATCGGGCCAATCGGTGTGGCACCCGCGAGCACGGCTTTCATTTTGCCGATACATTTTGCCGATATAGGGAACGTCGAGGCCGAAATCGTTGATGCGGACGATCATGGTTCGGCCGCCTACCGCATTTGCTCAAAAACCTTTCCGGCTCCCAATTTTGGGGTTTGATTATCAATATCAATCGAATTCGAATTTGCAACATGGTGCCAACACACCACGCGGCAGTCACCGAACTTCACAATTCGTTAAACGCCACCGTATGATTATATAACCCGTATGACTATCCGAAAGGCGTAAATGGGGGCGATCGAATCGCCGGTTATTGCCTTTCAATTCCCGGTGTACCGGTGGCTGAGCCGATCGAGATGAAACGCGACCTTTCATATCCGCAACTAATAAGAAATCCTGCGGGCGATGGCGGTGCGGATTTTTTCCGCACGATGGCCGAAGGCGCGCCGGTTTCCCTGTGGATGGCGGACGCGTCGGGCAAGAGCACGTTCCATAATCAGGCATGGCTGGATTTCACCGGCCGCGCGCGCGCCGAGATGGGCGGGCAGGCGTGGCTGGAATGCGTCCATCCGGACGATCTTTCTCGCTGTCTCGAGACTTATCACGGCGCCTTTCGCGACCGCCGGAAGTTCCAGATGGAATACCGGCTGCGGCGGTATGACGGTCAATTTCGCTGGGTTCTGGACATGGGTGCGCCCTGCTACGACGACGGCCGGGCGTTTTGCGGATTCACCGGTGCGACCGTCGACATCACGGAGCGCAAAGAGGCCGAAGAGCAACTCGGCTTTGCCAACACCGTTCTCACCCGAGAAATTGAAAGTTCGCCGGACGCGATTCTGGTGGTCGACGCCAATGGCCGGATGTCGTCGTTCAACCAACGATTCATCGATCTGTGGTCGATTCCGCCGGACATTGCCCAATCGCGCGACGACAACGCGGCGCTGGCATCGGTGTTGTCGAAAGTGAAGGACCCCGCGGCGTTCATGGATCGCGTGAAACATCTATACGAACATCCCGACGAATCCGTGCGCGAAGAAGTCGAACTTAACGACGGCCGAATCCTCGAGCGGCATGCCTCCGGGATGCGCGATGCGTCGGGAAAATATCTTGGCCGCATCTGGTTCTTCCGTGACATCACCGACCGAAAGCGTGACGAGGAATATTTAAAAGGCCGGAACAAAGATCTGGAACAGATTGCCGCCGGCGCGCCACTCACCGATATTCTGAACTCGATCGCGAAGACCGCGGAACAGTCCAAGTCGGGCTTGATTTGTTCGATTCTGCTCTTGGAGCGGGATGGGAGACATCTGCGGCACGGCACCGGGCCGAGCCTGCCGGATTTCTACAACAACGCGATCAATGGCGTCGAAATCGGCCCTTCCGTCGGCTCATGCGGCGCCGCCGCTTACTCCGGCAAATTGGTGGTGGTCGAAGACATCGACACCCATCCGTTTTGGGCGCCGTACAAGGGTCTTGCCACTAGAGCGGGCCTCAAGGCGTGCTGGTCCCAGCCGATCCTGTCTTCAGCCGGTCACGTGCTTGGCACCTTCGCCAACTACTACCGCGAGGTACGCGCGCCCACCGCCGCCGACTTGGAATTCATGACAAGCACCGCTCATATCGCGGGAATCGCGATTGAGCGAAAACGGGCGGAAGAGGATTCGGCGGCGGCCAAGACGCAGGCGGAAATCGCCAATCGCACGAAAACCGAATTCCTGGCGAATATGAGCCACGAACTTCGCAGCCCGCTCAACTCCGTGCTTGGCTTTTCCGAAATCATGAAAAAGGAGCTGTTCGGCCCCCTCGGATCGCCGCGGTATCAAGAATACGTCGAAGATATTGGCCAAAGTGCCAGCCACCTGCTCGCCATCATCAACGATATCTTGAACATCTCAAAAATCGAGGCGGGGAAGTTGGAGCTCGACGAAACGAAAGTCGATGTCGGCGCCGTGGTCGAGATTTGCGCGCGCCTCATGTACATGCGTGCGGCGGAGGCCGGCATTCAACTCGAGACCAATCTTGCCGCCGATCTGCCGAAGATTTTCTTGGACTCGCGTAAGGTAAAGCAGATCCTGCTGAATCTTATTTCCAACGCCGTGAAGTTCACCCCGAAGGGCGGTAAAGTGACGGTCTCCGCTGGCCTCAATGAACGGGGAGAGCTGGTCATCAAGGTTGCGGATACCGGCATTGGCATCGCTCCCGAGAATATCGGCAGGGCGTTGAGCCCGTTCATGCAGATCGACAGTTCCTTGAGCCGCAAATATGAAGGCACGGGGTTGGGCTTGCCGCTCAGCAAGGCCCTCATCGAGCTCCATGGCGGGCAACTGACGATCGAAAGTCAGCTGGGGACGGGGACAACGGTGACGGTTACGTTCCCGACGACTCGAGTCGTCACCGGGACCAACCCAGCGCCGCTGGCCGAATCCGCCTGATCGTTCCGGCGTGGGCCCGGATTACGGCCCATTATAATCTTTGCCGCTCTCGCCGCTGGCGTGCACAATCGCGGACGGCCCAAAATAATAATAAGTGTTGGCCCCGATCGCCTGGTTCGAGGCGCGCGCATAACGTTGCTGCATCCGCTGGGCGGTTTCGAGGGCCGCCAAACTGTCGGCGGATTTTTCCCGGCGCAATTCGATGACGATGTGCGCCGTCGGCCGGAAATAAATCGCCATTTGATAGCCGATCGATGCGCCGTGAACGTTCTCGTAAACCGGGTTGCCCTGATCGCGGTAATCGTGGCCGACGATAACTTCTTTTACGGTGGTCGTCGCCGATGTGACGGCAAAATCCGGGTAGCCGCGCGCGGCCGCAATCTGGGCGGCCCGCCACAAGGCAAGGTCATAGGTGGTTTCCCGCGCTTTCCGTGCCGCGAGCGCCACCGCACTTTCCTCGGTGTTATCGGTGATGACCTCCGGGCCGGAATAGACGATCTCGTAGTCGGCGTCGCTCACTCGCCTTTCCGTATAGCCAAAGGATTCGGGGCTGCTTTGCGGTGCCAGCAACGAAATAGGTTCGGTGGCGCAGCCGGTGAGAATGGCCGCGTTGCCCGCTAAAACGAGGGCGGCCGCGATCGTCGCCCTGCGATGACGATACGAAGGCATTAGAGCGACATAAGGGAGCGGCCGGCTATTCCGCGGCGGCAGCGGGCGAAGAGGGAAGGGCGCCGATATCGCGGAGCAGGGCTAGATCCTCTGCATAGTCGTTGTTGGCGGTGGTGAGCAGCTTTGCGCCAAAGAAGATCGAATTCGCCCCCGCCAAAAAGCACAACACTTGCGCCTCCCGGGAAAGCTCCAATCGTCCTGCGCTCAAGCGCACCCGGGCGCCCGGCAGGACGATTCGGGCGGTGGCGCACATGCGGACCAATTCCAGCGGATCGACGGGTTTGCTGCCCTCTAAAGGCGTTCCAGTAACGGCAACCAGCGCGTTGATCGGTACGCTTTCGGGGTGGGGATCGAGAGTCGCCAAAACTTGCAGCATGCCTGCGCGATCGCGCAGCGATTCACCCATCCCGATGATGCCGCCGGCGCAAAGCGTAATGCCGGCCTTGCGCGCGCGTTTAAGCGTTTCGAGGCGCTCTTCATAAGTTCGAGTCGTGATGATGTCGCCGTAATATTCGGGGCTGGTGTCCAGATTGTGGTTGTAGGCGGTCAATCCCGCGTCGGCCAGGCGATTGGCTTGCTCTTGATCGAGCATGCCCAGGGTGCAGCAGGCTTCCATGCCAAGCGCCCGCACACCGCGAACCATGTCGAGCACCGCGTCGAATTCGGGACCGTTGCGCACTTGGCGCCAGGCCGCACCCATGCAAAAGCGCGAGGCGCCGAGGTCCTGGGCCTGCTTCGCGGCGGTCAGAACCTCTTTTGTATCGAGAAAAGACTCGCGCTCTACACCCGCCTTGTAATGCGCCGATTGCGGACAATAGGCGCAATCCTCCGGGCAGCCGCCGGTTTTGATCGAGAGCAAACTGGCGAGCTGAATATCGCTTGGGCTGTGATGGGCCCGGTGAATCGTTTGCGCGCGGGCAATCAAATCGAGCAGCGGCGCTTCGAGGATCTCGAGCACCTCGTCGACGGTCCAATCATGGCGGCGGGCGGTCATCGGGCCAGAGAATAAGGATTGGACGGCGCCAACGGAAGCCTCGTGATTGCCGCAGACGGGGGCCGGTGCGGCCGCCAGGATAACGGCGGTTGGCGCTTTCCGGCGCCGCCCGGTATTCTGGCCCGATGGGGGCCGAGATGGGCTATAGCGGCAGCGCCGTACTTCTCAACGTCACCGAAATGGGCCGCGCCGATGCTTTGGCCGCGAAAGCGGGCGTCAGCAACGAGCGGCTGATGGAGGCGGCGGGGACAGCCGTCGCCCGCGAGACCCTACGGCGATTTTCGCAAGATCCTGTCGTTGTTTTGTGCGGACCCGGCAATAACGGCGGCGACGGCTTCGTTGCCGCCCGCAAGCTCAGGGACGCAGGGCGCAACGTCAAAGTGGCGCTGCTTGGAAAACGCGAAGCGTTGAAAGGCGAGGCGGCGCTCAACGCCAAGCGCTGGAAAAGCCCATGCGCTCCTCTTTCGTCCGAAGTTTTGAACGGCGCGGGACTCATCGTCGATGCCCTTTTCGGCGCGGGATTGGCGCGGCCGCTCGATGGGGTGGCGCTGGCAATTGTGCAGGAAATCGGCCGGCGGGGTCTTCCCGTCGTCGCGGTCGACGTCCCGAGCGGGCTTCACGGCGACAGCGGACAAATACTGGGTGCAGCACCTCAGGCGGCGCTCACGGTCACTTTTTTCCGGCGAAAGCCGGGTCACATCCTGCTGCCGGGACGCGAGCGGTGCGGCGAAGTTATCGTGGCCGATATCGGGACGCCGATTGACGTTCTCGATCAGATTCGGGCCCAAACCTTCGTCAACGCGCCGCCCTTGTGGCTCGACCACTTTCCCTGGCCAAAACCTTCCGGCCATAAATACCAGCGCGGCCACGCCCTGATCGTCGGCGGGGCCAAGATGACCGGTGCGGCACGGCTTGCGGCGCGGGCCGCCGCCAGAATGACCGGCGTTGTGACCGTCGCTTGCCCCCCACCGGCGATGCCGATCTATGCGGTAAGCCTTCTTGGCATTCTCATCGATCCGATAGAAAGCAGCGCGCAGTTTTCGGCGCTGCTCGAGGATGTACGCAAGACCGCGGTTTTGGTTGGGCCGGGCAATGGTGTTGGTGAGAGAACCCGCGCCTGCACGATGGCCGCGCTCAAATCGGGCAAGCCTTGCGCCCTCGATGCCGACGTTTTCACCTCCTTCGCCGACAATCCCCCGGCACTGATCTCGGCCCTCTCGGCGGGCGGGATACGTTGCGTGTTGACCCCCCACGAAGGCGAATTCGCACGGATCTTCGATTTGTCCGGCGACAAGCTCTCTCGGGCGCGCGCAGCGGCCAAGCTCTGCGGCCAAGTCGTGCTGATCAAGGGTGGCGATACGGTGATTGCCGCCCCCGACGGACGGGCCGTCATCAATGCGAATGCGCCGGCCGATCTGGCGACCGCCGGGGCCGGGGACGTGTTGGCCGGGATTTTGACCGGATTACTGGCCTCGGCCATGCCGGTTTTCGAGGCCGCCTGCGCTGCCGCCTGGCTGCATGGGGCGGTCGCCCAAGCCGCAGGCCCCGGATTGGTCGCCGAAGACCTGGAAACCTGGCTACCCCAGGTTTTGCGCGGCCTTCGGGTTGCGGCGGGGTTGTCCTAGCACCCATCCCGTTGTGTCCCCCCCCTTGGCACATCCTCTTGGTCCGCCTGGGCACGCGCCGGCATGCTTCCAGTGGGTCCGGCAAGCGATTTGCGGTATTTGCCGAAAAGTTTCGGTGATCGTTAGGTGTGGCCCGGTTCTTTTAACTCGTTCTTAAATCTTGGACTCTAAATTCAAAACATCGTTAATCCCATGCGAGCCACAGGCGAACATCCATGATGCTCAAGAAGCGCCATTCCGAAATTGGCGACGTCAAAGTCGGATCCGTTTATCAGCGAGCCCACACGGGGGAAATTGTCGAAACCGCCACCGTCCTCTCGGTTGGGAAGGACAGTTTTGGCATCCCGCATGTACGGTTTAACGTCTGCTTCGAGCGGCCGAACCGGAAGTTCCTAGAAGATGCCCGGGTTTTAGCGCTGGAATCCTTCGCTCAGCATTATTGCCAGCCGCAACCGCGCGCCGCTTAGCCGCCAGCGAAACTCCTCTCGAACGGCCGCCTTGCGCGGCCGTTTCCATTTGGTCCGACGGCGGCCGACGCCGGTCCTTTGGACCTCGCCGGGCTACCGCCCGCCGGCCCCCAGGTTCTATTATGCTCCTCCGTCTATTGTGCTATAGAGGCCGCGACCGGACGTCGCGCCGCCAAGGGCGCGGGCGTGGCGAAACTGGTAGACGCGCCAGATTTAGGTTCTGGTGACGAAAGTCGTGGGGGTTCAAGTCCCTCCGCCCGCACCAACCGGTTCCCCCTTAATTCGAGGCATTGAAAGGTCCGAGAAGATACGTTCATGCAAGTAACCGAAACAAAAAGCGAAGGCCTGCGGCGCGAGTTCAAAGTCGTCGTACCGGCTGCCGATATCGAGCGGCAGCTCTCGAACCGGCTCGAGCAGCTGGGCCGCGAAGTCCGCCTGCCGGGATTTAGGCCCGGCAAGGTCCCAGTAACCGTGCTGCGCCAGCGCTATGCCGCATCGGTCATGGGCGAGGTTTTGGAACGCACCGTCGCCGAAAGCTCGAACACAGCGATCCGCGAGCGCTCTTTGCAGCCGGCCGGTCAGCCGAAGATCGAGGTCACCGCCTTCGATGAGGGGCGCGATCTCGAATACACGATGGCGATCGATCTGCTCCCCAAATTCGAGCCCATGGATTTTTCGACTCTGAAGCTCGAGCGCTTTAAGGTTGTGGTCGACGACAAAGCGCTCGATCAGGCGATCGCTGAGCTCGCCGGACGCCATAAACGCTATGCAGCGCCGGCCGAACCGCCGCTGGCCAAAAACGGCGATCAGCTCGTCATCGATTTTTCCGGCACCTTGAATGACGTGGCCTTCGACGGCGGCACCGCCAAGGGTTTCACGATCGTACTCGGCGAAAGCGGCTTCGTTCCCGGTTTTGAGGAAAACCTGGTGGGGCGCAAGGCGGGCGATCACGTCGAATTCGCGCTGAAATTCCCCGATAACTACGGCGCCAAGAATTTGGCGGGAAAAACCACGAAATTCACCGTCGATATCAAGGAAGTGAACGAGCAGGTTCCGGTTGCCGCCGACGATCAACTGGCGAAGGATCTGGGCCTCGATGACTTGGCCGCCTTGCGCAAGGCCGTCGCCGAGGACATGGAGAAGAGATATACGGTGGTTTCTCGCATGCGCTTGAAGCGAGCGCTGCTGGATGCGCTGGCCGAAGCCCATGATTTCGAGCTGCCGCCCGGGTTGGTCGACAACGAGCTCGAAGCGATCTGGAGCCAATACGAGGCCGAACAGGCCCATGATCATGAGCACCACGATCATGATCATCACGACCACGACCACGACCACGACCACGACCACGACCACGATCACGATCATCATGATCACGATCACGGCCAAGAAAAGATGTCGGACGAAGAGAAAGCCGAAGCGCGGGCGGAGGCCAGACAAGTGGCCGAACGCCGGGTGCGGCTGGGGCTGCTCTTGGGCGAGGTCGGCCGGCGCAACAATGTGACGGTAACCCCGGAAGAACTGACCCGGGCCATTTACACCGAGGCCTCGCGCTATCCCGGCCAGGAAAAGCAGGTCGTTGAGTACTTCAAGCGCACGCCGGCGGCTTTGGCGAGCCTGCGTGCCCCGATCTTTGAGGATAAGGTCGTGGATTTCATCCTTGAGGTCACCAAGATCGAGGAACGCAAGGCGACCGCTGAGGAGTTGATGAAAGACCCGGAAGAACCCACATCATCAGAATCAGAGGAAAAACCGACGGCCGCGACGAAAAAGACGGCAAAAAATTAGGAGCCAGGAGTTGAGGGACTGTCGATGACCGATCGCTATGAGACTCAGATGAACATGCTGGTTCCGATGGTGGTCGAACAGACCAACCGGGGCGAGCGCGCCTACGACATTTATTCGCGGCTTTTGAAAGAGCGGATCATTTTTCTGACCGGGCCGATCAACGACATGGTCTCGACCTTGGTTTGCGCCCAACTGCTCTTCCTTGAGTCGGAAAACCCGAACAAGGATATCTCCTTCTACATCAATTCGCCGGGCGGAATCGTGACGTCCGGCCTCGCGATCTACGACACCATGCGCTACATCCGGCCGGACGTGACCACGGTGTGCGTCGGCCAAGCGGCCTCGATGGGCTCGCTCTTGCTGTGCGCCGGGGCCAAGGGTAAGCGCTATGCGCTGCCCCATGCCCGGATCATGGTTCATCAGCCCTCCGGCGGCTTCCAAGGTCAGGCGTCGGATATCGAAATTCACGCCAAGGAAATTCTCTCCCTGCGTGAGCGCCTCAACCGCATCTATGCCGAACACACCGGTCAGGATGTGGCGGTCATCGAAGAAGCGATGGAGCGCGACCGGTTCCTTTCGCCGGAAGAAGCGGTCACCTTCGGCCTCATCGATCAGGTGGTGGTGAGCCGGCCGCCGACGGCAGTTGACGAGCCCGAGCGGGCCCCCGCCAGTTAGTACCAAAAGCGGGGCCGGAGGGCCCGGACGGAACCGCGCTTTTGGCGGGTCCTGCGATTAACGAAATCTTGAACCCCTTGGGGCAGGATCCCATCTAGAGGCCTCATTTTGGTCTCATTCTGGGCTGTCCGCCCCGGCCCAAGCCCTTGTTGTTTTTGGCGTTGTGCCGGGACTTGCGGTCTGGTTAACTGGATTCTCTAAGGATTCCAAGTGAGGCCGCAACCCTCAACGAAGCGGGAGAGGCAAAAACCACTCCATGAATAAGACCAGCGGCGGCGATCCGAAAAACACCCTCTACTGCTCCTTCTGCGGAAAGAGCCAGCACGAGGTCCGCAAGCTGATTGCGGGCCCGACCGTGTTCATCTGCGATGAATGCGTCGAGTTGTGCATGGACATCATCCGGGAAGAGCACAAGACGACGCTCGTCAAATCCCGCGATGGCGTTCCGACTCCGCGCGAGATTTTCCGCGTCCTCAACGACTATGTGATCGGTCAGGACCACGCCAAGCGCGTGCTGTCGGTGGCGGTCCATAATCACTACAAGCGGCTCTCCCACGGTTCGAAGAGCAGCGACGTCGAGCTCGCGAAATCGAACATCCTGCTTGTCGGCCCGACCGGCTGCGGCAAGACGCTCTTGGCGCAGACCCTGGCGCGCATTATCGACGTGCCGTTCACCATGGCCGATGCGACGACGCTGACCGAAGCGGGCTATGTCGGCGAGGACGTCGAGAACATCATTTTGAAGCTGCTGCAGGCCGCCGATTACAATGTCGAGCGGGCCCAGCGCGGCATCGTCTATATCGACGAAGTCGATAAGATCTCGCGTAAATCCGACAATCCGTCGATTACCCGCGACGTGTCGGGCGAAGGCGTGCAGCAGGCCCTCCTCAAGATCATGGAAGGCACGGTTGCCAGCGTTCCGCCCCAGGGCGGCCGCAAGCACCCGCAGCAGGAATTCTTGCAGGTCGACACCACCAATATCCTGTTCATCTGCGGCGGCGCTTTTGCCGGACTCGAGAAAATCATTGCCGCACGCGGCCGGGGTTCGGCCATTGGCTTCGGTGCGGATGTGCGGGGGCCCGACGAGCGCCAAACCGGCGAAATCTTGCGCGATGTCGAGCCCGAGGATTTGCTGAAATTCGGCCTCATCCCTGAATTCATCGGTCGACTGCCGGTGGTGGCAACCCTCGAGGATCTGGACGAGTACGCCCTCATCGACATTTTGACCAAGCCGAAGAACGCGCTGGTGAAGCAGTATCAGCGCCTGTTCGAAATGGAAGGCGTGCGCCTCGAATTCTCGGAAGACGCGCTCAAATCCACCGCCAAGAAGGCGCTTGCCCGCAAGACGGGTGCGCGCGGCTTGCGCTCGATCATGGAAGGCATCCTGCTCGACACGATGTTCGAACTCCCCGGCCTCAACGGGGTCGAGGAAATCATGATCAACCGTGAGGTCGTGGATGGGACGGCGAAACCGCTCTACATCTACGCCGAGCGCAAGGAGGATGTAGGCACCAGCGCCTAATCCCCACTCCTTGATCCATCTTGATCCATCGCCTTTCCGGGGCCATTTAACGTCTTACGGACCGGACAAGGCTCACCTAAACTGCCCTAGAGCTGCCGAAGTCCGGCTTTTTGAAAAAGAGGACCAATGAGCGAAAGCAGCCGAGTCGAGATTTTCCCCGTCCTGCCCCTCCGGGATATTGTCGTGTTTCCGCACATGATCGTGCCCCTCTTCGTGGGCCGCGAGAAATCGGTGCGTGCGCTCGAAGATGTGATGCGCGACGACAAGCAGATTCTGCTGGTCGCCCAGAAGAACGCGTCGCAAGACGATCCGACGACCGACGATATATATTCGGTGGGCACGATCGGAACCGTGCTCCAGCTCCTGAAACTGCCGGACGGCACGGTCAAAGTGCTGGTCGAAGGCAATCGTCGTGCCCGGATCAAGGCCTATACCGAGAATGCGAATTTCTTCCAGGCCGAGGCCGAGGTGCTCGACGAACGCCCTGGCAACGCCCAGGAAGTCGAGGCGCTGGCGCGTACGGTAATTTCCCAGTTCGAGCAATATATTAAGCTCAACCGGAAGATCCCGCCTGAGGTCTTGGTTTCGATCAATCAGATCGAAGATCACAGCAAGCTCGCCGATACGATCGCCTCGCATCTGACGCTGAAGATTCCCGATAAGCAGGAGATGCTCGAAACCGAGGTGGTGAGCGAGCGGCTGGAGAAAGTCTACGCCTATATGGAAGGCGAGATCGGCGTCCTGCAGGTCGAAAAGCGCATCCGCAACCGCGTCAAGCGGCAGATGGACAAGACTCAGCGCGAGTACTACCTCAATGAACAACTGAAGGCGATCCAGAAGGAATTGGGCGAAATCGAGGACGGCCGCGACGAGGTGGCCGAAATCGAAGAGCGCATCGAAAAAACAAAGCTCAGCAAGGAAGCGCGCGAGAAGGCCTTAGCCGAAGTCAAGAAGCTGCGCACCATGAGCCCGATGTCGGCTGAAGCGACGGTGGTCCGCAATTATCTCGACTGGATGCTGAGCATCCCGTGGAGCAAATTCACCAAGACCAAGCGCGATTTGCATGCCGCCGAGGCAATTCTCGAGAACGATCACTACGGCCTGGAGAAGGTCAAGGAGCGCATCCTCGAATATCTCGCGGTTCAGCTGCGCATGAAGAAAGTGAAGGGACCGATCCTGTGCCTGGTCGGACCGCCCGGCGTCGGTAAGACCTCGCTTGGCAAGTCGATCGCGCGGGCGACCGGCCGTAACTTCGTTCGCATGTCGCTGGGCGGCGTGCGCGACGAGGCGGAGATCCGCGGCCATCGCCGGACCTATATCGGCTCGATGCCCGGCAAGGTCCTCCAGGGCATGAAAAAGGCGAAGTCGTCGAATCCCCTGTTCCTGTTGGACGAGGTGGACAAGATGGGCGCCGATTGGCGCGGCGATCCTTCGTCGGCTTTGCTGGAAGTGCTGGATCCCGAGCAGAACGCGACCTTCAACGACCATTATCTCGAGGTCGATTATGACCTTTCGGATGTGATGTTCGTAACCACGGCCAATACCCTTCGGATGCCGCAGCCCTTGCTCGACCGCATGGAGATCATCCGCATCCCCGGCTACACCGAGGATGAAAAAGTGGAGATCGCCAAGCGTCACCTGATTAATAAGCAGGTGAAAGCCCACGGCTTGAAGAAGGACGAGTGGGGAATCTCGGACCACGCGTTGCGCGACTTGATCCGCTATTACACGCGGGAAGCCGGCGTGCGCAATTTGGAGCGAGAGATCGCCAACCTGACTCGCAAGGCCGTCAAAGAAGTGTTGCTCAAGACCACCAAGAAGATCCGGATCACCAGCCGCAATCTAGAGAAATACGCGGGTGTGCAGCGCTTCCGTTACGGCGAGGTCGAGGAGGAGGATCTGGTGGGTGTCACGACCGGTCTTGCTTGGACCGAAGTCGGCGGCGAATTGCTGTCGATCGAAGCCGTGGTCATGCCCGGCAAGGGGATTGTCACCCATACCGGCAAGCTCGGCGATGTGATGAAGGAGTCGGTGCAGGCCGCACGGTCCTACGTGCGATCGCGGGCGGTAGAGCTCGGCATCAAGCCGACGATCTTTGAGAAGCGGGACATTCACGTGCATGTGCCGGAAGGTGCGACGCCGAAGGATGGTCCGTCTGCCGGCGTTGCAATGTGTACTTCGATCGTCTCGGCGCTGACCGGCATTCCAGTGCGCAGGGACGTCGCCATGACCGGCGAAATCACATTGCGCGGCCGCGTGCTGCCGATCGGCGGCCTCAAGGAGAAGCTCCTGGCGGCGCTGCGCGGCGGCCTCAAGACGGTGCTGATTCCCAAGGATAATGAAAAGGATCTGGCGGACATTCCGGACAATGTGAAACGGGGCCTGAAGATCATTCCGGCTGCCACTGTCGACGACGTGCTCGAAAACGCACTCGTGTCGCGTCCCGTTCCGATCGAGTGGGTCGATGAGGAAGACGATCATCGCAAAGTCGCGACCGACGAGACCGAAGAAGATCGCGAGAACATCGTCACGCACTGACCGCGCTGCCGACGCCGAAGTCCCTCCGGGTGCTTGGAAAGCCTAGCAAATCCTGGGGACAACTCGTGTTCCGCGATTGACGGAACGCGCCACCCCGGCTTACACTTCGCCGCTCTAAATAGCGTTTTCTTCGCATCTGAGCGGCGAAGAATTCCGTACATAAAAAATAGGGGGGCTCACAGTGAATAAGAACGATCTCGTGGCGTCGGTTGCGACCAGCGCCAAGTTGTCGAAGGCTGACGCGGCGCGAGCCGTGGAGGCAACCTTTGGGAACATTGCCAAGGCTCTGAAGGGCGGGACGGAAGTCAGGCTGGTCGGATTCGGCACGTTCACGGTTTCGCGGCGCGCTGCCTCGGAAGGGCGCAATCCGCGCACCGGAGAGCGCATCAAGATCCCCGCATCGAAACAGCCGAAGTTCAAGGCGGGCAAAGCGCTGAAGGATTCCGTCAACAAGTGATTTGAAGCGCGGCGGTGCCTGCGCAAGAAAATCATATCGGCGCCGGCTGTCCATCGATGGCCGGCGCCTTATATTTAGGGGTAGCCCGCACCGGGCTTGATTGATCGAGAAAGGCGATTAGCTCAGCGGTAGAGCATCTCGTTTACACCGAGAGGGTCGGCGGTTCGATCCCGTCATCGCCTACCAGTTTCCCCCACCAACGCTCGACGGACGCCACTCGCCAGCATCAAGGGAATATTAAGGCCGTCCGTATAGGAAATAAGCACAATCGGAGGTAATCCCACGGTGACCGCGAAGGCTCGTTTGCTTGACTCGCGCGAATACGCGCAGTAGATGGAGCCGCCACCCGAGATTCCCAAGGGGGTGTAGCTCAGTTGGTTAGAGCGCCGGCCTGTCACGCCGGAGGCCGCGGGTTCGAGTCCCGTCACTCCCGCCATCGCTTATCCGTCCGAAATTCCGTTCTCGAAGATGTCGAATCGGCACCGCAAATGCCGCTTGAACCGTACTTTCCAAGGCCGGAAGGCGACCCTATAATGCGCGCGCCGAAACGGCGGGATCTCAATTCCGTTATTCCCGCCGCCATTGTACACCGCGGTATCTTTCGCCGCGGATCGGGTTCCCCAATCGACAAGGACGCGGCGCGATGGATGCCTTGCTCAAGGAATATCTGCCGATCCTGATCTTCCTCGCCGTTGCCGTCGGACTGTCCGGCATCATCCTTCTTGCATCCTATTTGGTAGCGCCTCAGCGGCCCGATGCGGAGAAGCTTTCAGCCTATGAATGCGGATTCGAGGCATTCTCGGACGCCCGCGGAAAGTTCGACGTCCGCTTTTATCTGGTCGCCATCCTCTTCATCATCTTCGACCTTGAGGTGGCGTTCCTGTTCCCCTGGGCGATCTCGCTTAGTGACATTGGCGTCTTCGGGTTTTGGTCGATGATCGCGTTCCTCGGCATCCTGACCGTCGGCTTCGTATACGAGTGGAAGAAGGGTGGACTCGAATGGGAATGAATCCCGCAGTGTCGCGTGCCATGCCTCCCGGTCCCGAGCAAGACCAGCTCCTGGAGCGGGCGACGGGCGAACTCGCGGACAAGGGGTTCATCGTCGCTTCTCTCGATCGCCTGACCGGCTGGGCGCGGACCGGATCGCTCTGGCCCATGACGTTCGGGCTTGCCTGTTGTGCGGTCGAGATGATGCACAGCGGCGCCAGCCGTTACGACCTCGACCGCTTCGGCATCGTCTTCCGGCCGAGCCCGCGCCAGTCGGATGTCATGATCGTGGCCGGCACCCTATGCAACAAGATGGCGCCCGCCTTGCGCAAGGTTTACGACCAGATGGCCGAGCCGCGCTGGGTCATCTCCATGGGCTCCTGCGCCAATGGCGGCGGCTATTATCACTATTCCTATTCCGTGGTGCGCGGCTGCGACCGGATCGTGCCGGTGGACATCTACGTTCCCGGCTGTCCGCCGACGGCCGAGGCCCTGCTCTATGGCATCCTTCAGCTGCAAAAGAAAATCCGGCGGACCAATACGATCGCGCGCTAATACCGGAAAGAATCGATAAGCAAGAAAATGGAAGAAGCGCTTCGCGAACTCGGCGATTACATCGTTACAGCCTTGCCGCAGATTGTTCTGGGGGCGGAGGTCGAGCACGACGAGCTCATCGTTACAGCGATGCCGGAAGGCATCATCAAGCTGATGACGTTCTTGCGCGACGATAGCAACTGCCTATTCAAGCAGCTGGTGGATTTGTGCGGCGTCGATTACCCGGACCGCCCGAAACGCCATGAAGTGGTCTACAATCTGCTGAGTATTTCCCAGAACCAGCGGGTGCGCGTGAAAATCGCGACGGCCGAGGACGTGCCGGTTCCATCGATCAGCGGTGTGTTCAGCGCCGCCGGTTGGTTCGAGCGCGAGGCCTGGGACCTTTACGGTATCTTCTTCTCCAATCATCCCGATCTGCGGCGCATCCTTACCGATTACGGCTTTGAGGGGCATCCTTTGCGCAAGGATTTTCCGCTGACCGGCTTTGTCGAATTGCGTTACGACGACGAACAAAAACGCGTCGTCTATCAGCCTGTGAAACTCGCCCAGGAATTCCGCAATTTCGATTTTCTCAGTCCCTGGGAAGGCATGAACGAGATTCTCCCGGGCGACGAAAAGGCGAAATCGTGATGCCGGAACGCCAGCTCGGCAACTACAGCTTGAATTTCGGGCCGCAGCATCCGGCAGCGCACGGCGTGTTGCGTCTCGTGCTCGAATTGGACGGCGAAGTGGTGGAGCGCGCGGATCCGCATATCGGCCTGCTTCACCGTGGCACCGAAAAGCTGATCGAATATAAAACCTATCTCCAGGCGATCCCCTATTTCGACCGGCTCGATTACGTTTCGCCGATGTGCCAGGAGCACGCCTTTGCCCTGGCGGTGGAAAAGCTGATGGGGATCGAAGCACCGCCGCGCGGCCAATACATAAGAGTGTTGTTCAGCGAGATTACCCGCATCCTCAACCACCTTCTCAACATCACGACCTTTGCCCTCGATGTCGGCGCGATGACCCCTTTCCTGTGGGGGTTCGAAGAACGCGAAGTCTTGATGGAGTTTTACGAGCGGGTTTCCGGCGCGCGGCTGCATGCCGCCTATTTCCGGCCCGGCGGCGTGCATCAAGACATGCCGGCCGGACTGGCGGACGACATTCTGGCGTTCTGCAAGCGGTTCCCCAAGGTGATCGACGACATGGAAAGTCTTCTCACCGGAAACCGCATCTTCAAGCAACGCACCGTCGATATCGGCGTCGTCAATTCGACCCAGGCGCTCGATTGGGGATTTACCGGCCCGGTGTTGCGGGCAACCGGCGTGCCCTGGGATTTGCGCAAGTCTCAGCCTTACGACGCCTACGAGGCGATGGAATTCGATATTCCGATCGCCAAGAACGGCGATTGCTATGACCGATATCTGGTGCGGGTCGAAGAGATGCGGCAGAGCCTGCGGATCATGGAACAAGCCATCGAAAAGATGCCGGACGGTCCGGTCATGATCGTCGACCGCAAGATTGCGCCGCCGCCGCGCGCCGAAATGAAGCGCTCGATGGAAGCCCTCATCCATCACTTCAAGCTCTATACCGAGGGCTATCACGTGCCCAAGGGATCGACCTACACCGCGGTCGAAGCGCCCAAGGGCGAGTTCGGCGTTTATCTCGTCTCCGACGGCACCAACCGGCCTTACCGCTGCAAGATTCGGGCGCCCGGATTCGCATTCCTGCAGGGTCTCGAATTTCTGGCCAAGGGCCATATGCTCGCCGATATCGTCGCCATCATCGGCAGCCTCGACATCGTCTTCGGGGAAATCGATCGATGAGTACGAAGCGTTCCGGCGCCGATGTCGTGCAGCCCGATTCTTTCGCTTTCACGAAAGAAAATCAGGACCGGCTGAAAACGATCGTGGCGCGTTATCCCGAAGGCCGACAGGCCAGCGCCGTGCTCCCGGCGCTCGATCTGGCGCAGCGCCAAAACCGCGGCTGGCTGCCGCGCGCGGCCATGGATCACGTGGCGCAAATACTCGGCATGCCGAAAATCCGCGTTTACGAAGTCGCGACTTTCTACAACATGTTCAATCTCGCACCCATCGGCCGGCACCATGTTCAAGTCTGCACCACGACGCCCTGCTGGCTGCGCGGCAGCGACGGGGTGCTCGGCACTTGCCAAAAAGTGCTGGGGGTCACGGCGGGCGGTACCACCGCCGACGGCATGTTCACGCTAAACGAAGTCGAATGTCTCGGCGCTTGCGTGAATGCGCCGATGATGAAGATCGGCGACCACTATTATGAAGACCTCGACCCTGAATCGACGGAGCGGATCTTGATGGCGTTCAAGGCGGAGCGGCCGGTTTCGCCCGGCCCGCAAAACGGCCGCAAATCCTCCGAGCCGGCACCCGGCATGACCACATTGACCGAAGTCCCGCCCCGTGCGGCGAAGGAATCCTGATGCTCCACGATCGCGACCGCATTTTCACCAATCTCTACGGACGCCTCGATTGGAAGCTCAAAGGGGCGCGCTCGCGCGGCGATTGGGACAATACCAAGGCGATTCTCGAACGCGGCCAGGATACCATCATCGCCCAGGTGAAAGAATCGGGCATGCGCGGGCGGGGAGGTGCTGGATTCGCCACCGGGCTCAAATGGTCGTTCATGCCGAAAACGTCCGACGGCCGGCCATCCTATTTGGTGGTCAATGCGGACGAGGGCGAGCCCGGAACCTGCAAGGATCGGGACATCATGCGCCACGAGCCGCATAAGCTCGTCGAAGGGTGTTTGATCGGCGGTTTCGCCATGGGCGCCAACGCCGCTTATATCTATATCCGCGGCGAGTTCCACGACGAAGCCGATCATTTGGAAACAGCCATTGCAGAAGCCCGGCAAGCGAATCTGCTCGGCCCCAATGCCTGCGGCTCGGGCTGGGATTTCGAAATTTACGTTCACCGCGGCGCGGGCGCTTACATCTGCGGCGAAGAGACGGCGCTGATCGAAAGCCTCGAAGGCAAGAAAGGCCTGCCGCGGCTCAAACCGCCGTTTCCGGCCAATACCGGGCTTTATGGTTGTCCGACCACGGTCAACAATGTCGAAACCATCGCCGCCATTCCGGAAATTCTTCGCCGCGGGCCGGCGTGGTTCGCAGGCCTCGGCCGGCCCAATAATGCCGGGACCAAGATTTTTTGCATCTCCGGTCACGTCAACAATCCCTGCAACGTCGAAGAGGAAATGGGCATTCCGCTGAAGACGTTGATCGAGAAGCATGCGGGCGGCGTGCGCGGCGGCTGGGATCGGCTGCTCGCGATCATCCCCGGCGGTTCCTCGGTGCCGGTTCTGCCGAAATCGATCTGCGATACCGTGCTGATGGATTTTGATAGCTTGGTTCAGGTGAAATCGGGCTTAGGAACCGCCGCGGTCATCGTGATGGATAAATCCACGGACATCGTGCGGGCGATCGCGCGCCTCTCGCAATTCTATAAGCATGAGAGCTGCGGCCAATGCACGCCTTGCCGTGAAGGTACCGGCTGGCTGTGGCGGGTCATGGAGCGCATGGTGACGGGTGAAGCCGAGATCGCGGAAATCGATATGCTCGAACAAGTGACGCGGCAAATCGAAGGGCACACGATTTGCGCGCTCGGCGATGCCGCGGCGTGGCCGGTCCAAGGCCTGATCCGCCATTTCCGTCCCGAGATCGAGCAGCGCATCATGGCGCGCAAAGTTTCTTCGGCTGCATAAGGAATAAGGAAAAGAGATGCCGAAACTCAAAATCGACGGCATGGAGATCGAGGTCGAGCCGGGCACGACCGTGATGCAGGCCTGCGAGCGGCTCGGCATCGAAATCCCGCGTTTCTGTTATCATGAGCGATTGGCGATCGCCGGCAATTGCCGCATGTGCCTCGTCGAAATGGAACGCTCGCCGAAGCCGATCGCTTCCTGCGCCATGCCGGTCATGGACAATATGGTGATCAGGACCGATACGCCCTTCGTCAAGAAGGCGCGGAACGGCGTTCTCGAATTCCTGCTGATCAACCACCCGCTCGATTGCCCGATTTGCGACCAAGGCGGCGAATGCGACCTGCAGGATCTGGCCATGGCCTATGGCACGGACCACAGCCGCTATCACGAGAACAAGCGGGCGGTGAAAGAGAAAAATTTCGGACCGCTGGTCAAAACCCAGATGACGCGCTGCATCCACTGCACCCGATGTATCCGCTTCGCGACCGAAATCGGCGGCGTCGAAGAATTGGGGGCGACCGGCCGCGGCGAAGACATGGAAGTCGGAACTTATGTGGAAAAAGTTCTGACCTCGGAGCTTTCCGGAAACATCATCGATCTTTGCCCCGTCGGCGCGCTGACTTCGAAGCCCTATGCCTTTGCCGCGCGCAATTGGGAACTCGTTAAAACCGAATCGATCGATGTGCTCGACGCGGTGGGGAGCAATATTCGTGTCGATTCCCGCGGCTCGGAAGTGATGCGCGTCCTGCCGCGGCTCCATGAGGACGTGAACGAGGAATGGATCTCGGATAAGACGCGCTTCGCCTATGACGGCTTGAAGCGTCAGCGCCTCGACCGCCCCTATGTCCGCGAAGGCGGAAAATTGCAGCCAGCGACGTGGAGCGATGCCTTTCAGGCGATTACCCGCAAGCTTGATGGCATCAAGGGCGAGCGCGTTGCCGCAATCGCCGGCGATCTCGCCGATTGCGAATCGATGATGGCGCTCAAGGATTTGATGTCGGCATTGCGCTCCCAGAACATCGATTGCCGACAGGATGGCGCCAAATTGACCGCCAATGTGCGGGCCAGTTATGTCTTCAATACGACGATTGCCGGCATCGAAGAATCCGATTTGTGTTTGCTCATCGGCACCAATCCGCGCGCCGAAGCGGCCCTCGTCAATGCGCGGCTGCGCAAGCGACATTTGATGGGCGGGTTCCACGTTGCCGCAGTCGGCCCGCAGCTCGATCTCACTTTTCCCGTCGAGAGTCTCGGTGCCGGCCCGCGCACGGTCGCCGAAATCGCCGAGGGCACCCATCCCTTCGCCGATGCTTTGCGCCGGGCGAACAACCCGATGCTGATTGTCGGCCAGGGCGCGTTGGCGCGGCGTGACGGCGCGGTCCTGCTGGGGCTTGCCCATAAGATTGCCGATGGCTGCAATTTGATGCGCGAGCATTGGCGCGGATTCAATGTTTTGCACCGGGCCGCCGCAAGGGTCGGCGGTCTCGACCTTGGCTTGGTCCCGGGCGAAAACGGCCTCGATGTTGCGGGCGTTCTGGACGGCGCGGAATCAGGCGCTATCGACGTCGTCTATCTCTTGGGCGCCGATGAAATCGATACCAGCCGACTCAAGCGCGCTTTCGTCATCTATCAAGGCCATCACGGCGACCGTGGCGCCGAATCGGCGGATGTGATCCTTCCCGGCGCCGCCTATACCGAAAAGAACGCGACCTATGTGAATACCGAGGGGCGCGTGCAGCGCGCAAAGCTCGCCGTGTTCCCGCCGGGGGAAGCGCGGGAAGACTGGAAGATCATCCGGGCGCTTTCCGAAGCGCTGGGGCTCGCCAAGTCCTTGCCTTACGACACGCTGGCGGAACTTCGTCAGCGCATGGTCAAGGCGAATGAGGTGTTTGCCCAGACCGATACGGTGGAAACCAAT
The DNA here is from genome assembly GCA_041479345.1 of Alphaproteobacteria bacterium. Classification (GTDB taxonomy): domain Bacteria; phylum Pseudomonadota; class Alphaproteobacteria; order DATDPM01; family DATDPM01; genus DATDPM01. Next base: position 24,517 of record JBGOXX010000008.1, read on the forward strand.
GCCTGGGGCCCCTTTGGTATCCAAGGCAGCGTGGACAAAGCGCCATTCGATTATCCGGTGAAAAATTTCTATATGACCGATCCCATCAGCCGGACTTCGGCGACGATGGCGCGGTGCACCGAGGCCTTCGTATTGCGCAACACGCGGACAGGCACGAATGGTTGATCACCTGATGGCGCAATTGTCGGAATTTTGGGGCAGCGCCGAGCCGTTCGCGGTTTTCCTGCGGGATTATGCGTGGCCCGCGATTTTCATCGTTATCAAGATCGTCGGCATCCTGATTCCATTGCTGGTCGGAGTCGCCTATTTGACGCTGGCCGAGCGCAAGGTGATCGCGGCGATGCAGCTTCGCAAAGGCCCCAACGTCGTCGGACCTTTCGGTTTGCTGCAACCGATCGCCGACGGACTCAAGCTCTTTATCAAAGAAACCGTGCTGCCCACCCGCGCCAACAAGGCGGTGTTTATCGCGGCACCTATGGTCACCTTTTCCTTGAGCTTGGTCGCCTGGGCGGTCATCCCCTTCGACAAGGGCATGGTGCTGTCCAATATCAATGTCGGAATTTTGTATCTGTTCGCGATTTCCTCGCTCGGCGTCTACGGGATCATCATGGCGGGCTGGTCGAGCAATTCGCGCTACGCCTTTCTCGGCGCCATGCGCTCGGCGGCACAAATGGTGTCTTACGAAGTCTCCATCGGCTTCGTCATCATCACGGTTCTGTTGCTGGTCGGCTCGCTCAATCTCAGCGCGATTGTCGAGGCCCAGCGCCATCTCTGGTTCGCTGTCCCGCTGTTTCCGATGTTCGTCGTGTTCTTCATATCGGGATTGGCCGAAACCAACCGCTTGCCCTTCGATTTGCCCGAGGCGGAAGCCGAGCTCGTGGCGGGGTACAATGTCGAGTATTCGTCGATGACCTTTGCTTTGTTCTTTCTCGGCGAATACGCGAACATGATTCTGATCAGCGCCATGACCTCGATTCTGTTCTTGGGCGGCTGGTTGGCGCCGTTCAATATTCATCCTTTTGGTCTGAGCCTCGGGCCGTTATGGTTCATTCTCAAGATTGCCGCCATGTTGTTCGTTTTTCTTTGGGTGCGCGCGACCTTTCCGCGCTACCGCTATGATCAATTGATGCGCCTGGGCTGGAAGGTCTTCTTGCCGCTGTCACTCGCCTTTGTTGTCATCGTCGCGGCAGTCGTGGTCTTCACCGGCTGGCATCCGGGATCTGCCGGGGGCTTTTCATAATGGCGGTTCTGGATCGCGGCGCGCGGGCGATATTTCTGACCGAACTTGTTTCCGGGCTGTGGCTGACGCTGCGTTACATGTTCAAGCCGAAATTCACGCTCAATTACCCTTATGAAAAAGGTCCGTTGAGCCCGCGATTCCGCGGCGAGCATGCTTTGCGCCGCTACCCGAATGGCGAAGAACGTTGCATCGCCTGCAAGCTCTGCGAAGCGGTTTGCCCGGCGCTGGCCATTACGATCGAAGCGGAACCGCGGGCCGACGGAAGCCGCCGCACCACTCGCTACGATATCGATATGACGAAATGCATCTATTGCGGATTCTGCGCGGAAGCGTGTCCGGTCGACGCGATCGTCGAGGGCCCGAATTTCGAATTCGCGACGGAGACTCGGGAAGAACTCATCTATAACAAGGAAAAACTCTTGGCGAACGGCGACCGTTGGGAGGCCGAAATTGCCAAGAATCTTGAGGCCGACGCGCCTTACCGTTGAGGCGCGTCCGTAAGTTGGGTTAAAGGGGAGGGGGTTCGCGTTAAGCGCGGTCGTGCTTTCGGCGAATTCCGGATGGACTGAATGATCGTTCAGGCGTTGCTGTTTTATCTCTTTGGTGCGCTCGCGATCGCTTCGGGTGTGATGGTGATCTCTGCGCGCAATCCGGTGCATTCGGTCTTGTTTTTGATTCTCGCGTTCTTCAATGCGGCGGGCCTCTTTCTGCTCATGGGCGCCGAATTCCTGGCGATGGTTCTCGTCATCGTTTATGTCGGCGCGGTCGCGGTGCTGTTTCTCTTTGTCGTGATGATGCTCGATATCAATTTTACCGAGTTGCGCCAGGGTTTTCTCAATTATGTGCCGATTGGCGGCATGATCGGCCTGATTCTGGCCATCGAATTGGTCGCCCTCGGTTTGGGCTGGGCTTTTTCGCCCGGCGCTTCGAGCGTCGGGGCCGCACCCCTGCCGCTGCCCGATGCCATGAACAATACCCGGGCTTTGGGGGCGCTGTTCTATACGCGCTATGTCTATCTGTTTGAAATCTCTGGCCTCATTCTGCTTGTTGCGATGATCGGGGCAATCGTGTTGACGCTTCGCCGCCGCAAGGACGTGCGCAAGCAAAACATTGGCGCTCAAATTGCCCGCGGGAACACGGTTGAGCTCCGCAATGTGCCAAGCCGGGGAGGGGTGTAATGCTCGTCATCGGCCTGGGCCACTATCTGACGGTCGCCGCGATTCTGTTCACCCTCGGCATCTTCGGCATTTTCCTGAACCGCAAGAACGTCATTATCATTCTGATGTCGGTCGAATTGATGTTGCTGGCGGTCAATATCAACCTGGTGGCGTTTTCGGCCTATCTCGGTGATTTGATCGGCCAGGTCTTCGCCATGTTCGTTCTGACCGTCGCCGCCGCCGAAGCCGCCGTCGGTCTCGCCATCCTCGTCATTTATTTCCGCAACCGCGGATCGATCGCGGTCGAAGACATCGACGTGTTGAAGGGCTGAGATGGAAGCCGCCAGCGTCTTTCTGCCGCTCTTTGGGGCCATCGGAGCCGGATTGTTCGGCCGCTTTCTGGGCGACCGCGGCTCGCAGCTGGTGAGCTGCGGCTCGCTCATCCTCGCGGCGGTCTTTTCGCTCTTCGTTTTCGCCGATGTGGTGATCGGCGGAAATTCCCGCGAGGTCGTGCTCGTCCCGTGGATCGACTCCGGAAATTTCAAGGTCGATTGGGCGCTCCATTTCGACGCGTTGAGCGCGGTGATGGTTTCGATGGTCACCATCGTTTCGGCGGCCATTCACGTTTATTCCATCGGCTATATGGAACATGACGACAGCATTCCGCGCTTCTTCGCCTATTTGAGCCTCTTCACCTTTTTCATGCTGATGCTGGTCACGGCGTCGAACCTGCTTCAGCTTTTCTTCGGCTGGGAAGGGGTCGGGCTTTGCTCTTATCTTCTGATCGGCTTTTGGTACGACCGGCCGAGCGCCAATGCCGCGGCCATCAAGGCGTTCATCGTCAATCGGGTTGGCGATGTCGGGTTCACGCTGGGAATTCTTGGCATCTATCTGCTGTTCGACACCGTCAATCTGAACGGCATTTTTGCCAATGCCGCGGGGGCGGCCGGGCATAAAATTCAAGTCCTGGGAATCGGCACCGACAGTCTGACAATCGTTTGCTTGCTTCTCTTTGTCGGCGCGATGGGCAAATCGGCGCAGATCGGGCTGCACACCTGGTTGCCGGATGCGATGGAAGGGCCTACTCCGGTTTCCGCCCTCATCCACGCCGCGACCATGGTCACCGCCGGCGTGTTCATGGTGGCGCGGCTTTCCCCGCTCTTCGAGCAAGCCCCCGACGCGTTGATGGTCGTTGCCGTCGTCGGCGCAACCACTGCCTTCTTCGGCGCCACCGTCGGTCTGGTGCAAAACGATATCAAACGGGTCATCGCCTATTCGACGGTCAGTCAGCTTGGTTACATGTTCTTTGCGATCGGCGTCTCGGCTTATGCCGCCGCCATGTTCCACGTGGTGATGCATGCCTTCTTCAAGGCGCTGCTGTTCCTGGGGGCGGGTTCGGTCATTCACGCCATGTCCGGCGAGCAGGATATGCGCCGCATGGGCGGTATTTGGAAGCACATCAAACTGACTTGGGCCTTGATGTGGATCGGCAGCTTGGCGCTCGCCGGCATTCCGTTCTTTGCCGGATATTATTCCAAGGACATCATCCTCGAATCCGCCTGGGGCGCCCACAGCGCCGTCGGCATCTATGCCTATACCTTGGGGATCGCCGCGGCGTTCCTAACCGCGTTTTATTCCTGGCGGCTTCTTTACATGACCTTCCACGGCACGCCCCATGCCGATGAAAAGGTCATGGCGCATGTCCATGAATCGCCCAAGGTCATGACTATTCCGCTGATGCTTCTGGCGCTGGGCGCGATTTTCGGCGGCATTATCGGCCAAGATTATTTCGTCGGCGAAGGCGCCAACGCGTTCTGGGGCGGCACGTTGAACGCCTTGCCCGATCATGGCGCGCTTATGGCCGCTCATCACGCGCCGCGTCTGATCAAATTCCTGCCTACGGTCGTGGCGCTGGCCGGCATTGCGCTGGCGACCTTCGCCTATCAGATGGCGCCCGATCTGCCCAAGAGATTTGCCGAGCAATTCCGCGGGATTTACCGTTTCCTGCTCCACAAATGGTATTTCGACGAACTCTACGACCGGTTGTTCGTGCGTCCGGCGCTTATTCTGGGGCGCGGTTTCTGGAAATCAGGGGACGGCGCGCTCATCGATGGCGTCGGCCCCGACGGGGTCGCCGCGGCGACGCGGTTGCTGGCCCGCCGCGTGGCGGCCCTTCAGACCGGTTATGTTTATCACTACGCCTTTGCGATGCTGATCGGTGTGGCGGCGTTCGTCACCTGGTACCTCTATTCATTGGGCCGATAGATGGAAGGCTGGCCGATCCTTTCCCTGGTCACGTTCTTGCCGCTGGTGGGTGCCGCGTTCATTCTCGTCACCCGCGGCGAGCCCGAGGTCGTCGCTCGCAATGCGCGCTATCTGGCGCTATGGACTTCGCTCGTCACCTTCGTCCTCTCATTGCTGCTGTGGGTGAATTTCGACACCGGTAGCGCCGATTTCCAATTCGAAGAAAAAGTGCAGTGGCTTCCGGGGATCAATGTCTACTACCACCTGGGCGTTGACGGCATTTCGGTATTCTTCATTTTGCTCTCGACCCTGCTGACGCCGATTTGCGTGCTGGCGAGCTGGGAATCGATCAAGAGCCGGGTCAAGGAATACATGATCGCCTTCCTGGTTCTC
>JBGOXX010000009.1:0-29476 GCA_041479345.1 Alphaproteobacteria bacterium
CAAGATCAAGTCGGCGTCGCTGGAGCAGATTATCGCCGATAAGCAGCTTCTCGATTTTGCGCAGGCGGGCGGGCGCGCCGCCTTTGCCGACAATTGCACGCCCTGCCATGGTGCCGGCGGTGCCGGCGCCAAAGGCTATCCGAATCTGGCCGATGACGATTGGTTGTGGGGCGGCAAAATCGAACAAATTTACACGACCATTCAATTCGGCGCCCGCTCGGGGCACCCGAAAACCCATTCGACCGACATGCCGCGCTTCGGCACCGATGGCATCTTGAAGGCCGAGGAGATTTCGGACGTCGCCGACTATGTCCTGTCTTTTTCGGGGACGAAGGCCGATGCGCAAGTGCTTGTTCGCGGCGGCAAGATTTTCGCCGACAATTGCGCGGCGTGCCACGGCGAGAAGGGTGACGGCAATCCCGATATCGGCGCGCCGCGGCTGAACGACGCCATTTGGCTTTACGGCGGCGACAAAGCCACCGTCGTCGAGACCGTCACCAATGCGCGGCGCGGGGTCATGCCGGCTTGGGGCATTCGGCTCCCGGATACGACGATCAAGATGCTCGCCGTCTATGTCCATTCCCTGGGTGGCGGGCAATAGGGCTGGGCGGCCGCCTTCGTTGCCGGCCGTCAGATTCTAAAGAACGCCCGTTGATTCGGCGATAAAATGGAGGGCAATTGCCCGCCATGAGCGAGACTGTTCATATCGAAGAAGCCGTATCGGTGACCGCCGGCGGCAAGAAGCCGCTTTATGCGCCGCGCGTCGCTGTCCATCCGAAGCGCGTCGACGGCGTTTTCCGGCGGCTCAAATGGGCGGCGCTCGTCTTGCTGCTCGGTATCTATTACACGGTCCCGTGGATCCGCTTCGATCGCGGACCGGGTGCGCCGGATCAAGCGATCTTGATCGACCTTCCGGCCCGGCGCGCCTATTTCTTCTGGATCGAAATCTGGCCGCAGGAAGTCTATTACATCACCGGAATCCTGATTGTCGCGGCGATCGCCCTATTCTTCATGACGAGTTTGGCGGGCCGCATTTGGTGCGGCTATGCCTGTCCGCAAACCGTGTGGACGGATCTTTATATGCTCGTCGAACGCTGGATCGAAGGCGACCGCAACGCGCGCATCAAGCTCGACAAAGCGCCTTGGACGGGAAGCAAGATCGGCAAGCGCGCCGTCAAACACGCGGTATGGATCGTGATCGCGGCTTTGACCGGCGGCGCTTGGGTTCTCTATTTCACCGACGCACCCGCGGTGGCGCATGATATTTTTCACCTGCAGGCTTCGTCCGCGGTATGGACGACCATCGGACTTCTGACCTGCACCACTTATCTTTTGGCCGGGCACGCCCGCGAGCAGGTCTGCACTTATATGTGTCCCTATGCGCGGTTTCAGGGTGCGATGCTGGACGAGCATTCGCTGGTTGTGACCTATGAACGATGGCGCGGCGAACCGCGCGGCCATCACAAGACCGGCGAGAGCTGGGAAGGCCGGGGTCATTGCGTCGCTTGCAACAATTGCGTGGCGGTCTGCCCCACCGGCATCGATATCCGCGACGGTCAACAGCTCGAATGCATCGGCTGCGGGTTGTGCATCGATGCCTGCGACGCCGTCATGGACAAAGTGGGCTTGCCGCGCGGCCTTATCGCCTTCGACACCGACGCGAACCAACAGGCGCGCGCGGCGGGCCAGCCCGCCAGATACCGGTTTGTCCGGCCGCGCACTGTCATTTATAGCTTTCTGCTCGCCGCCGTCGGCGGCTTGATGCTTTACGGTCTCATTACGCGCCCCAATTTCGGTATGAACGTCATTCGCGACCGCAGCCCGCTATTCGTGGCGTTGCATGACGGCAGCATCCGCAACGCCTATACCGTCAAAATCCTGAACAAGCATCGGGTGCCGACCGAATTTGACTTAACGGCCGAAGGAATCGACGACATCGATCTCAGGGTCGTCAGCGAAGACGAGGAACCGGAGGAAGAGCTTGAATTGCACGCCGACGCCGATACCATAACCCAATTCCGAGTCTTCGTTCATGTCCCCAGGGACAAGCTTTCCCGGACCTCGACCCCCTTGCATCTCATTCTTCGCGATAAGGAAAGCGGCGAAACCGTTTCTTATGATACCGTGTTCATAGGACCAGCCCGATGATGAGCGCATCCAAATCAACGAGATCCCATAACCGCACCGGAGAAATGACGCGGCGCGATCGCCTCATTCCGTGGATGTTCGTCGCCTTCTTTGTGGTCGTTGCCATCGTCAACGTCATCATGGTCATATTTGCGCTCAAAAGCTTTACCGGTATTTCAACGGAAAATGCTTACGATAAGGGCCTTGCCTACAATCAAACCTTAGCCGCAGCGCAGGCTCAAGAACGGCTTGGCTGGCAAGTGACACTCGATTTTTCCGCCCGCGACCGGGACCATGCGCGTCTCGCCGTGACACTGCGCGACCAATCGGGCAGTGCGATTACCGGCGCGTCGCTTGCGGCGCACTTCATCCGCCCGACACGCGAAGGCTTCGATTCCGAAATTGCTCTGCAGGACGTCGGCGCTGGGCGCTATGAAGCGCAACCGGTTCTCGCGCTGCCGGGCCAATGGGATATGGTGGTGACGGCGAACCATGACGGCGCAAGTTATCAAACGACAAAACGCGTCTATATTCCCGAGTAAAACCGGCGCAGCGCTAGCGGACGGCGAGCCGGCGGCGGCGGCTTGCCGGCATTGCGGTGCGCCGCTGCGCCCGCGGGACGCCGGCACCGGTTTTTGCTGCAAGGGTTGCGAGACTGCTTTTGGAATCGTGCGCGGGCTCGGCCTCGATTCCTATTACCGGCGCCGTGCGCTGAATCCGGTGGAACGGGCGCTCAAGCCGGAAACCGACCGGCCCCATGAAGACTTCTCCGCCTTCGTCATCAGCGAAGAAGACGGAAGCCAGCGCCTCCATCTCATGGTCGAAGGGATTCACTGCGCGGCTTGCGTTTGGCTCATCGAATCCGCATTGATGCGTCAACCCAATGTGATCGCCGCTCGCGTCAATATGACAACGCGGCGCTTGGTGCTGTCCTGGCACGGCTCAAAATCCGACGCCAATACACTGGCGGCCTTCGTCGAATCGCTCGGCTACCGGCTGATTCCTTTCGATCCGGATTTAATGGCCGGCGCCACCGCGGCGCGCGAACGGGAATTGCTGCGGGCGATGGCGGTGGCCGGCTTTGCCGCCGGCAATGTCATGCTGTTGTCGGTTGCGGTATGGAGCGGATTTGCGAGCACCATGGGGACCGCCACCCGCGAACTGCTCTATTGGTTCTCGGCGCTCATCGCCCTGCCGGCGATCGTCTATTCCGGCTGGCCGTTTTACCGGTCGGCCGTTGGTGCGCTGCGATTGGGACACGCCAATATGGACGTGCCGATTTCACTCGCCGTCATTCTGGCCTCCGGCATGAGCCTCTATGAAACGGCGACCGGCGGGCGTTACGCTTATTTCGATGCCGCGGTGACTCTGCTGTTTCTTCTTCTGATCGGACGCTATCTCGACGCGCGTGCCCGAAGCCGGGCCCGCGGCACTGCGGAGCGCCTGGTGGCGCTCTCAGGCACCGCGGCAACGGTGGAAGATCCCTCCGGTGCCCGGCGCATGTTGCCGCCGGCGCAGCTCAAACCCGGAATGATTATCGTAGCGATGCCCGGCGAACGGATTGCCGCCGACGGCACAGTACGTGAAGGTACATCGGACATCGACACAAGCCTCATCACCGGCGAAACCGTTCCGGGATCGGTCACGGCAGGCTCCCGCGTATTCGCGGGCACGCTCAATCTGAGCGGATTCTTGCGGATTGAAGTCCTCGGTGCCGGACAAGCGACTCTGTTGGCCGAAATCACCCGGCTCATGGAAACCGCCGAACAAGGCCGCGCGCGCTATCTCGCCATCGCCGATCGCGTGGCCCGTATTTACATACCGGCGGTGCACAGCCTTGCGGCGACGACATTCCTCGTCTGGTTTGTAGCACTCGGCGCGCCGTGGCAGGCCGCCCTTCTCAATGCCGTTGCGGTGTTGATCGTTACTTGCCCCTGCGCACTGGCATTGGCGGTTCCCGTGGTTCAAGTCGTGGCGAGTTCCCGCCTTTTCGGCCAAGGCATTCTTCTCAAGTCCGCGACCGCACTCGAGCGACTGGCTTCGATCGACACCGTGGTATTCGATAAGACCGGAACGATCACCGACGGCCAACCCGTACTGATACGCGATCCCGCAACGCCCCCCCATATTTTGGCCACTGCCGCGGCGCTGGCCGGAGCCAGCCGTCACCCGCTCGCCCAAGCGCTTCATCGGGTCTTGCCGCAATCGAAACCGCCCGCAGGCGTGACGGAAATTCCCGGGTCCGGCTTGCGCGCACAGCTTGCTGAGGGCGAAATTCGCCTCGGCAGCCGGCGTTGGTGCGGCATCGATGCCGGCGGTGGCGCCAGCAGTGGAAACCAACCGGAACTTTGGTTCTCGGAACCGAATCGGCCACCGGTGCGCTTTGCCTTTAGCGATCGAATCCGCAGCGATGCACGGGACGTCATTGCCGATCTGGCCGAGCGAGGTTATACCCTTGAAATGCTCTCCGGCGATCGTGCGCCGGCGGCGGCGGCCATTGCCGCTGCAGCCGGCATCGAGCGCTTCCGCGCCGGGTGCATGCCGGCGGATAAGACCGCGCGGCTTTGTGAACTTGGCGAAGCGGGGCACCGTGTCCTTATGGTCGGCGATGGCCTCAATGACGCGCCGGCGCTGGCGGCCGCCCATGTCTCGATGTCGCCTTCCTCCGCCGCCGAGATCAGCCAAACCGCCGCCGACATCGTATTCCAGGGCAGTCGCCTCACGCCCGTTCTTGAGGCCATCGATGTCGCGCGCAAAGCCCAACGCCTGGTGAAGCAGAATTTCGCGGTGGCGATTCTTTACAACGCTGCGGCGGTACCGTTGGCGATGATGGGATTGATCACGCCGCTTCTGGCAGCGCTGGCGATGTCGAGTTCGTCCCTGCTGGTCACCATCAACGCCCTGCGCCTGGCACGAAAGGCACCGTGATGGACATCATTCTCTATCTGATTCCAATCACGCTGTTTTTGGGAGTTCTCGGGCTCGGGGCTTTTCTGTGGGCGCTCAAGAGCGGTCAGTTCGAGGACTTGGAGGGTGCGGCGCGGCGAATTCTTTTCGACGACGATCCGCCGCCCGAGTAAATCCGGAACAGCGGCTAGACGGTTTTGTGGCCCAAATGCGCGGCACTGTGTGCCAGGGCCTCCCGCAGGGCTTCCGCAAGCTTCGCCTTGGTGAACGGTTTGTTGAGGAGTTTGGGACCCGCTTCACCGAGTTCCGCGTTGTGCGCACCTTCGCGCGCATAGCCGGACATGAGTACGACGCAGGTTCCGGGGTGATGCTCGCGAACGGCCGCAGCGAGATCGCGCCCGCTCGTGCCGCCCGGCAACACAACATCCGCCAATATCAGATCGATGGGCGGCGAGACCCGCACCAAGGCCATCGCGGCGGCCGCATCCGGGGCTTGAAGAACTCGATATCCCAGATCTTCGAGGAAGGCGATCGCAATGCGGCGCACTTCCAGCTCGTCTTCCACCACCAGGATCGTTTCGCCGCGGGCGACATGCGTATCGGTGGGACGTTGAATAACCGTTCCGGCAAGCATGCCGCGTTCATGGGCCCGCGGCAGAATGAGTCTCACCGTCGTGCCGTGCCCGGGTTCACTCTCAAGTTCGACTTTGCCTTCGGACTGGCTGATGAAACCGTAGATGATGCTGAGGCCCAGCCCCGAACCCTTGCCAATCGGTTTAGTCGTGAAATATGGCTCGAAGACGCGATCTTTGATTTCTGGCGGGATCCCGCAACCGGTATCGCGCACCGAAAGCTGCAGATAGCTTCCCGGGTGAACGCCCGCCCGCATCGCCTCGTAATCGTCATAGAGCCGGTTGCGGGTTTCGATGGTCAGAACCCCGCCATTAGCCATGGCATCGCGGGAATTGATCGCAAGATTGATGATCGCGTTTTCGAGTTGAGCCGGGTCCACGAATGCCGGCCATGCATCGCCGGCAAGAACCGTGCGAATGGCGACGGTTTCGCCGAGGCTGCGCCGAAGAAAATCCGTGGCCTTGCAGACCAGGGCATTGACGTCAATCGCTTGCGGCTGCAGGACTTGTTGGCGAGAGAAAGTGAGCAGCCGCTCGGTCAGAAGGGCGCTGCGCTGGGCCGCAGCGATCGCGCGCTCCGCCATGGCGCTGATCACTTTGTCGTCGCCGAGCTTCTCCTGAATCAATTCGAGATTGCCGAGAATCACGGCGTTGAGATTGTTGAAATCGTGGGCGATGCCGCCGGTTAAGTGCCCGACCGCTTCCATCCGTTGGGCCTGACGCAAATGTTCGGCCGCCAGTTTGTGGTCGGTGATATCGGTGGAAATTCCGCACATCCCCCGAATAGCCCCCTTGGTATCGTAAAGCGGAAACTTCACCGAAAGATAGTAATGGGGCCCGTCGGCATGCGGCGCGGTTTCCTCCATTTCGAGCGGCTGACCGGTGTGCATGACATTAAGATCATGTCGCCGGAACACATCGGCACTCTCGGCTGGAAAAATGTCGTGGTCGAGCTTGCCCTTGAGCATTTCGGTGGTGAAGCCGAATACGTCCTCGTATTTCTTATTCACGAACAGATAACGGCCGTCGCGATCCTTGGCGTAGATGACCGCGGTCGCATTGTCGAGAATTGCGTGGAGTAGCATTTCGCTGTCGTGGTGAGCCGCCTCCAAATTCGCGTGCTCTTCCGCCAGGCGTGCAGCGCCGAACGACGCATCAAGCGAAGTCAGGACTGCGTTAAGAGGGCCCGGCCCGCCGGTGGCCACGCCAATCGCTGACAATAACGCCTCGATAGAAGGAAATGCGGTCGCCTCGAGACACACGATCGAGGAATCGGCATTTTTGACGATCACGGCGAGGTCGCGGACGGACTCAACTGAGTTCTTGGTAGCCGCGAGTTCGGCGAAGAGTTCTTCGACGACGCGCTGCGCCGCTTCCATGGACGTTGCGGTGGCGACCCGATAGTTTGCGGCGGCCAGGACGCCGGCGATATCCCGCGCAAAGGCGCCGTCCTCATCGATGACGAGAACCCGGCGCGCCGGAACGGCAAAATCCGCTGCCCTTCTTTGAACGTCGTTCATTGCCGGTTCGCCCTCACACCCCCGTCGCACCCCCGCCGGCGAATCGAAGGTAGCACGCGGGGGACAACCTCTACGGGTATTCTTTAATTCAGATCAGCCTCAACGGGTTACCGCCTGCGGTTGAGATACTCAATCTCAGTCTACGCCAAGATTGTTTCCAATAGATTGACCGGAACGGGATTCCGAGCGACGATTCCAAGCGACATGGGGACCCAAGATCCCGGGTGCGGCGTGGCCGTGCGATGGGCTTGGTCACGGCTACCGGACCGTGACAGGGGGCGGCTAATACCTCGGAAGGTATTGAAATAGCTTTGATTTTTCTGTGATTGCCGCCCTGCGCCATCGATGACAAAGAATTCACCTTTCCGCCATGGCTCGGCAATGCGCCAAACGCCATAACCCCTCGCTCGACTCGCCTGCGCGACTCGGGGCCGATTTTTTTGATCCCTTAAATTTTGCTTCCGGAGGATTACCGATGAAGAAGTCCCTTGCGGTGATTGCAGCTCTTGCCGCGATCACCCTCGCCTCGCCCGCTTTCGCGGCCAGCAAGGCGAAGGCCACAGCCGATACCTGTGCGTCCTATGCCAAGCAGCTCGACGACGCCATTTCGACCCATGCCAAGGCGGCCAAGCTTGATGCCGCCAAAAAAGATAAGGCCGACGGCGATGCGGCCTGCGCTGCCAACAAATACGCGGACGGCGTCAAGAGCTACCGGTCGGGGCTCAAGGCCCTCCACGTTAAGCCGGTGCGGAAGTAACCTCCGAACCCCATTGTGTCGCGGCATTCGGCCGGCCCTTTGGGCCGGCCGTTTTCGTTATGGGGGTCTTTTATCATCCAGACCGCCGGCGAATCCGGAGCCCTATCGCATAGTGCAGCTGCAAGAGAAAGATGGCGCCGATGCTCCAATAGGTGTTGATGACGCAGAGCAACGCGCTCAGCGCGTATAGAGACTGCACAATGACGATGCGTCGTTTGATGGCGACCAAAACTTCCGCCGCCGTGTCGCTCTTCATCAGACCCGTTCTATTCGCGTAAAGCCAACTCCAATAGATAACGACTCCGAGCAGGAACATGTTGCTTCAATAGACGAGGACCGCCAGCCGGCAAGTGATGAATTCGCCCAAGAGCGCCGTTGAAAATGGCGTCGTCAAAACCGCCGCCAAGAATGCGATGTGAATCCAGGCGAGATTGCGATCAGCGCAGATCGAGTACGAGCAGAGTCATGGCAATCGCAAACAGTCCGTCGCTGAGGGCCGCCAGGCGCTCCAGGCTTTGGCCAGCGATGCGGTTGTAATGGCGTTAGGTATTGGCGATGGCGGATTTCACCGCCGGCTTCTGCTTAATTTCGGCCTCTGCGCGCCACAGCTCGGGCGGTTTGAATGCGGATGGCGCGGTCGGAAACACCAAGGTCACGCGAAGTCCCGGATTATTGTCGCCAAGCTCGAGCGTGGCGCGATGCAGCCGCGCAACCGCGGCAACCAAACTCAACCCCAACCCGCTTCCCGAAATCGCCGGGTCATGGCCGATCCGCACGAACCGTTCCAACACCCGGCCGCGGTCCGCAGGCGCAACGCCTGGACCATTGTCGCCGACCGTGAGCCGTACGAAGTTCGGCTCGGATTCGATCGATAGACTGATCGTTCCGCCCGACGGCGTGTATTTGATGGCGTTATCGACGAGATTGGCGATGGCTTGAGCCAGCAATTGCCGATTCCCCAGAAGGACGGCTCCGCTGTCGATCGATGCCGCCATAGTCAGGCCGCGTTCTTCGGCAACCGGTTCGTAGAGATCGACGACGTCAGCCGCCACCGCGCCGAGGTCAAGCGAAGCAAGTTCGGTGCGACCCACCCCCGATTCCGCTTTTGCCATTTCGATCAATGAGTTAAAGACCGCCAGGATGCGGTCGGTTTCGGCAACCGCGCTTTCCAGCGCTTGACGATAAGACTGGGTGTCGGGAGCGCCGCGCAATGCCAATTCGATCCGTCCCTTCAAATGCGTGAGCGGACTGCGAAGATCGTGGGCGATGCTATCGGTGACCGTTCGCATACTCATCATCAGGTGCTCGATCTGATCGAGCATCTGATTCAAATTCTCCGCCAAGCGATCGAATTCGTCGCCGGTGCCGCGCACCGGTACACGCCGGGAAAGAGCCCCGTCGACGATCATGCGGCTGGTCTGGGTGATCACGTCAACACGGCGGAGCATGTAGCGGCTCATCAGCACGCCGCCGGTCAAACCCAAGCCGAGGGTGATGGCCAATGCCCATCCCAGCGCCACCGTGATCCGCCGCTGCACCAACCGGCGCTCATGGATATCCCGCCCGATGAGCAGCAACTCATTGCCGGGGAGCTTGAAGATTTGGGCCCGGACTGTGTCCGGAGCGCTGTCGTCTTCGTCGCCGACCTTGTCGATGCTGAACTGCACCCATTGGCCGTTCTTGGCGGTTTCGCTTGGCCAAATGGAAAGATTTCCGGCCAGCGGTTTGAGAGACGCATCCGCCAGCAGATAGATCGCGTCCTTATCGGTCGGATCGTTCGCGCGCTCGGTGATTTCGTCGATCAGTCCCTGATGCCCCAGGCGCTCGTAGTCTTCGGACAGCGCCCGGATCTCGGCGCCGATCGCGGCGTTGGTTTCGGTGTCGATGGAACCAACTGTGCTCGAATAAACGAAGGCGAAGGGGATGATCATCGACACCCCGAACACCAGAAGGTTTACGAGCGAAAAACGGAACGTCGAGGTCTGAAAGATTTTAGGAAGCGGCACGAAGCGAATATCCGGCGCCCCGCACGGTGTGCAGCAGGGCGTTGCCGAATCCCTTGTCGATCTTCTGCCGCAACCGGCTGATGTGAACGTCGATCACGTTGGTCTGCGGATCGAAATGATAATCCCACACCGCTTCGAGCAGCATGGTGCGCGTCACCACTTGATCGGCATGGCGCATCAAATATTCGAGAAGGCGGAATTCGCGGGGCTTGAGCTCGATCGCGCGCCCGCCGCGGGTGACCGTGCGCGCGAGCAGATTCATTTCGAGATCGCCGACGCGAAGCACCGTATCGGGCGCCGTCGCACTGCCGCGGCGAAGCAAAGCCTCGACCCGGGCGATGAGTTCCGAAAAAGCATAGGGCTTCACCAGATAGTCGTCGGCGCCCGCCTCGAGTCCGCGCACGCGGTCGTCGACCTGACCGAGCGCGCTCAAAACCAGAATAGGCGTCCGGATGCCTTGCGAGCGCAGCATCTTGATGATCGACAGGCCGTCGGTGCCCGGCAACATGCGGTCGGCGACGATCAAGTCGTAGCGTTCGCTGGCAGCCATGAACAATCCGTCACGGCCGTCCGCCGTCCAATCGACGATATAGCCGCCCTCCTCCAGCCCCTTGCGAAGGTAGAGAGCGGTCTGCGGATCGTCTTCGATGACGAGGATGCGCATGGCCTTCCGGGATCTTAGGCGACTTCCGTCACGTCCCGGGTCCGTGGAGCGGGTGAGGGGAATCGAACCCCCGTCTTAAGCTTGGGAAGCTTCTGCTCTACCATTGAGCTACACCCGCGGATCGGGGCCCGCGGCGCCGCGCGATTCTATACCCGAGGGTGGGAGGGGCGGCAAGGCGCGCCGGCCTGCCGCTAACCGCCCGAAATCACGCTGAAAAGTGATTGGCGGGGCATCCGGCACAAGGACTAAATGGGAACTGTAGGGCTAAATGGGATCGTTATGAACGAAGTCGATTCTTCCATCCGACCCGGAGCCGCGTCGTCTTTACTCGATCCGCGCAAGTTCCGCGATCCCGGCATCACCGCCAAGGGCGAAAATCGCGCCAAGGTCGGTTTCGAGGCCTTGCGGACCCTATGGTTCAACACCGGGACGCTGTGCAATCTCACCTGCCGCAATTGCTACATCGAATCGAGCCCGACGAATGACCGGCTCACCTATTTGACGGCGGCAGAGGTTCGCCTGTTCCTCGACGAAATCGCTCGCGAAAATCTGGGAACGCGCGAAATCGGATTTACCGGCGGCGAACCGTTCATGAATCCCGAAATTCTCGACATGCTCGATGACTCACTGTCGCGCGGGTTTCAAACGCTGGCCCTCACCAACGCGATGAAGCCGATGATGCATCTCCGCACGCCGCTCCTCGAACTTCGCGAAAAATACGGGCCCCGATTGGTCATCCGCGTGTCGCTCGATCACTACGCACAAGCCTTCCACGAAATCGAGCGCGGCCCGCGGAGCTTTGCGCCCACCCTCGAAGGCTTGCGTTGGCTTTCGCAAAACGATTTTACGACTCATGTCGCTGGCCGCACCTATTGGAACGAACCGGAGAAAAGTTTGCGTCAAGGTTACGCGCGATTGTTTGCGCAGAATGAAATCGCCATTGATGCCTCCGATCCGATCGCGCTGATGTTGTTTCCGGAAATGAACGCCGCCGCCGACGTGCCGGAAATCACCGAACATTGCTGGGATATTCTGGGCGTCAAACCGGAGACCATGATGTGCGCGAGTTCGCGGATGGTGGTGAAGCGCCGCGGGGCGGAGCGGCCTGCCGTGGTCGCGTGTACGCTCATCGCCTATGACGAGCAATTTGAAATGGGCAACAATTTGGTCCAGGCGGCCCGTGACGTTTCGCTCAATCATCCCCATTGCGCACGGTTTTGCGTGCTCGGCGGCGGCGCATGCAGCCGGGGATGACGCCCCTTTGTACGGACCCAAGCCGCTTGACAGCTGCGGCCCAAGCGCCTAATCAATTTGACCCGTGGTGATTTGAGCCGACCGGCTTGCGGCCACGTAAAAATAAACGCTAAAAGGTCGGAGGCTCTGAGCCCCGATCCGTCCGGTCGGGGTTTTTTGTTGCCTGGGCCCAACCTGCCCCGGCAGCGGGAAGGAGGCTCGCATGGCGAAAGGCGACTCGGGCGGCAAGAAAAACGGCGCCTCCTGGCGGCCGCGAACCCAGGCCGTTCGCGGCGGTTTGAAGCGCAGCGAATTCGGGGAAACTTCCGAGGCTCTCTATCTCACCTCGGGTTACGTTTACACCTCGGCGGAAGAGGCCGAAGCATCGTTCAAAGGCGATCTCAAGCGCTTCATGTATTCGCGCTTCGGCAATCCGACGGTTGCCATGTTCGAGGAACGTCTGCGTTTGATCGAAGGCGCGGAAGCTTGCCGAGCGACCGCCACCGGCATGTCCGCCGTGTTCACCGCCCTCATGTGCCAATTGCGCGCCGGCGATCACGTCGTAGCGTCGCGCGCCTTGTTCGGATCGTGCCAATTCATCATCACGGAATTGCTGCCGCGATACGGCATCGCCACGACGACCGTCGACGGCGGCGATCTCGATCAATGGAAACAGGCTCTGACAAAAAAGACGCGGGCGGTATTTCTGGAAACGCCGAGCAACCCGGCACTCGAGATCATCGACCTTCGCGCAGTCAGCGATCTCGCCCACGAGGCCGGGGCGCGCGTTGTCGTGGACAACGTGTTTGCGACACCCATTTTGCAAAGGCCGATCGAATTTGGCGCCGACATCGTTGTCTATTCGGCGACCAAGCACATCGACGGTCAAGGACGCTGCATGGGCGGCGCCATCTTGGGTCCCACCGCCTACTGCAATGACGAGCTGACCCCCTTTTTCCGCAACACCGGGCCGACGATGAGCCCGTTCAATGCCTGGGTGCTTTTGAAAGGTCTCGAGACCCTTGAGATGCGGGTGTTGCGCCATTGCGACAATGCCCGGGCGATCGCGGATTTCCTGTCGTCACAGAAGGGCGTGTCGCGCGTGATTTACCCGGAACTCAAAACCCATCCGCAGCACACGCTTGCCACAAAGCAGATGAAAGGCGGGGGCTCGATGGTATCGTTCGAGGTTTCGGGCGGGAAGGCGGCCGCATTTCGGGTGCTCAATGCCCTGCAACTCATCGATATTTCCAACAACCTGGGAGATGCGAAGAGTCTGGCGACACACCCCGCCACGACCACGCATCAGCGCATCCCCCCGGAGGAGCGGGCGCGGATGGGTATTGGCGAAGGCATGATACGCCTTTCGGTCGGGCTCGAAGATTGCGAAGATTTGAAGGAGGATTTATCCCAGGCGTTAACCGCACCTTAGAATGTGTTTACCATGGATTGCCGTGGACGCGCCGCCCCATCAATTCTATCATGGATACCAATGATTCCCTCGCTCACAGCTCTGATTTTGACGGCCGTGAACGGCAGGCAAAGACGCCCGGTGAAGGCGCGATGAATCGCAGGGAGGCGTTGCCGATGTACAGCCAAACGACTCGCGAAATCTGGGTGACGGTCGAGCCGATTTATCTGGACGATCAATCGACGCCCGAAGAAAGCCATTTCGTTTGGGCGTATCACGTCCGCATCGAGAACCGCGGCAAGGAAACGGTGCAGCTCCGTTCGCGGTATTGGCGCATCACCGATTCGCTCGGCCGCACGCAAGAGGTGCGCGGCGCCGGCGTGGTCGGCGAACAGCCGGTCCTGCACCCCGGCGAAAGCTTTGAATACACAAGCGGCACGCCGCTCGCCACACCCTCCGGCATCATGGTCGGCACCTATCGCATGGTAACCAGCGATGGCGAGGGCTTCGACGTGGCGGTCCCGCCCTTCTCGCTCGACAGCCCGCACCAGGAACGAAAGATTAATTAGGCGGAAACTCGTCCGGTTCCGGCGCCCGTCGTCGATCATTGAACGTTACCCGGACTCGATGATTCCTCGATTCTCCTTGATTTCCGCCCCCTTTCACCCTAAATCGCCGGTGGCACCCGTGGGGATAGACGCTATCGCGCAAGTCCGTGTCTCTTAATGACGTGTCTCTTAACCAGGAGTCGTCCTTTGTCCGCATCGCGCCCAACTGCCGTCACCAAAGCCAATGATCCGGAACACGAAGACCGCCCGAGCCGCGAACAGGCGGAGGACGCCGTTCGCACGCTGTTGCGGTGGGCCGGCGATGATCCGCAGCGCGAAGGTCTGCTCGATACGCCGTCGCGGGTGGTGCGGTCCTACGAAGAGTTTTTCGCCGGCTACGCCGAAGATCCGGTGGATATTCTCAAACGGACCTTCGAAGAGGTCGAAGGCTACGACGAGATGGTGATCTTGCGGGACATCCGTTTCGAATCCCATTGCGAGCACCACATCGCCCCCATCATCGGCAAGGCTCATGTCGGCTATCTGCCGAACAAGCGCGTGGTCGGCATCAGCAAGCTGGCGCGCATCGTCGACATCTATGCCCACCGGCTTCAGATCCAGGAGAAGCTGACGGCGCAGATCGCCAACACTTTGCAAGACGTTCTGGAGCCCAAGGGCGTTGCGGTCGTGGTCGACGCCGCGCATCAATGCATGACCACGCGCGGCGTGCACAAATCGGATGTCACCATGGTGACCAGCCGGATGCTCGGCTTGTTCCGCACCAACCCTTCGACCCGCCGCGAATTCCTGGCCATCATCGGCAATCCGTCGGGTCGTTTGCACAACGGCTGAGCGGCCGTTTTCCCGCGGCGTTATCCGGCTATGGACACCTGCGCCGCGATGGCCAATGATGGGCCGGAAAAATAGGGGGCCCTCGGCGCCGCGGTGATTGACCTCCGGCCCGTCTTCTTCGTCATCGGTATTTTGCTCGCCACGCTCGCCGTGGTGATGGCGTTTCCTGCACTCATCGACGCCCTCGCGCACAACCGTGATTGGACGGTCTTCGCATCCTCCGCGGCACTGACGCTGTTCCTCGGCGTCGCCCTCGTCATCGCGAATTGGACGCCGCGCTTCGAGATCGATGTCCGCGAGGCTTTTCTGCTCGTCACGTTGGCCTGGGTCGTCGCCGCAACGGCGGGGGCCTTGCCGATGATGTTCTCGCGGCTGCATCTCGGCTTCACCGACGCCTATTTCGAGGCGATGTCGGGAATCACGACCACCGGGTCCACGGTCATTGTCGGTCTTTCGTCGGCGCCGCCCGGTATCCTGCTTTGGCGAGCACTCCTTCAGATGTTGGGCGGCATGGGTTTCCTGTTCATGGGCGTTGCGGTGCTGCCCTATCTCAAAGTTGGCGGGATGCAATTTTTCCGGATGGAAACCGCGGACCGGTCCGAGAATGCGCTGCCGCGGCTGGCGCAAGTCGCCGGCGGCATTGCGGTGATCTATCTCGGCCTCATCGCGGTTGACGCCACCCTATTGTGGGCGGCCGGCATGCGCGGCTTCGATGCCGTCTGCCACGCCATGGCAACGCTTTCGACGGGCGGTTTTTCCACCTTCGACAATTCGATCGGCCATTTCAAAAGCCTTCCGATCGAAATCATCACGATCGTGTTCATGCTCATCGCAGCCTTGCCGTTTCCGCTCTATCTGCAGCTCGTCCGCGGCCGGCCGGGCCGCTTGTTCGCCGACAGCCAAGTTCGCACGTTTCTTGGTCTCTATCTGGCCACCGTCATCGTGTTGACTCTCTGGCAGTGGCTCGGCGGCGGCGAAAAATTTGGGGACGCCGTGCGCACGGTGTCGTTTACCGCCGCGTCGATCATGACCACGACCGGCTTCGTGACCGCCGATTATCAGAGCTGGGGCGGATTCGTCATGGTTCTGATCCTGTTTTTGACCGTGGTCGGCGCCTGCACGGGTTCACCGGCGGGCGGACTCAAGATCTATCGGCTCGAAGTGCTTTATGCGACGGCGCGATCCCAAATCCGCCGCCTCACCCAGCCGCACGGCCTTTTTGCGGCCCAATATGCCGGGCGGCCCATTCCCGATCCGGTCGCCAGCTCGGTGATGGGATTTTTCTTTCTATTCGCCCTGACCTTCGCCGCGCTCTCGATCGGTCTTACGGCGACGGGCCTCGATTTTCTCACCAGTGTTTCCGGAACCGCCGCCGCGATGGGCAATGTGGGGCGGGGATTGGGTGGACTTATCGGTCCGATGGGCGATTTCAACGCGCTCCCGGATGCCGCCAAATGGTTGCTGAGTTTGGGCATGCTGTTGGGCCGGATCGAGCTTTATAGCGCGCTCATCCTGTTGTGGCCGGATTTCTGGCGCGGCTGAGCATGATCGATTTCCGCCCCATCATTCATGTCATCGGCATTTTGCTGGCCGTTCTCGCCGCGGCCATGATGTTGCCGGTATTGACCGATTGGCTGAACGGCTTCGAACAGGACGCCGTGGTTTTTGCCGCTTGCGCCGCGGGTGCATTGTTCATCGGAGTCAGCGCCATGCTGGCCGCCCGTACCGGCGAGATCGTCATCGACAACCGGCAGTCCTTCATGCTTGCGACCTTGGCCTGGATCGTGCTGGCGGGATTCGCCGCCCTTCCGTTCGCGTATTCGAATCTCGGCCTTTCCGCCGCGGGGGCGTTTTTCGAGGCGATGGCGGGCGTTACCACAACCGCATCCACCGTCATTACCGGCCTCGATTCGGCGCCGCCCGGCATTTTGCTGTGGCGGGCGTTACTGCAGTGGCTGGGCGGCATGGGCACGATCACCTTCGTGATTCTGGCCCTCCCCAATCTTCAGGTCGCCGGGATGCAATTGTTCCGCCTCGATACCGCCGAGAGCGCCCACCGCGCCATGCCCCGGGCCGCCCAAATCGTCGCCGGCATCGCCCTCGTCTATGTCGCGCTCACGGCGCTGTGCGCGACCGGCTTGCGATTGGCGGGAATGACCGGATTTGAAGCGGTCGCCCATGCGATGGCGGCAATCTCGACCGGCGGATTCTCCACCGCCGATCAATCGATCGCCCATTTCCGCAGTCCGCTAATCGACGCGATCCTGATCGTTTTCATGATTTTGGGCAGCCTGCCGTTTTTTCTGTACCTGCAGGCCTTGCGCGGCAATCCGCGCCGGCTCCTGCGCGAAAGTCAAATCCACTGGCTTCTCGCGGTGCTCGCCGTCACGATTCTCCTCATGACGGCTTGGCATTGGCATCACAGCGGCGAAAGATTTCTCCACGCCCTCGACGAATGCGCGTTCAACGTGGTTTCAATCGTGACCGGCACGGGATTCACGACGGCGCATTACGATTCCTGGGGAGGCCTCGCAATTGCTGCGTTCTTGTTTCTCACCATCGTCGGGGGATGCGCCGGCTCGGCCTCCGGCGGCATCAAGATTTTCCGGTTTCAGGTGATCTATGCCTCGGCCGATACGCAGATCCGCCGCATGGTCCGGCCGAATGGCCTTTTCATCCCCTATTTTAACGGGAGGCCGATCCCCGATACCGTCGCCAATGCGGTGATGGGATTCTTTTTCCTGTTCGCGGTTTCTTTCGCCCTTCTGGCACTTGGGCTCGGCCTATTGGGACTGGATTTGCTCACCAGCCTGTCGGGCGCGGCAAGCGCCTTATCGAATGTGGGCGCGGGACTGGGCCCCGTCATCGGTCCCTCCGGCAGTTTCGCAACCTTGCCGGACGGCGCCAAATGGCTTTTGAGTTTCGGAATGCTGCTGGGCCGGCTGGACCTTTACACGGTTCTCGTGCTGCTGGTGCCGGCGTTCTGGCGAGGCTGATCCGCCTATCGCGCGATCAAGAACCGCTGCAGATAGGTATTGATATTGGTTTCCATTTGCGCGTTGAAATCTTGCATCGTCCCTTCGACCAGATCGTGCCAAAGGCGGTCGCGATCATTGAGGGTCGCGTCTTCGGCAATGGTCTGGGTGCGCTCGGCCCGCGCATTAGTGAACCCGTCCTTGAATCCGCGCGGCCCGTAGATCTCAATCGTCACGTCGACAACCGCGTCATACTGTTGCCCTTGCTCGGTCGTGAAGTGGCTGCTGAAGTCCTTCGGATGTTCGAGCTCGATTGCCTTAACCGAAGCGTCGTTGATGACGACTTTCACATAGCCCTGCGGCCCGGCGGGCACGATTCGATCCTGCGCCCAGCGGCGAATCATGCGCTCCGGCGGCGTTTCGAACTCATGTTCGACATAGGGCGGCTTGAAGGTGGGTTTGTACACTGAAGCCACATCGACCTTCGCGGCATTGAAATTGAATGGCGGCAGGTGACTCCAGGTGGTCTCGGCAAAAGTTTGTTTGGCCGGCGGCGCGGCGCAGGAGAGAAGAGCGAATGCGCCGAGCAACGCAAAAATATTCCTGGAGACGATGCGAAGGGTCATCCGAATTTTCCCACAATTGAGCGACCGGACTCATAAACAATTGGGACCGGCAATGGTTCCCGGACACGGCCGCGATACAACCGCGTGCGCACGGCCTTAGCCGACAGCCCGGAAGCGGCGCAGCACGGACTCGTCGAATACATAGCAGGCATTGCAGAATTCGCAAGTCACTTCGATTCGCCCGTTGACCTTCAGATTTTCGAGTTCTTCTTCGGGAATCGACGCCAGAGCCCGCTGAACGCGAAGTTCCGAACACCGGCATCGATGCAATAATGGCTTTGCCTCCGAGACATTCACCCGTTCCTCGTGGAACAGGCGATGCAGAAGATCATAGGGGCCGAGAGTCATGTCCAACAATTCGGAGTCGGTAACGCTCGACATGAGCGCCAGAACGCGCCGCCAATTTTCGGCGCTCGATTCCTGATCCTCATCGCTTATCCGCACGCCATCCGATTCGGGGAGGCGTTGCAGCGTCAGCGCCGCGGCGCCCCAACGGGATACGCCTTCGGCACCGGCCGGGGGTTGCGCCGCCAAACGGATGCCCGCCTCGATTTGTTCCGATTGGCGCAAATATCGGTGCGCGCAATCGGCAAGGGTCGCGCCGTGGAGTTCGACGATCCCTTGATACCGCTCGGTGTGTGGCCCTTGATCGACGGTAAATGCGAGATAGCCGGCACCCAGCAACTTCGGCACCGGTGCCGCGGTGGCGCCGGCGGCGCGATGCAAGCGTTCCGCGTCGAATTTCGCGTAGCCGCGCATTTCGCCGGCACTCGTGGTATCGGCGACCAGCATCGAAACCGGCCCGTCGCCTTTGGTCTGAAGCGTGAAAATGCCGTCGAACTTCAACGCTCCCGCCAGCGCCGCCGACAATGCAAGCGCCTCAGCCAAGAGCTCCCCCACCGCATCGGGATAGGCATGGGTTCGCAGCACCGTATCGGCGACCGTGCCGAGGCGAACCAGCCGGCCGCGGATTCCGAGATCCCGGAATTGGAAAGGCAGAAGAAAGTCGGCAGGAAGCGGGGTCATGGTCATGCGCGCCCGGTTTATATGGGGCGTCTTATGTCAGGCACCAAATCAAAATGCCCTTTTGCACGTGAAGGCGGTTTTCGGCCTCGTCCCAAACCACCGATTGCGGCCCGTCGATCACCGATGCGGTGACTTCCTCGCCGCGATGGGCGGGGAGGCAGTGCATGAAAATGGCGGAGGGGTCGGCTTTCGCCATCAAGGCATCGTTGACCCGATAGGGGCTCATCATTTTGCGCCGCTCCTCACCGTCGTTAGCACCCATGGAAACCCAGGTATCGGTGACGACGCAATGAGCGCCTTCCACGGCTTTGCCGGCGTCCTCGCTGACGGTCACGGTGCCGCCTTCCGCCCGCGCCCAGGCCAAAGCTTTTTCGTCAGGCCAAAACTTCCGCGGGCCGGCGATGTGCAGCGTGAATTCGAATCGGGCGCAGGCCTGAATCCACGAGGTCGCGACATTATTGCCGTCCCCGATCCAGGCCACCGTCTTGCCGGCGATCGGCCCGCGCTTTTCTTCGAAGGTCAGAATATCGGCCATGATCTGACAGGGATGGGTGCGATCGGTCAGGCCGTTGATGACCGGAACGGTCGCGTGTTCGATGAGGTCGAGCAGCTTCTGCGCGGAGTCGGTCCGGATCATGATCGCGTCCACGTAGCGCGACAACACGCGGGCGGTATCCCCGATGGTTTCGCCCCGGCCGAGCTGGGTTTCCGTATGGGTCAGAATAACCGCGTCTCCGCCCAGCTGATGCATCCCGACTTCGAATGACACGCGGGTTC
This sequence comes from Alphaproteobacteria bacterium, assembly GCA_041479345.1. GTDB lineage: Bacteria > Pseudomonadota > Alphaproteobacteria > DATDPM01 > DATDPM01 > DATDPM01. The sequence continues at coordinate 20,062 of JBGOXX010000009.1, forward strand.
GCGTCGACGGCTTTTCGAAAATCATCGCCAGCGTCTTGCCGGCGAGCGGCTTGGCGCCGCCCGGCTGTTTCAGCCCCGCCTTGAGTTCGATCGCGAGATTGAGAATCTCGCGCAAGGTCGCCGTATCCAGGCGATCGAGATCGAGAAAATGCTTGGGCCGATTGAGAGGGAGCCGATCCATCGCAGCCTCGCCTTACGCCGCAATTGCGGCGCAGGCCCCTTCGATAATGGCGCAGGCTTCGCGGACTTCCGCCTCGCCGATGATGAGCGGCGGCAGGATGCGAACGACATTGCCGCCGGCAACCGCGGTGAGCAGACCTTTCTCGCGCAGCTTGCCTTGGAGCTCGGTATTCGGAACGGCGCATTCGATACCGATCATGAGGCCGAGCCCCCGCACTTCCGCGATCACCTTGGGGAAGCGTGCCGCAATCTGCTGGAGGCGGGTTTGCAGGGCCTTGCCGGTCGTCACAACGCGATCGAGAAACCCGTCTTCCAGCATCACGTCGAGCACGGCATTGGCCACCGCCATCGCCAGGGGATTGCCGCCGAAGGTCGAACCGTGAGCGCCCGGGGTCATGCCGGCCGCAGCACTTTTGGTCGCCAGGCAAGCACCGACCGGGAATCCCCCGCCGAGGCCCTTGGCGAGCGCCATGATATCCGGCGTCATACCCAGTCCTTCATGGGCGAAGAGATGGCCGGTGCGGCCCATGCCGGTCTGCACTTCGTCGAAAAAGAGCAAAAGACCATATTCATCGGCGGCAGCGCGCAAGCCTTGGAAATATTGCTTGTCGGCGATGACGATGCCGCCCTCGCCCTGCACCGGCTCGACCAGGATTCCGGCCGTGGTCGGGCCGATGGCCGCCCGCAACTCATTCAAATTGCCGAAAGCGACGTGGTCGAAGCCATCGAGCAACGGATCGAAACCTTTGACGTGCTTTTCCTGGCCGCCCGCCGAAATGGTGGCCATGGTCCGCCCATGAAACCCGTTGGTGCAGCAGATGATCCGGTAGCGCTCCGGATGCCCGGTGTCGTCATGATATTTGCGGATCATCTTGATGCCGCATTCAACCGCTTCTGCGCCTGAATTGCAGAAGAAGGCGTAGTCGGCAAAGCTGTTCGCGACCAGCCGCTCGGCCAGCCGCTCCTGGCCTGGAATCCGGTAGAGATTGGAACAATGCCAAAGTTTGGCGCCCTGCTCGGCTAAGGCCGCGACCAATCGCGGATGGCTGTGGCCCAGCGCGTTGACGGCGATGCCGGTCGCAAAGTCCAGATAGCGCCGCCCATCCGTCGCATAAAGATAGGCCCCCTCGCCTTTCTCGAAGGCAAGGTCTGCCGGTTTGTAAGTGGGAAGCAGGGCGGACACGGCGGATGCGCTTTCGGGCTGGCCAGGAATTCCGGAAAGCGCGGCAGTATCTGGGTTTGGAGGGGCCCTGTCAACGCGGGGAGGGCTGAGTTTACCCGTATGCCAACCCCGGTTTCGGGCCTCCAATCCTAGGTTTGCGGGCCATCAGTCCTTGAGCTTATAGCCGCTGGCAAACATACCCTGGCACAGCGTCCACAGAAACACGTTGAGCGCGATCATGACGACGATGCCGGTGGCGAGCGACCCGTCCGCATGGCCGATGAAGCCGTAGCGGAACCCGTCGATCATGTAGAAGAACGGATTGAAATGGGCGATCGTGTTCCAGACCCCCGGCAGCCGATCCACCGAATAAAAGGTTCCCGACAGGAAAGACAGCGGCGTCACGATGAAATTGGTGACCGCAGCGATATGGTCGAACTTATCCGCCCAAACCCCGCCGATGACGCCGATGAGCGACAAGGTGAGAGAGGCGGCGATCGCGTGAAAGAGAACGAAGCCCGGCGCGTAAAGGTGAATGGGCACGAAAATCCACATGGCGGTCCCGGTGATGATGCCGACAAACACGCCGCGGATGACCCCACCCGCGGCGTAGCCGAAGGTGAGTTCTGCCGCCGAGAGCGGCGGCATCAAGACATCGACGATATTGCCTTGAATCTTGGCAATGACGATCGACGATGACGTATTGGCAAAGGCATTTTGCACCATCGCCATCATGATGAGGCCGGGCGCCAGGAATTGGTTGAACGGAACGCCGGCGATCAAGGTCACCGAACGGCCGAGCGCCAAGGAAAAAATGGCGAGGAACATGAGCGTGGTAACGACGGGGGCGGCGATGGTTTGGGTATAGACCTTGATGAAGCGCCGGACTTCTTTCAGGACGAGCGTATAAAGGCCGAGCCAATTGACCGCGCCGACGGGCTGGAATTCCGGAGTCATCATTGGCTTGTCTCCCCGGCGACGGAATTTTCATCCAATGTTTCCATACTCACATCGCCGCCGGGTTGAGCCAATCTCACCACGATCTGCTGCTGCGGGAACGGCATTTCGATGCCCAACTCGTCGAAGCGGCGCTTGAGGCGGCGATTGAAATCACGCCCGACCAACCATTGCTTGCCGGGGAGGGTTTTGAGCCGGCCCTGGATGACCACGGCCGTCTGGGCGAATTTATCGAGCCCAATCACTTCAAGTGGTTCGAGAATATAGGTGGATAGCGATTTTTCGGCCTGCATGGCCGCACCGACTTCCTTGATGGCCACAATCACGCGATCGAGGTCTTCCTTATAACCGATACTGATATTAAACACGTAATAGGCGTAGCCCTTGGTCCGATTCAAGACCGCCGTCACCGCGCTGAAAGGAATCGTGTGCACGGCACCTTCGTCATCGCGCAGTTTTATGCTGCGCATCGACATCGACTCGACGACGCCCGCATGACCGCCAAGCTCGACCACGTCCCCGACCGCGACCGCGGCTTCGAGAAAGACAAACAGACCGTTGAAAATGTCCTGGACCAATTTCTGCGCCCCGAATCCAACGGCAAGGCCGATAATTCCCGCACCCGCCAGCAGCGGCGCGATATTGATTCCAAGCTGCGCCAGAATTACCAGCGAAACGATCGCGATCAGAATCAGGAACAATACCTTGCGGAACAGCGGGAACAGGGTCTTCACCCGCGCGTAATGCTCATAAGAATCGAAATCCGATTCGCTGCGGCCAAGATAACTTTCCATGTAGATCGTGACACCCTCCCAGATCACGGCCGCAACCGCCAGCACGACCGCGATACCGGCCAGCGTGCTGACGATTTCGCGGCCAAGGCCGCTGGTCAGCCAATTGAGGGACTGCATGCCCCAGACCTGCAAGAATCCGATCGCCGCCAATCCATAGATCACGGTTTTTGCAACCCCGTTCAAAATCGGCAGGTATCGGTTTGCCCGGTCTTCGAGTGACGGGAAACGACGCTTCAAATCGTCGCCGACCGAAAATCCGCGACGGATGGCCCGGTCCACCAGCGCTGCCGCGATTCGCGCGCCGATAAAAATGGCGATGGTGAAAATGCTTGCCATGAGCACGAAATTGAAACCGCCGGGTATTTGCAGCGCCCAGACGAAGAAAAGCGCGATCAAATAAAGAATCGCGATGACGTGCCAAATATCGGCGAGAACCGAACGGAAATTATCGAGCGCGCTCGGTCTGATGCCGGGACCGGGGGGCGGGCGATGGCCGCGGATGGAATCGGAAATGACGCGCCGGTTTTGCAGTATCAGAATCACCAGCATCAGCGTCACGGCGAGAGCCAGCACGTTGAGGATCGTCACGTAGGCATGGCGGTAAAGGCCCAACGAGCGCGCCGCTTCGGCGGCGAAATAGCCGTAGACCGCGGTGCCGACAAGCCGCCGTATCCACAGCTCGGCATAGTGGGCGGTTTCGTCCTCCACCGGGATGAGCCGCAGGCTCGGCGCATCCGGGGCGAGAATGGCTCTTGCAAGGACGAGGATCACGCGGACCAAGACCACGGCATTGATAACGGCGATGGCAACCGCCCTGGTCGTTTCGTCCGGACTGATGAACGGCAGCACGATGAAGGCGACGGCGGCGAATATGACGATCGGAATGATGTCGAGCCCGACATGCACGAATCGCATGGCCCAACGCACGACGCCGCCGGAGGTACCCTTCGCTTCCGTCGCCCGCCGAGGTCTCGTCAGGAGAACATGCGTCGCGCGATGCATGACGAGGCCGACGCCAACAACGATCAGCAATTTGACGAGGACGGTCGCGATGTTCGCCCGCGCTTCCGGATCGCTCGCTTGCTGGCCCAGCCATCGGAACAGCGACGGCACATTGACGACAGCCTCCGCGGCGGCGCTGATCTGGTCGCTCGTATCCTTGATCCACTGCGAAAGCGCGTCGAATAGATGTTCCCCGGTTCCCGGCTGGGGCTGCTCGGCGCGCGCGGCAATCATGGCGCGAAGTTCCGCCGCCAACTTGTCCCGTTCCTGCGGGTTATTGAGCGTATCGAGCAGAGTCTGAAGATCCTGGGTGGCAGGCTGGCCCGCTGCGCCAGGACCGGCAACCGCAGCAGGCGCCGCGGTTTGGCCGGCGGCATTGGCCGGCCCATCAGATCCGGCGGCCGCAATAACCATGAGCACCGCAACGGCAAACAACAGCCGCAGGGAGATGGTTTTCTTTCGATGCCCGATTGCTATCATGGGAGGCGAAGAGTACCGCCTCGGGTTCCGGAAGTCAGGAGGCTTTGCCTGGGGAGGCCCGCAAAAATAATAATTGGATACCCACAGACCATGCCCAAATCCGTCACGATCTATCACAACCCGCGCTGCAGCAAATCAAGGGCGACCCTCGAGCTCTTGGAGGCTCACGAGGAGGCCCCGATCGTCATCAATTATCTCGAAACGCCGCCATCGGCCACGGAGCTACGGCACATTCTCAAGCTATTGAAGATGAAGCCTCGCGACCTCATGCGCCGGCACGAGGAACCTTACGGGACGCTCAAGCTGGACAATCCGAAACTTTCGGATGCCGCGCTCATCAAGGCCATGGTGGAAAATCCGATTCTAATCGAGCGTCCGATCGTCGTGGCGAACGGCAAGGCGGCGATCGGTCGGCCGCCCGAATCCGTGCTCGAAATCCTGCGATGAGGTTGAGGGCTGCTGGCGCGTCATAGTTTAATGCGCATTCCACGAGGAGTCCCGCATGGCCGATGACTTGGTCGGCAAGATCAAAGACAAGCTGATCGCGACCAAAGAGGCTTGGGCGCGCGAAGGCCGGCTGTTGACCGGAACCACCGGCGATCCGCAGCGCGAACGGCTGCCGCCCGGCCAGCGCCAAGTCAAGAATTGGCCGGTACTCGATCTCGGCGTGCAGCCCGATATCCCCCTCGACAAATGGCGGCTCACGATCGATGGATTGGTCGAAAATCCGGTTCGCTGGACGTGGCAGGAGTTTCTGGGCCAGCCGGAGTTCCGCGCAACCTCGGACATTCATTGCGTCACCGCGTGGTCCCGCTATGACAACCAATGGATGGGCATTAGCGCCAAGCATGTTCTTCGGACCGTGCGACCGAAGCCCGAGGCGAAATTCATCACCTTTCACAGCTTCGACACCTATACGACGAATGTGCCGCTCTCGGCCTTCGACGACGACGATGTCTTGTTGGCCCATGCTTGGGAAGGGAAACCGCTGACCCGTGAGCATGGCGGCCCGCTCCGCGTCGTGATCCCGAAGCTCTACTTTTGGAAAAGCGCCAAATGGGTGAAACGGATCGAATTTACCGCAGAAGATCGGCCCGGATTCTGGGAAGTCCGGGGCTATCACAATAACGGCGATCCGTGGCGCGAAGAGCGCTACAGCTGAGCCTATCCCCGGAGCGCGCCGTTCCGCTTGCGGCGCTTGCCCGATCATCCCGAAAGTAAGAAAAGAGACGGTCAAGGAGACCGACCTTGTCCGAAATGATGAACACCCGCGAGGTCGCGGATTATCTCCGTATCAAAGAGCGGAAGGTCTACGACCTCGTTCGACTGCGCCGCATCCCGTGCAGCCGGGTCGCGGGTAAATGGCTGTTCCCCAAGGCGTTGGTGGATTTGTGGGTTCTTCAAAACACGCGCTCCGACCCCGCTTTCGAGCCGCCCGGCCGCCCGGCATTGCTGTTCGTCGGCAGCCACGATCCATTGCTCGAATGGGCGATCCACGAATCGGGATGCGAGATCCCCGTCTTGTCCGATGGCAGCCTGGATGGGCTGCGCCGTTTCGCCCAAGGCGAAGCGGCTTTCTGCGGCCTTCACGTCTTCGATCCGGAAACCGAAACTTACAATGAAATCGCGGTCAAGGATGTCCTTCGTGATCTCGATACGGTTCTGATAGAATGGGCGTGGCGCGATCAAGGTCTGATCGTCGCCAGCGGCAATCCACACGGGATATCCAAGCTCTCCGACCTCAAGGCCCGAAAATTGCCGTTCATCGGCCGCCAGGAAAGCGCGGGCAGTCACCTTCTGCTGATGCATCTTTTGGCGCAGGAAAATCTGTCGCCCGCCGATCTCACCACGCCGTTCCCGCCGGCCCGCAACGAAACCGACATGGCGGCTGCAGTCAACGAGGGGAAGGCCGCCGCTGGATTTGGCGTACGGGCCGCGGCCGAGCAATTCCGGCTGGGATTCATATCGTTGCATCGCGAGCGTTACGATCTGGCGGTTCGACGGCGCGAATATTTCGAACCGAATTTTCAAAAGCTTTTGTCCTTCGCCCGCAATGCCCGTTTTTCGGAAAAGGCGCGAAGTCTCGGCGGCTACGACGCCGCCGGGCTGGGACGCGTGATCTATAACGGCCCTTAAGCCGCGAGCGGCGGATTGCCCGTATAATCAGGGCCCCATAATCTGGGTCCCATTCAAGGGCGGATTCGATCCGGCCCCAACAGCATGTTGGAAACTCAATGATACGATTGTGTGCATCCCGCTTGCTGATTTTGACGCTTGTGCTGGCGGCATTGATGGGGCCGGCTTGCGCCGACGGCGCTTCCGAGACCGGCACTGTGGACGCTCTGTTGTCGCGAGCGGATCAGGATGCCACCCTCACCAAATTCCATAACATCGATACGCTGCGTAAGTTCTATGCATCGCGGAACGGCTCGTTGGCATGGTGGCGGAACGGCGCGTGGAGCGATCAGGCTCGCCAAGCCCTCGCCGTGCTCGAGTTGGCCGACCGCCAGGGACTGAACCCTGGCGACTATCTCGTCGAAGAGACGAGCCATCTTCTGGATCGAGTGGACGCGGCGGACGCGGTGCGAACCGACGCTCTGCTCTCGGCAGAAATGCTCCGCTACATCGTCGATGTGCGATCGGGACGCGTCGTCCCGCGGGAGGTCGATTCCGATTACGCGGTCGAGCCTGTGCCGCCCGATGCCGCCGCCATCCTTGCAAGCGGATTGAGCGCGAGCGATTTCGCGGTCTGGTTATCTTCGCTGCCGCCGGCCGATCCGGCATACCGCCGCCTGACCGAGGCACTTGTCGCCTACCGGAAGATCGCCGCGGCAGCGCCGTGGCCGAATCTGCTGGACGGACCGACACTGAAAGAGGGAGCGGCAGGACCCGAGGTCGCGACACTTCGCCACCAGCTTCAAAGCTTGGGCGATCTCACGAGCGATGAACAATCGAGCGCCACCGAATTCGACGCCACGATCGAGGCGGCGGTTCGGCAATTTCAGCGGCGAAATGGCCTCAAACCGGATGGCGCCGTCGGCGCACAGACCCGCGCTGCCCTCAATGTTCCGCCCGGCGAGCGGGCCGATCAAATTGCGGCCAATCTTGAACGGCTGCGGTGGTTCCCTTTCGCCACATCCGGACGTTTGATCGTTATCAATATCGGAGCCTTCGAACTCCGGGCGTTCGCCGATGCCAAAATGGTCTTGAAGATGCCGATCATTGCCGGCAAGACGAACTGGCGGACGCCGGTGTTCCCAGATGACGTCACGGCTTTGACTTTTCTTCCGAGCTGGACGGTGCCGCCAAAGATCGCGCGCCAGGAAATCCTGCCGAAGGTGAAACGCAATCCGGACTATCTGGCCAAAGAGAACATGAAGGTCTATAGCGGCTGGGGCGCCAATGCTTGCGAAGTGAACCCGCGTGACGTCGACTGGAAATCCCAGCGTCCCGCAACGCTTCAACACAAATTCGTGCAGCAGCCCGGTCCATCGAATGCTTTAGGACTGCTTCGTTTCACCTTGCACAACGAATTCGGAATTTTTCTTCACGATACGCCGGCGAAAAAGCTCTTCGGCCAGGACGTTCGCAGTTTCAGCCACGGCTGCATTCGCGTCGGCGACGCCATAGCGCTGGCGGCTTTCGTCCTCGATGGCGATCCAGACTGGCCTCCGGCGGCCATCGAAGCGGCGGTGAATGGGAATGACACGAAGACCGTATTGCTGCAGAAACCCGTTCCCGTCGAAGTGACGTACCTTACCGCGTGGGCCGAGGAAGACGGATCGGTGCAATTCCGTCGCGATGTCTATAACCGCGACCGGCCGCTGTTTCTTGCCCTCTCGAAGGGCGACCTGCATTAACCTCTTTGGCCTACCAAATCAATGAATCGTTATTATATTTCCCCTAGTCTTTATTGCGCGAAATACTCGAGCGAAGGTACGATTTGACAAGTAAAAACAAATCCTTACTGACCCGCCGGCGGCTTCTTCAGGCGGGGGCCGCGGCGTCCCTATCGCTGGCGATGGCGCCCCGCGCGGTATTTGCCGCGACCCCGGAACGCTCGCTGTCCTTTTACAATCTGCATACCGGCGAGAGCCTGAATGCCACCTTTTGGGCGGACGGCGGTTACGTTCCCGCAGCACTCGCCGACATCAATCATGTCCTTCGCGATTTCCGCACCGACCAAATGATGGCGATCGACCCCAAGCTTCTTGACCTTCTGTTCGCGTTACGCGGCCAGATGGATACGAAAGATCCCTTCCACGTGATTTCCGGTTACCGGTCGCCGGCGACGAACGCCATGCTCCACGAACACAGCAGCGGCGTCGCCGCCAAAAGCTTCCATACCAAGGGCATGGCCATCGATATCAATCTGCCGGACCGGGCGCTTTCCGATTTGCATCGCGTTGCATTATCGATGGGTGCGGGCGGCGTCGGCTATTACCCGAGCTCGGATTTCGTCCACGTCGATACCGGGCCGGTTCGCCGCTGGGGCTAAGCCTCGGAATTCGCCGGACCCGATTCACCCGCCGCAAAATTTCTTTCTAAAACTTGACCCTTAACGAAGGCGCGCCGATACGGCGCTGGAGTGCTTTCGCAGGGCCATCGCCGTAGCCTCTTTCATCATTTGATCCATCGATTTGACAGCCTCCCGGCCTTCCCGGGAGATTACATCGTCTGTGTATATTCGTGCGGATTTATGCCTGCGCTACATAAAATGTGACAGATGGGGTATTGGGGCTGGCCTATGCGGGAAGGCTGGCGGGCTGGGTGGCTGCGCTTCAGACTGATGGTGAAACACGAGGTCCGCATGAAGCGGCCTCAAGCATCAGAGGAGAAA
>JBGOXX010000010.1:0-28977 GCA_041479345.1 Alphaproteobacteria bacterium
CGCGGAATGCGGCGCGAGCTCGACGACATGGCGGTAACAAACGATGGCTTCGTCGAACTGCCGAAGGGATTTTAGCGCATTGCCGAGCGAGGCCAGCGCCGCAACGGATTGCGGCTCGATCTCAAGCGCCGTGCGAAACGCTTCCACGGCTTTTTCGAATTCACCGGCGCCGGCCAAAGCATCTCCGAGATGCAGGCGGGTGAGCGCGTTGCCGGGCGCCAGCGCCACGGCCTTGGCAAAAAGCTGCGCCGCGCGGGCGGCATGGCCGAGACGAAGCGTGGCCAGCCCGAACAGATCGAGCGCTTCGACGTTGCGCGGATCGCGTTTGAGAATTTTGCGGTAGATAGCAGCAGCCTTTTCGAGGTCGCCGCTGCGATGACGCTCGATCGCAATTTCGAGTTCGCGGGCGATCGCCGGCGACGCGAGACCGGGCGTTCTGGGAATTTCGGATGGGGCTCGGGATGTTTTCCCTTGCACGAGCGGAAGCATTGCACCGAACCGTGAAACGGGCTTAAAACCTGGGCACAGCCGCGTCTTTTCAGGACAATTTCAGGACAAGGTTGCGATTTATTTAACGGGGGGCCGGGCCGCCGCCCGGCGCCGCCGATCCCGGATACGAATACTCTCGTAACTTATTGATTTCACTTATGAATAATGCATTGTCCGATGGTCGTCCAAACGGTGCCGGAGTTCGGCCCTCCGCCATTCATCCTGCGATCATCTTGCTCCGCTATGGTGCGGAATGGCCAAAATGCGAAGGCGCGTCCGGAGGAGTTGAACGGTGAATGAGTCGTCGATGCCGCCGCCGCGGCGGAGGAATTTTCGATTCACGTTGATCGCCGCGGTTGTCCTTGCGGCCGGGCTCGGCGTCATCCTCACGCGCCAAGGAAATATCACCGCCGTCAAGCCGACCGAGGTTCCGACGATCCGCGTCGGCACGTTGCAATACGGCACCGTCAATTGGGAACTCGACGTGATCAAGCACGCCGGGCTCGACGTGAAGAACGGCATCAAGATCGAAGCGGTGCCGCTGGCGAGCAAGAACGCGACAGCGGTCGCGCTTCAAGGCGGCGCCGTCGATGTGATCGTCACCGACTGGATCTGGGTCTCGCGCCAGCGGGCGAGCGGAATCGATTACACCTTTTTCCCGCATTCGGTGGCGGCCGGCGGAATCGTGGTCCGTCCCGATTCCGGAATCGTCTCGCTCGCCGATTTGAAAGGCAAAAAGATCGGAATTGCCGGCGGCCCGGTGGACAAGAGCTGGCTTCTGCTTCGCGCCTATGCGCGCAAAAAGCTCGGCACCGATCTGGCAAATATCGTCGAGCCGGTCTATGGCGCGCCGCCGCTGCTGAACGACTTGATGCTCAAGGGCGACATTCCGGCAGCGCTGACATTCTGGAATTTCGAAGCCCGATTGAAAGCCAAGGGCATGCAACAACTGGTGACGATCCCCGAAGTCTTGAAGGCTCTGGGCGCCGTCAAGGAAGTGCCCGTCGTCGGCTGGGTGTTCAGCGACGCCTGGGCGGCCAAGAATCCCGAAGCGATCAAGGGCTTCTTGCGCGCGTCACAGGAGGCCAAGGCGATCCTCGCCAAATCCGACGAAGAATGGGTGCGCTTGAAGCCGATGCTCGAAGCCGATGACGACGCGACGCTGATCGCTTTGCGCGATGCCTATCGCGCCGGAATTCCGAGTGCGTCGCCGCAAGACGACGCCGATTCCTCGCGCGCCGTCTATTCGATTCTCGCCGAATTGGGCGGACCGGATCTGGTGGGCGACAGCACCGAGCTGAAGCCCGGAACCTTTTGGACCGGCTCGCTCAATTGATGCCAGCGGACGGCCGCCCGATGCGCCGCGTTCTATCATTGCTCAACACCGCGTCCGATCTGACGCTGCGGCTCGTTTCGCTGGGCTTTTTCCTGCTGGTTTGGGCGGTCGCCGCCTATTTCGCGCATAGCTCTAGATTGCCGGGGCCGTGGTCGGTCGCCAACAGCATGGTCGATCACATTGTGGCCGGCGATCTCCCCTATCACATCGGCATCACGCTCGCCCGCGTCGCCGCCGCCTTCGTCATCGCCATGGCGATTGGCACCGCCATCGGGCTTGCCATGGGGCGCAGCCGCCGCACCGATATTCTGTTCGATGGCTGGCTCGTCTTGGGACTCAACGTGCCGGCCCTCGTCGTCATCGTTCTTTGCTACATCTGGCTCGGCTTGACCGACGTTGCCGCGATCATCGCCGTGGCGCTCAATAAAATTCCGCTGGTCGTCGTGAATGTGCGCGAGGGTGCCCGCACCCTCGATCGCGATCTCCAGCAGGTGGCGGAGATTTACCGCTTCTCTTGGGGAAAACGCTTTCTCAAAGTCACGTTGCCGCAATTGACGCCGTACATCATGGCGGCCGCGCGCAACGGCTTGGCGATCATTTGGAAGATTGTCTTGGTCGTCGAGCTTCTGGGCCGCAGCAACGGCGTCGGATTTCAGCTCAGCATCTATTTCCAATATTTCGACATCAGCTCGATCCTCGCCTACACCCTGGCCTTCATCGCCGTCGTCTTGTTCATCGAATTGGCGCTGCTTCGTCCGCTTGAAGTGCGGCTGACCCGGTGGCGGCTATGACGACGCTATCGGTCGATATCCGCGCCAAGACCTATCTGTCGCGCACACCGGGCGCCAATCACACGGCGTTGAAGGATATCTCCTTCACCGTCCCGGAAGGACAATTCACCTGCATCCTCGGTCCCTCGGGGAGCGGCAAGACGACACTACTCAACATCGTGAGCGGTTTGGATCGCGCGATGGAAGGAAGCGTTCGGCTGACCAATAACGGTCCGCAAGATCCCGCCTCATTGCCGATCGGCTACATGTTCCAAACACCGCGGCTGTTTCCGTGGCTGAGCGTCCTGGACAATGTGCGGATCGTCATGGATCAAGATGGGATCGCTTCCGGCGAAGCCGAGAAGCTGCTCAAGGCGATGGGGCTCGAAGACGTCTTTCATGCCTATCCGAACCGGCTTTCCGGCGGCATGCAGCGCCGGGTGGCGCTCGCCCGCGCCTTTGCCGTGCGGCCGACGCTATTGCTGATGGACGAACCCTTCGTTTCCTTGGAAGCCCCGGTCGCCGACCGGCTCCGCCGGCTTCTGACCGATACCTGGAACGGCCGCCGGACCACCGTTCTCTTCGTCACCCACGATCTGAGCGAAGCGCTGACCTTGGCCGACAGGATCCTGTTCCTGTCGAAAAGTCCGGGCCATATCGTTCTCGATCTTGACGTCGATATCCCCCGGCCGCGCAATCCCCAAGATCCGGAAACCGAACGGTTCCAGAAGCGCCTCTTGGCCGATTACCCGCAGCTTCTGGCCGGGCTCTTATCGGTGGCCCGAGAAGGCGCCTAAATCGGGAACTTTTCCCGACTATTTCGGGGAAAAGGGCGGATACCCCCTCGTGTTAAATTCTTGAAAATGCACCCGCAGGACGCGGGCAGAACATGATGCATGGTGAGGCTAATATCATCGATCGGGAGCCAACGCTCGCCCGTCCGGGGCCGGCGGCCGGCAGGCCTGCGCCCCGAGGGATCGCGCCCTGCACGCCGCTGCCGATCCGGTCGGCGCAAGAACGGGACCGCCAGGGTCTGCTGACGACTGAGCCTCCGCCGGCCAACGGTTCGGGTGAAGGCAATTTCCCGGACCCGCCGAAATCCCGCCTTTCCGACTACCGCTCACCGCGCTTGCTTGCAGCCCTCGCTTTTTCGACCATCGTCCATATCGCGTTCTTCGCGATCCTTCTTTTGGCACCTCATCCGAAACCGATCATTCAACCGCCGCCGCAGGTGGTGGTTCTCGAATTCGCGGCCCTCGGCAAGCCGGAAGCGCCGGAGGCAAAACCGGAGCCGCCGCCACCTCCGCCCGAGGCCAAGGCACCCGAGCCGGCACCGCCCCCTCCCGAAACCAAGGCGCCCCAGCCTCTCCCGGAGATCAAAGCGCAGCCGATTCCCGAAACGCCGCCGGCCAAGGCGCCGGAGCCGGTTCTGCCGGCGCCCGCTCAGGCGAAACCGCGGCCGCGCAAGCCGAAGCCGCCCGAACCGCCGAAAGTCGAGGCGCCCCCAACGCCTGTCGCGCCGCCCGCACCAACGCCCGAGCCGCAAGCGCCGCCGGCCACGGCGGCTCCAACGCCGAGTCCTGCCCCGGCGCCGCCCGCAACGGAAACGCCGCGCAAGGGCATCGAGACCGGTGTGGCCAGCGGGACCTCGCAAGCCGAGATGAACCGCTATGTCACGACGCTGTTCACGATGATCGACACCAAGAAGCAGTATCCGTCGCAATCGATGCAACGGCATGAGGAGGGCACGGTCGTCGTTCGCCTCAAGATCGCGGCCGACGGGAAGCTTATCGACGTCACCTCACCGACGACGGACCTGCACCGGCTCGTCGACGCTTCCTTGGACGCGGTCCGGCGCGCGGCGCCCTTCCCGGCCCTTCCCGCCTCGCTCGGCAAGAGCGAAGCGGAGTTCGAGGTGCCGATAAATTACAAGCTTCAATAGCCACCGTTGGGCCGGGCGTCCAATCCCGAGATTGAATCTCAGAGATTAATGCGAAGCCCGGCCCAGGCGCCGATCGGTGCGCCGGGCGAGAGGAACCGCGGATCGGTGAAACTCGGGAAGATCGGAGTCGGATCGCCGAGCGTCCCGAAAGTTTCATAGTTGGCGTCGAAAATATTGTCGACCTTCACGAAGGCCTCGAGATAGTCGGTGATTTTGTAGGAGCTCCGCAAATTGACGATGCCGTAACCGGGAACGGGGCTGACCCGGTTGATTTCGTCGCCGCGCAGAAACGAACTCGAATTGACGATCGATTCAAGCGCCACGTTCCAATTCTTCGTGACGTTGTATCCGACGCCCGCCTTGATCGAATGCAGCGGAATGCCCGGGAGGCGATCGCCGGGCGTGACCGCGATATCGCCGTTGGCGTCATGGAAGGGATTCGAAGGGCTCGGCAGCAGCAAATTCGAGCGGAAGGTGGCGCGGGTGTAAGAATAATCGAGGTACCAAGAAAAATCGCCGACCGTCCCGTCGAGATTGATTTCGCCGCCGACGCGCTGAGTGATCCCCGCATTCTGGAAGAATCCGCTGCCGCCGCTCGTCGACGTCGCCACGAAGATGATGTCGTTAAAATTGCGGCTGCCGAATAACGACGCCGACCAATTGATCGGCGCTTTCCCATCGAATGGTTTCAAATGCCCGCGAAGGCCGGTTTCGACCGATCGATTGACCACTTGATTTAAATTCGGATCGGCCAGAAACGCGTTCGGGACATGGCAGGGCTGGTTGGGATCGGAACAGGAAAGCTCGACCGCCGTGGGGGCGCGATTGGCTTCGCTGTAATTGGCGTAAGCGGTGACGTTGTCCGCGAGCTTGTACGTGGCGCCCAGCGCCGGATTGAAGCGGATGAATTCGTGGTCGCCGTTCAAATCGGGTGCAATGCCCGATTTGTCGTTCAGCCGCAACGTCGCGATGTTGTAGCGCCCGGCCCCGGTGACCGCGAGATCGTCGGTCACCGACAGTGTGTCGGAGAAATACGCGCCGTAATACATATTCTCGGTCGTCAGCGCCGTCGTGTTGCCGGGACCGGCGACGAAGATGCCGCTCGGAATGACAAAAGCCTGCGAATCGAACGAGCCGATATTGGTCTCGTTGCGGAAATAGACATTGCCGAAATCGAGGCTGGTGCCGGCGATGAACTGATTGGTCAATCCGAACACGTCATCATTCACCGTGCCCTGCAGCGACCCGCCGACCATGGTCGAATCGGTCGTGCTCGTCACATCGGTCGCATTACCGCCAAGGCTGGTTGGAATCGGATTGCCGCGGGTGTCGAGAATCTGTGTTTCGTTCGCGGTGCCGGCGTTCGAGCACAACGTGCCGGGCGGCCCGCCGATGCCGGTGCAATCCGCGAAATCGGCGGTGTTGCTGTTGAGGCCATGGCTGATGAGGTGCCGGAAGTGGAGATTGCCTTGAACGGACAACGTATCGGTCGCAAAATAATTGCCGTCGCCGGTGAGTGCTATCAGCTCATTCTTGGTGAAATCGGGCGCCGTGAAGAAAGCCGTGCGGCTCTGATCGAGCGCCTGGATCGGCGTCGGCTGAATGCCGCCAAGATTGGACATGGAGTAGCCGAAGCTGACACCCGCCTCGCCGTCATTGCCGTGCCAGCGCGCATCGCTGAAGAACTGCCCCAGCTTCGACGCCGAAAACGGCCGCCAGCCGTCTTCGTCGAATCCGGTGCCGCCGGCGTAAAAGCCCAGATCGCCGACCTGCGCGCCATATTCGATCGTCCCCTGCTTGCGATTCCACGAACCGCCATAGCCTTCGCCTTGCAGGCCCTTGAAGTTGAATCCGTTCTTCATCTGCAAGGCGATGGCGCCGCCCAGCGCGTTCAGGCCAAAGACCGGATTGGCGCCGGGAATGACCTGCATGGAATCGATGGCGAATTCCGGAACCACGTCCCATTGCACCGTATCGCCGAAGGGTTCGTTGATGCGCACGCCATTCTGGTAGATCGCGATGCCTTGGGGCGTGCCGAGGACCGGCGATGCGGTAAAGCCGCGAAAGTTGATATCCGGCTGGAAGGGATTGACCGACGTTTCGTTGATCGAGACGCTGCCGATATTTCTGTTCAAGGCATCGGATAGAGTCGGGGTCGCCGATTGCTCAAGCGTCCCCGACCGTACAGTTTGAACATTCGCCGGAACCTTGTCTCGTTCGATGCCGACGCCCTGAACCGGGGTCGTGCCGATGATCTCGATCGTGGGAACGGTGAAAACCGGCGCCGCACCGGTATTTGGCGCAGCATTTCCGGCATCCTGGGCAAATGCGCTCCCGGCGGCCACGGCCACATTCGCCACGACCAGGAGCGACCGCCAGCAAGCCAATGATTCAAAACCATATTTTCGATTATTCTGGGCGCCCTGGATGAGCATCCCCTTCCCCCTTTAAATTCTTCTTATTGGGTCGCATTCAAATCGAAGCGCCAGCGGAAGGCCATGTCCCAGTATCCCGATTTTACGGGGAAATTTCCCTGATCTTTTCCGAAGGCCGCAGTCCGGTCGTGAGATCGGCTATGATAGCGGCCGGCCAATCCGTTTAGGCCCGAACACACCTGAACACATCATTGGACCCTCGATGTCGCTGCGACTTTTCTTGATCAGCCTGATTGCCGCCCTGCTCGCGGCCAGTCTTGTTTTGGGCGGGATGGTTGCGTCCTTCAACGCGTCGCGCTCGGTGCAAACCGAAATGCGTTCGGCGCTTGCGGTCGGACAGCAGATGATCGAGGCCAATCTCGCCGGATTGGACCGCTCGCTGGACCCCAAGCAAGACCTCGAAGAATTGATCGCCTCGTTCAAGGGCAACCGGCATCTGCGGGTCAGCCTGGTCGGCGACGGCGCCGCCGTCACCACGCCGACCGTCGAGGAGCCGCCTCTCGGCCAAGTCCCCTCTTGGTTTGTTCGATTATTGGGCGTTCCCTCCGCCACCGTTCGGATTCCGGTCGTCGTCAACGGCCGGAATTTTGGCACCGTGTTGATGGAAAGCGATCCCCACAACGAAATTCTCGAAATCTGGGATGAGTTCGGCGACGGCCTCATGGTGCTCGCGCTGTTTTTCGTGCCGACCGTCTTGCTCGTCTATTTCTTCGTCGGGCGCGCATTGCGGCCGCTCGATCGCCTCGCCATTGGCCTCAGCCGGATCGGGCGCGGCGACTACAGCGCGCGATTGGACGGCAAATTGCCGCCGGAACTGTCGCGGCTGCGCGACAGCTTCAACCGCATGGCGGGCCAGCTCGCCGAGATGGCCGGCGAAAATCAACGATTGAACGAACAGCTTCTGACCCTGCAAGAGGAAGAGCGAAATGAAATCGCGCACGATCTGCACGACGAAATCGGGCCGTTCCTGTTCGCGATCAATGTCGATGCCGCGAACATAACCCGCAACATCGACGAAGGGCGCATGGGGCCGGTCAAGGAGCTCGTGCAGTCCATCGTCGAGGCGGTCGGCCATATGCAACGGCAAGTGCGGAGCATGTTGCGCCTGTTGCGCCCGATCGGTCTTGCCGAATTCGGATTGGACGAGGCGATCGGCAATCTCGTCGAATTCTGGCGGCGGCGCTATCCGGATATCGCCTATGAAATCGAGATCTCCCCGGATTCCGAGAGTTTTGGCGACCTCATCGATCCGATCATCTATCGCGTGGTTCAGGAATCACTGAGCAACGCGGTGCGCCATAGCCGTCCGACACGGATCCGCGTCGGCGTCGAAAGCCGGCAGGCGGACGATGGCGGCGAGACCGTCGTGGTCACCGTTGCCGACAATGGTCAAGGAATGCCTAAACCGGGGGGGCCAGGACCGACGGGGACAGGACCGGCGGGGACGGGATACGGCTTGCTCGGCATGAGCGAACGCGTGACCGCCATCGGCGGAAATTTGACGATATCGAGCCGGCTGGGCGAAGGAACCGCCGTCATCGCCCGGCTTCCTTATTCGGCCGTCCATCCCGGCGAAGAACATCCCCTGAGGCGGGCCGCCGGGTCATGAAAATCCTGATCGTCGAAGACCATCCGATCGTGCGAGCCGGATTGCGCCGCATGCTGGCGGACCGCACGGACGTCGAGTTGCGCGAGACCGAATCCGGCCGCGATGCCCTCGGCATATTTCGCGAATACCGGCCGGATCTCGTCATCCTGGATCTCAATCTGCCGGGTATGGGCGGGCTCGAACTGATCAAGCGGCTGAAGCTTGACGAACCGGCGGCGCGGATTTTGGTCTTCAGCATGCATGACGACGCCATTTACGCGATGCGCTCTTTGCAGGCCGGCGCCTTGGGCTATGTCAGCAAAAACACCGCCCCCGCTCACATTCAGGAAGCGATTAATCGGGTCGGCGAAGGACAATCCTATGTCGCGCCGGCGCTCGCCCAGGAACTTGCCCTGTTCAGCGTTCGCGCACCCGCCCATCCCCTCGAGGACCTCTCGCGCCGCGATCTCGAAGTGCTGCGCCTTCTCGGCGAAGGCCGGAGCCTTCAGCAGATCGCCGATTCCCTTGGCCTCAGCTACAAGACCGTCGCCAATAATTGCGGTCAGATCCGGGCCAAGCTCGGGGTCCGCCGCACCGCGGATTTGATCCGGATCGCTATCCAGAACCGGATCGTTGCCGGCGGATAGCCCCTCATTCGGCGCGGCCAGCGGTAAAATTTCCGTCTTTTCTCGGACAACCTTGACCAGCGACTTACCGCGCGCCACCGTCTGGCTATGAAGTCCGTATCGGAAGGTCCCTCGTGAACCGCAAAGAACGCCGCCGAGCCAACGCCCGGAGCGGGCGTTCGTCCGCCCCGAATATGCTCGCGGCAAACGCGCCGCGAGGATCGGTGGAATTACGCGCCGCCTTCGCCGAAGCCATGGCCGCATTGGAGATGCGTCAGGTCGATAAAGCCGAGATGCTGTTCCGGCGAGTTCTTTTACTCGATCCCAATGAAGCGCAAGCCCATAACTGGCTCGGCGTGCTGTGCCAGAATAAGGGCGAAAGCGCCAAGGCTTTGCAGCATCTTAAGCAGGCGGCGGCATTGGGTCCGATGTCCGCCGAACTCGCGAACAACTTCGGAATTGTCTATCTGGCGATCGGCAATTTTGACGCGGCGCAGGACCATTTCGAAAAGGCGATTTCCTTGAATCCGCGCCTTCCCGCTGCGCATTACAGTCTCGGACTCGTGCACAAAAACCGTCACCAACCGGAGCCGGCGATCGCACAATTCAAAAAGGCGGTTGCGCTCGCGCCCGATTACACCGCGGCGCGCATGGCGCTCGCCGATGTGCTCGGCGAATATGGCCGCAAGAAGGAAGCCGAAGCGCAGTATGAAAAGATCGTCGCCTATTACCCGTCTCCATCCGAAGCCCATCGCGATTTGGCGATCGCCCTTTATGAGTCGGGAAGGCTCGATGAAGCGGCATTCCATCTCCGCGAAGTTTTTACGCACGTTCCGTGGAGCGCCGAGGGCTTCAACAAGACGGGCGTGATGTGCGCGAATCTGGGGCGGTTCGATGAAGCCGTGACTTATTTCAAGTCCGCGCTGGCTATGAAGCCGGATTTCGCCGATGCGCTTTACCGGATGGCAACCTATTCGAAGGAATTGTCGAACCAGAATGGCGTCGCCAGGATCAAGTCGCTGCTGGCAATCGAAAGACCGGCCGAGGAACGAGTCCTGCTCCATTTCGCGCTCGGCAAGATTTTCGACGATCTCGGAGACTACGCTCACGCTTTCGGCAGCTATCGCGCCGGCAACGAAATTTTGGACGCGGCGGCCGGCTTCGATGAGGTCGCATGGGAATCGAAGATCGACCGCCTGATTGCGGCCTTCACGGCCGACTTTTTTGCGGCCCGGTCGTCGTTCGAAAATCCGTCACGTCAGCCGATCTTTATTTTCGGCATGCCGCGATCCGGAACGACGCTGGTCGAGCAGATCATTGCGGCGCACCCGGAAGTCGCGGCAGGCGGAGAGCTTCCGACCGTCCCCGCCATCGTTGAAAGTCTGCCGAAGCGTTTCGGCCTCCGTAATTCCTTTCCCGAATGTGTCACATCCTTAGGCAAAGATGACATCGACTATCTTTCGAATTCCTACCTGGCCTACGAAGACGTGCAGGTGGGGAACGCCGCACGCGTGACCGACAAATTGCCGAATAATTTTCTTCACCTCGGTCTTTTGGCTCTGATGTTTCCGAAGGCGCACTACATCCACTGCCGGCGCGACCCGATGGATACGTGCCTCTCGTGCTACTTTACGAAGCTCGAGAGTGATCATCCCTATGCCTCCAACTTGCGGAAATTGGGCCGGTATTATCGAGGATATGGACGCCTGATGGTCCATTGGCGAACGGCGCTGCCGGTTTCCATGCTGGAAATCGATTACGAAAGCGTGGTCGCGGATCAAACGGAGGCCAGCCACCGCATCATCGCCCATTGCGGCCTCGATTGGGACGACCGATGCCTGTCCTTCCATCGGGGAACGCTGGCCGTGCGCACGGCCAGCGTTTGGCAAGCCCGCCAGCCGCTCTATAAAACTGCCGTTGGGCGCTGGCGCCAGTATGAGTCGTTTCTAGGCTCGCTCCGAGCCGCTCTCAGAGATCCAGGCGGCTAGCAGCGCGTTGCTCGATTGCTCTTGTGGCGAAGGCAAATCTTCTCATTCGGCACTGCCGCAACAGTTTTTGAACTTCTGTTGCATTAGAGCAACAGGAACAAAGCGAGTTCGAGTTGATCTTTCTTAGCCTCCAACTTGCTTTCCGAAAACTGAGAAATATTATTTCGGAAGGCCGCCGAATCCCGCAAGAATCCTCATGTTTTAGACCCGAGATTCACGTCACAATTTCCCCGAAATATGGCTTGAATATGGCTGAATTCGCGATTGTCAATGATTTGGCAACCATAAGAATCGCTAAGCCACTGCAGACAAATTGTCTTTGACAGAAAATCAGCCCCAGAGGTAAATGGTTAACACTGATCGCTTGAATTAAATGTCACGTGCCAAAGGGGAGTGTGACACTTTCGCAACCGCGAAACGGCATAGTCCACGGCGGCATCCCAAGCGAGCCAATCACAGACCTCCAAGGGGGAATAAAAAATGACAAATCGCTTTATTAAGTTTGCGGCAGCAGTCGCTCCTGCGGCGCTCTTGCTCGCGATCGGGGCTACGCCCGCGAACGCGAAGGTGCTCCTCATGGGCGACGGCGGCTGGGAAGTCAGCTTCGACGGCTCCGTCAACGGCTTTGCCGTGTGGACGGGCACCGAGACGCCTCCGACCAACACGGTTGTCGGTGCTACTTCAGAAACCCACAGCGGCGGCATCATCGACACCAGTGCGGATCACCGGGACAGCTTCCGCGTCCGTACCGGCCTATTGCCGGCGGTGTGGGGCATGAACGTCAAGGCGCCGACTACCGGTGGCCTCGACATGGCGGCACGCATTGGCATCTATCCGAACATTTCAAACAACAAGAAGAACTCATTCGGGTCCAGCACGGACAGCCAGCTCGACCTTCGTGAAATCTTCTTCACGGTGGACGGCAGCTGGGGCCAGGCTCTGGTCGGTAAGACCCTTTCCCAATTCCTGGGCAAGAACATCCTGACCGATCAAACCCTGTTCGGTATCGGCGCTACCGGCGGGAACAATGGTGCGGGAACCACTCTCGGCCGTATCGGCTTCGGTTATCCGTATCCGCAGTTCAACGCCCGTATCCAGTACACCACGCCCGACATGAGCGGCTTCAAGGTCAGCGTCGGCGCTTACGATCCGTCAGTCATCAATACCAATCAGGTATCGGCGGTGACGGCAGATCGGACCACCACTCCGCGGGTCGAAGGCGAAGCTTCTTGGGCTGGCAGCCTTGCCGGTACCACGGACTTGGCCTGGATCAGCGGGATGGACCAGGACGCCACATTCAGTAGCGCCAGCCCTGGCACTCTGGGCGGCTCCTCGGTCAACGTTTGGGGCTTTGCCGGCGGCTTGCAAGTTGGCGTCCCGGTCGGACCCGGCACCCTGGAGTTGATGGGTTCGGGGTATGTCGGCGAGGGCATCGGCACGACTCTGCAGCTCGATTTCGACTCGCTTAGCGGTTTTGGCGAGGCACGGCATAACGATGGCTTCATCGGTCAAGTGGGTTATGCGTTCGGACAAGGCACGAAGATCCAGGGTAGCTACGGCGAAAGCACGGCATCCGAAACCAGTTCGGAGCAGACTTGCCGCACGGCTCCTGCCACCGCGGGCGCCATAACTAACGGCCTGACTTGTACGGCGGCTGAAGGTGCTACTGCGCGCGTTAACCTGAAGCGTCAGGATCTGTTCGATGTCATGCTTAGCCACGACATCAACCCGAACCTCAAGCTGGTTGCCGAATACGGCCGCCAGTCAGAAACGTGGTTTGACGGTAAGGACACGGGCGGCGACGTCTTCGGCGTCGGCGCGTTCTTCTTCTGGTAAATCGAAAAATCATTCCGACGACTTCGAGGGGCGCTTCGGCGCCCCTCTTTTTTTGCCTATTTTGACCGCCCGGGCCCGGGCCGGCAGCCGCCTAGCGCGGCCTTCCCTCGGCCTCCCGGTTCGGGCTACAGTGCGCCGCCTTGGACCTCGCCCTCACCTATAGGCGAGATGATCTCCACTTTCTCAGGCGAGGCCGATGATTCGGAAAAACGGAAAAAATAGGAATAAGAACAATATGCAATACCTGTGGCGCGGGCCGCTCGCCGCGGCCGGTCTGTTCATTTTAGGAGCAACCTCCGCCTGCTCCCTCTTCGGTTCCGACGACTCGACACCCGTCACCACCGGCGCCGGCGGAAACGTCCAACAAAAAGTCGAGAAAGAAATTTGGACCATGCGCGATATGTATGTGCGCCTGGAGCCTCAGGATTCGGCGAAGGGTGGCGCAACCCCGCCCAATCAGCATCCGGTGAACGTGGCCGACAGCCAGCTTTACAACGCGTTTTCCCAGATCACGATCAAGACCAAAGAAAAGATCGGCTACCTCCCGCTTTTCACCGAATTCGAGCTCGATGTGCTGAGCCGGCACGTCGCCGAGGGTCTTGCTCAAGCCGGCCCCAACCAGGATGTGACCTTTGCCGTCGTCGGTTGGCACAAGGGCGGCGACGGAATGTTCGCCATGGCCTCCCAACAAGTCACCACCGGCCGGGTCTTCTATCAGAACGGACGGATTAATCTCATCATTGGCGAAGCGCATCGCGACGTCGCAGAAGGCGAGAATTATGCAACCAGGGAAGCCGGAACCGGCGATCGCCGACTCGATCCTTTCGTGCCCGGCATGCGCAGCTTCACCCAAACGCACAAATGGGCGTTAGCCGCGGCTCCCGGCTCGGGCGTTTACGGCGCACCGGGCGGCGGACGGAGCGATTGGCTCGTTTTCTCCGCCCAGGCTCTCGCTGCGGCTCCGCCGTCGGCGCCGGGAACCCGCTCAACCGGCCCGAGCGCCGCCGAACAAGCGCGTTACGATCAATTGCAGCAGCAGGTGAACCAGCTGCAGCAGCAGCTCCAGAGCATGCATCAAGGTCAAGGTACCGCTCCTGCCGCCGCCGCGCCGGCGCAACCCGCTTATCCGGGTTATCAGGCACAGCCGGGATATGCGCCGCCGCCGGCTTACCCCGGATATCAAACGCCGGCCTATCCGAATCAGGCCTATCCGAATCAGGCCTATCCGAATCAGGGCTATTACAACAACGGCTATCCGGCGCCCACAGCACCCGCGCAGGCAGCGCCGGCGGCGCCGCAAGGACAGAGCCCTGACGGAGGCGAATCGGTGCAGCAACGCCTGATGGTGCTCGACGATTTGAAGAGCAAAGGCCTGATCTCCGACGCCGAATACCAGCAGCGCCGCAATCAGATTCTGTCCGGCACGCCGGCTCCGGCCAATCCGACCAACTAGAGCATGATCTTGTCAGTTCGAATCGGCTGCGTTGCGCTTTTGGCGCGGCGATCCGTCAGGCGCGCCGTGAAGGGCGATGTGGGGCATCGGCCCAGCGCGCTTTGCGCGCAAACGTTTGCCGGCAAAACCGGCGGGGCTGGCGCAACGCCGGGGGCGCCCGCCAAAGCGCAACCCAGAGGGCCGGGGTCTTTTGCCGCCGCGGGTTCGTCGAAGCGCTCGCCCGTAGTTCCGTTACGCGCTTCGCCCTTCTCCTGCCCGCGGCGCAAAATACTTCCGGCGCAGCCGGTTCCAACTGACAAGATCATGCTCTAAGCCCGATCAGCGCTTCGTCGTAATTTGGGATCGGCTTTCGCGTCCGTCCCGGGCTTGCCGGTTCGTCTAGGGCGAAATCCGATCAGGTGGAGTTTTCTTTCTTGTGACCTCCCCCCTTGCGGGGGAGGAAGCGAAAACCTGGCTTTGTGAAATCAAAGCCTTGGTTTTCGCAGGTGGGGGGTTCATTTTGACCGTCGCCTAATTTTCTTTTGGCACCCCCCTCCTAACCTCCCCCGCAAGGGGGGAGGAATGATTCGACGCGATCGGATGTTGCTTTAGGGCGCATAATAAGGCTGCCCCAGCGGTTTGCGATCCGGTGGCCGCGGCGAGGATTTAGAGCTCTCGAAAACCGGCGCTTCCTTGTAGTTCTCGTCATAACCGTAGAGCCATGACGAGGGACCAAAATAATATTGAGTGTCGGCCATGATCGGTTCCGACACCGCCTTCGTATAACGATCCGACATCGCCGCAACGGTCTGCGCCGCATCGTGCACGTCGCCACCAGTGTCGTTCGTGAATTCGACCGTCAATGCCGCCTCGCCCCGGAAATAGGTCGCCGACCAATAACCGAGCTGCCGAATCGTAACGTTCTGGAATTCGGAAACCGGCACGTTCTCATAGTCGCGGCCGATGATGTAATGGCGCACGATCCCTTTCGCGTCGGTAACCTTGAATCCCTTATAGCCCTTCGCGGCGGCAAGCTGTGCCGCCCGCCAAAGTGCGAGATTGGTGCTCGTCTCTTGGGCCGTATGCTCGATGGTGTCGAGGTAGCTGCGGACCGTCAGCTCCGTATAGATCTCGGGCCCATAATAAATGATCTCGTAACTCGTGTCGGAAAGCGTCTTTTCGATATAGCCGAAATTCGCGTCTTCGGCCTTCGGCGTCAGGAGTTCGGGCGCTTGATTTGCGACACATCCGGCAAGCCCGCAAAATGTCACAGCCGAAAGCACCACAACCCGGAGAGATCGCCTGACCCAATTCATGACAGATTTGCGCATCGCGATTGAACCTGACACAGGCTAACACGGCTCTTCTCCTGGCGAAAATGGGCAGCGCCGAAACATTGCGTCAAATTCATTCAAAATGTCGTTACCGCGAATCGCCTGAAAAGGCCCGATTTTCCGCATCAAAATTGACGGAAGTTTGTGCAAAACCCGCTGCTTGCTTTACGAACGGTTAGCCTTTCGGAGCGATACTCCACCCACAAAAATAAAAAGAATTTGGCGAAGTTTTTTGAGGGCACGAACTGTCGCTGATGACCATGACTGGCGTTACAACCAAACTGCGTGTTTTTTGGGACCGGCTCGCGGCACTGCCGCGCGACGTCAGTGGTGCGTACGCGGTCGAATTCGGCGCCGTGGCACCCGTATTCCTGCTCTTGCTTCTCGGCATCCTCGAGCTCGGGATGATGGTCTTCGTCCAGTCGGTGCTCGATGGCGCCGCGCGCGATGCGGCACGGCTCGTTCGCACCGGCCAAGTTCAAGCGAACGGCAATCCGCAACAAACCTTCCAGACCTTGCTGTGCAATGAAATGGCGGCTCTCGTCGGCTGCGCCAATCTGCTTTTCGATGTGCAGACTTTCGCCAATTTCACGGACGCCAAAACCGGGCTCAATCAGCCCATCCAGGTCGACAAGAACGGCAAGCCGCTCAATCTGACCTTCGCGCCGGGCGCGGCCAGCCAAATCGTCACGGTTCGGGCGATGTATAACCGGCCGTTTTATACGATGCTGGTCGGCCAGTGGCTCGGCGGCCCCACCGACTCGGCGCTTCTCATGTCCACGGTCGTTTTCGTCAACGAACCTTTCGTGGGACCATGATGATGCGGCGGCTGAAATCCTTCCTCCGGGATTCGAAGGGTGTGGCGGCGATCGAATTCGCGATTGTCGCGCCCGCGATGATCACTCTTTTTGCCGGCGCGTGGGAGCTGTCGCAAGGGATGATCTGCTATCTAAAACTGCTCGACGCGGCGGATACCGTGGTCGATATCACTTGCCAGCAGAAGACTCTGACCGCCGCCAATATCGACGACATCTACACGGCCGCACAGCTGGTCATGAAGCCGAATGCGGGCAATGTTTTGGGCGTCGCGGTCGCCAGCGTCAAATTCGATGCGACCACCGGCGCTGCGACCGTCGATTGGCAGCAAACCCGCGGCACCGCCACCGCGTTGCCCAACACCGCCCTGACCACTCTTGCGAACGGCCTCGGCGGTGCGGGCGAAAGCGTCATCATTACGCAGGTGACTTACAACTACACCTCATTGTTGAAACTCGTCCTGCCGGGCGGGATCAAGCTGGCGGCAAACGCGATGCAGCGGCCGCGGGTTGTTCCTGCGATCCCGCTCAGCTGATTGTTAGGATACGGAGTGAAACCATGCGCTGCGCTCTGACGTCGTTGTCCGGTCATATCCGATCATTTCTCGCCTGCGAGCGCGGGAACATTATCGCCATGTTTGCGGCGGCGGCTATTCCACTGACCCTGGCGGCCGGAATCGGCATCGACGCCGCAAAAGCATATTCGGTTAAGGTCCGCCTCGGCGCAGCGCTCGACGCCGCCGCCCTCGCCGTCGGCTCCTCGAATCCTGCGCAATTCACCACCGCGCAATTGCAGCAGCGGATGAACAATTTCTTCTACGCGAATTTTCCGGCGAACTCGCCGATCGGAATGCCGCAACCGCCGACGATGACCGTCGACCCGACCAACAACCATCTTCTGAATTTCAAGGTGACGGCGACGGTCGACACCGTATTCATGCGAATGGTCGGCATCAATACTTTGACCGTGAGCGTCGCCAATCAGGTGACCCGCGGCATCACCGGTCTCGAGCTTGCGCTCGTGCTGGACAACACCGGTTCAATGTTGTGTGGCGACGGCAGCGGCTGCAGCACGCCCAGCCATATCAGCGCCTTGATCACCGACGCTAACGCCATCATCGATACGCTTATTGCGGCGAGCGCCGATCCGACCCGGCTCAAAATCGCGATCGTTCCCTATGTGACGACGGTCAATATCGGCTCGGCTTGCGGCAACACCGCGACCCAGGGCAGCCCCTGCGTGCCCCTGCCCTATAAAGACATCTACGGCAATTTAATTATGGACCTCAATAATAACAACATCACCTTCGATCCGACCCAGACCGAGAACACGCCGGAATGGCGAGGCTGCGTCATCGAACCGACCAGTACACCCCCGAACCCGCCCAACAATACCACCGAAGATGCGGGCAATAGCGGTCCCGATTTCAGTGAGCCAACCGGCGGCTGGACCCAGCCTTGGACAGCTTTCTATTGGAAGCCGAACACAAACCAGAATGGCTACAACGTCTGGGACCTGACGAATAATTCCAGCACGAAAATCCAGTATCTTCATATCGACGGCAATGTCGGCACCTCGTGGAACAATTCCCGAGGCCCCAATAACGGCTGCCCGACGCCGCTGGTCAGGCTGACCAACGATAAGACAGCCCTTCACAACTCGATCAACGGGCTCAAGGCCTGGGCCGCCGGCGGAACGCAAATCCACATTGGCATGATTTGGGGCTGGCGCGTTCTGTCGCCCAATCCGCCGTTCAGCGACGGCACGGCCTACAACACGCCGAACTGGGTCAAAGCGGTCGTGCTGGAGACCGACGGCCAGAATGAAATTCCGGATCAACATCACTTGACGGGGTTGAGCTTCCTTGCCGACGGAAAATTCGGCTCGAAAACGATCGGCAGTACGAGTAATCCGGCGGCGGGCACGGCGATGTACAACGTGAATCAGCGTCTGCAAAAAGTTTGCGCCAACATGAAAGCCGCGGCCAATAAAATTGTCATCTACACCATCGGGTTGGGCTCGGGCGCGAATACCACGACCCAAACCGGCCAGACCTTGCTCAATTGCGCGTCAGATCCAAGCAAGTTCTATGCGGCACCGACGGCCGCCTCGCTGCAGACGGCATTTCAGGCGATCGCGAACTCCCTCGCCAACCTCTACCTCAGCAAATAGCCAACGCAGGCGCAGCATAGCTTGATCGCTCGGCCCGGGGCCGGATTCGCCCGCGGCAAACCGCCGCAAGACCCAAAAATTCGCTGTTTTCTGCGGGTCTTAGAAGATCGGCTCGCGGCCTAGGCCATCCCGACTAAAGTTTGATTTGCCCGGGCGATGCCATTATTCTCCCCCCAAACAAAAATCCAACCAGGGGGGTATCCTGTGGCAGGACGTCATTTCCTTTTCATTCCCGGACCGACCAATGTTCCGCACGAGGTGTTGAGCGCCATCCATACGCCGATGGAAGACCACCGGAGTCCGGATGTTCCGAAGCTCACTCTTCCCTTGTTCGCGGATCTCAAAAAAGTTTTCAAGACGAAGACCGGCCAAGTCTTCATCTTCCCCGCTTCGGGAACGGGCGGTTGGGAATCCGCATTGCAAAACACTCTGGCGCCCGGCGACAAGGTTCTCGCTTCGCGCTTCGGTCAGTTCAGCCATTTGTGGATCGACATGTGCAAGCGATTGGGTCTCGAGGTTATCGAGCTCGATTGCGAATGGGGCACGGGTGCGCCGCCGGAGCGTTATCAAGAGGCGCTCGCCAAGGACAAGGCGCACGAAATCAAGGCCGTCCTGGTTTGCCAGAATGAGACCGCAACCGGCGTGACTTCGCCGATCGAACCGATTCGCAAGGCGATGGACGCGGAAAAGCATCCGGCCCTTCTTTATGTCGACGGCGTCAGCTCCATCGCCAGCGTCGATTTCCGGATGGACGACTGGGGCGTCGATCTTGCGGTGAGCGGCTCGCAAAAAGGGTTCATGCTTCCCGCCGGTTTGGCCATCGTCGGCGTCAGCCAGAAAGCGCTGGAACAACGGCGCAACGCGAAGCTGCCGCGCTGCTTCTTCGACTTCGAAGACATGATCAAGGCGAATGCGACCGGCTACTTCCCCTACACGCCCTCGCTGCCGATGCTGCGCGGCTTGCGCGTCGCGCTCGATCGCCTGTTCGCCGAAGGATTGGAGAACGTGTTCGCGCGCCATCATCACCTCGCCGAGGGCACGCGCCGCGCGGTGAGGGAGGGCTGGAAGCTCAATGTCTGCGCCAAAGAGAAAAAGTGGGAGTCCGATACCGTGAGTGCCATCGTCGTCCCCGAAGGATTCGACGCGGCAAAGGTGATCAGCCTCGCTTATCACAAATATAATTTGGCCCTGGGTGCCGGATTGTCGAAAGTCGCGGGCAAGGTGTTCCGCATCGGCCATTTGGGCGATCTGAATGAGCTGATGCTGGCGGGTGCCATCACCGGGGCGGAAATGGCCATGCGCGACATCGGCATCAAGGTCGAGCCCGGTAGCGGCGTCGGCGCCGCCAGCGAATATTGGCGCCTATCCGCAAAACCCGTCGAAGCCAAGAAGGCCTAACATGGCCAAGCCCAAGGTGGTATTGACACGGCGCTGGCCGAAGCCGTGTGAAGACCGGGCATCCGAACTTTTCGACGCGAAGATCAATCGTGACGATAAGCCGATGTCGGTCGCCGAGCTTCAGGAGGCTTTGCGCTCGATCGATGCCCTGTTTCCGACGGTGACCGACAAGATCACCGCCGAGGTGCTCGGGGTCTCGCCGCGGCAGGCCAAGCTCATCGGCAATTTCGGCGTCGGCTTCAATAATATCGATGTCGAAACGGCGAAGAAGCACGGTCTCGTCGTCACCAACACCCCCGACGTGCTCACCGACTGCACCGCCGATATTGCGATGACGCTTCTGTTGATGGCGGCGCGGCGTGCGGGGGAAGGCGAGCGCCACGTCCGCAACAAGCAATGGACCGGCTGGCGCCCGACCCACATGCTCGGCCATAAGGTGACGGGAAAGACGCTCGGCGTGCTCGGCTTTGGCCGAATCGGCCGGGCGGTTGCGCACCGCGCCCATCACGGCTTCGGGATGAAGATCATTTTCAATGACCCCTTCCCGCCCAGCGACGCCGATATCAAGGCCGTGGGCGGCGAAAAGCGCGGATCGGTCGAAGACGTTCTCCGCGAAGCCGATTTCGTGACGCTGCATTGCCCGGCTCTGCCCGAGACGCGCCACCTCATGAACGCAAAGACCTTCGGCCAGATGAAGCCCAGTGCCATTCTCATCAATACGGCGCGCGGCGATGTGGTGGACGAAGCGGCGCTGATCGCCGCGCTTCAGGCCGGGATCATCGCGGGCGCCGGGCTCGACGTCTTCGAGCGCGAGCCGCAAGTCGCCGAAGCGCTGCTCGGCATGGAGAACGTCGTGCTGCTACCCCATCTCGGCAGCGCCACCATGGAAACCCGAGTCGCCATGGGCATGAAGGTGATCGACAACGCCCAGGCCTTCTTCGCCGGCAAGGCGCCGCCCAACCGCGTGGCTTAACCCGTAATTTGAACACCGGACGGCGGCAGGAGGGCGAGAATGAGCGAAGATCCCGCCCGCCCCGATTGGGCTGCCCGGCTGCGCCGGGACGCCACGGCGTTTTTCCGCGCGGGTGTTGCGGCGGCCGAGCCCGGCGGCGCGGTGTTGCGCCATCTTCGCGCTCAAGACACCAAGCTTTTCATCCGCCGCGCCGATAAGAAGTCCGAGCGCAGCGCCGATTGGACCGCGGTCCGGGTTCTCGCCTTCGGCAAGGCGGCGCTGGCCATGGCGCGGGCGGCCGCCTCGATCATTCCGAAACCGCTGTTCCGCGGCCCCGGAATCGCGGTCACCAATTACGAAAACGTGGCCGCCCTTCCCGGTTTCGCGGTGATGGGCGCAGGCCATCCCTTGCCGGACGCCAATGGCGTTGCCGCCGCCAAGGCCGTCGCCGAAACGACAGAATCGGCGGGACAAGGCGAGCTTGTCCTGGTCCTCATCAGCGGCGGCGGTTCGGCGCTCCTGCCCTACCCCGCCGAAGGTTTGACGCTTGCGGACAAAATCGCAACCACCAACCTCTTGCTCGCCTCCGGTGCGGATATCGGCGAAATCAACGCGGTGCGCAAGCATCTCTCGCGGCTCAAGGGCGGCGGGCTCGCGCGACTGGCCGCTCCCGCCGATTTGCACGCGCTGATTCTTTCGGATGTGCTGGGCGATGATCTCAGCACGATCGCCAGCGGGACGACGGTTCCCGATCCCACCAGCTTCGGCGACGCGCGCGGCGTGTTGGTGCGCCGCGGTGCCTGGGACAAAGTTCCGGCACCGGTGCGCGCCCGCATCGAAAACGGAATCGCCGGCAAAGTGCCGGAAACCCCGAAGCCCGGCGATCCGGTTTTCGTCCGCAGCGAGGCAACGCTTGTCGGCTCCAACGCGGTCAGTCTCGCCAGCGTCAAAGCCGCGGCGGAAGCCTCCGGCTATCGCGTCGTCGTTTTCAGCAATTGCCTGACCGGCGAGGCGCGCGAGGCGGCGCGAAGCTTGGCGGCCCTGGCCGCGCGCGAAAAAGGCCCGGTCGCCATCATCGCCGGCGGCGAAACCACGGTGACGCTGAAGGGCAAGGGAAAGGGCGGGCGCAATCAGGAAATGGCCTTGGCGTTCGCGGTTGCTGCGGAAGAAATGAAACTCGCGGCGCATTGTGTCTTCTTGTCGGGAGGAACCGACGGCCGCGATGGCCCCACCGATGCCGCCGGCGGCCTCACCGATCCCGAAACCGCGTCGCGCATCCGCGCCAAAGGCGCCGACCCGAAATCGCTGCTCGACGACAACGATTCATACCGGGCTCTTGAACTTGCCGGCGATTTGCTTCGCACCGGCGCCACCGGCACCAATGTCGCGGATCTGCAGATTCTGTTGATCGGCGGCTGAAGCAACCGCCGATTACGGAATCAAAATCGCCGAACCCGTCGTCTTGCGGCCTTCGAGCTCCCGGTGTGCCTTGGCCGCGTCCTTTAGCGGATAGCGGTGATTGATCTCGATTCGCACCGCTCCTTTGCGCACGACATCGAACAAATCCTCGGCGGTTTTCTCGAGGGCGCGCCGCTGCGCGATGTAGTGAAATAATGTGGGCCGGGTAATCGTGTTCGACTTCGCCGAGAGGCGTGCCAGATCGAAGGGCGGGATCGGGCCGGACGCCTGGCCGTACAGCACCAAATGGCCGAGGATACCGAGGGATTCCAGGGAACGGTCGAAGGTGTCGCGCCCCACTCCGTCATAGACGACGTTGACGCCGCGGTTCCGGGTGATCTTTCGAACCCCGGCTACGAAATCTTCCTGGTTGTAAACGATCGGGTAATCGCAGCCGTGAGCCTTGGCGATTTCGGCTTTCTCCGGGCTTCCCACCGTGCCGATCACTACCGCGCCCAGATGCTTCGCCCATTGGCACAGCAAGAGCCCCATCCCGCCGGCAGCCGCCTGGATCAGCACCGGCTCCCGCGCCAACACCCGGTGGGTGCGCCGCAGGAGGTATTGCGCGGTCATGCCCTTCAGCATCATGCCGGCGGCAGTCTCGTCCGGAATATCGTCGGGCAACACGATCAAACGGTCGGCGCGCAGCACGCGGAGTTGGGCATAGGCGCCCGGCGGCAGCGACGCATAGGCGACCCGGTCGCCGGGCTTGACCAGCTTCACATCCTTGCCGACCGCTTCGACGACGCCGGCACCTTCCATGCCGATGACGGCCGGAAGCGGTTCCAGCTTGTAGAGGCCGCTGCGGTGATAGACATCGATGAAATTGATGCCGATCGCCTTGTGACGAATGAGGGCCTCGTCCGGGCCGGGTTCGGGAGCCGCGATTTCCTCGTATTTCAGGACTTCCGGCCCGCCGGTCTGATGGATGCGCACGGCCATCGGCATGAACGGTCTCCTCGATCGATTGAAAAAGCCGCGGGATTCTGACGAAGCGGGCCCGTTGCCGCAATGGCTCAATCGCGGCGCATCACGTCCTACTGATCGTGTGAAGAGATCGTGATCAAACGCGCGCGAGATCGCGCAAGCGCGGATCCGAAGCGGCCTCGGCCAACTCGCCGGGCTTGGCGCCAAGCCCGAATCGGTTGACCGCAATGGCGGCTTCCGGCGCGATCACCGGTTGGGCGCTCCCCTATCTTTGTCCCATTCGGCGAGAGTCTTGCGCGCATCCGGCGAGAGATGGGAAATGGCGTCGGCCAAGGCGCTATGCATCACTTTCTGCATGTCCTGCATGCGGGCGCGGACGTCCCCGAACGCCGTTTCCAGCGCGGTGCGATCAAACGGGTCGGCGGCGACGGCATCGCGCACTTTTTGCCGCGCATCGCGGACTTGCTTCTCCGCTGTCGCCATTTCCGCCTTGTACCCCGCGATCACCGACAGGAATTGATCGCGGTCGGCGGCCGGCAGGCTGCTCGCCATGCGGTCGATGAAGGCATGCATCCCGGGTCGCTCATTGGGCGGGCGCTGATCGGCGAATTCATGGGGCGGACGGTGAAACCGGTGCGCGACCACAAATCCGCCGATGAACAGATTGAGGCCGAGCGAAACGAAGAGCGCCAGGAGCACCCATTTCCCGGCACGGGGATCCAGCGTCACCATGGCGCGACCTCCGTCACGGTGAAGCCTGAAACCTGATCGGCGGCTTCGGCCTGAGTGCCCAAGCTATAATCTGCGGCCAAGCCCATCCAACCGACGATGAATCCGGCGGCGGCGGCGGCGGCAAGCCCGGCAAAGCCCGGCCAAGCTCCGGTCAATGGAAATTTCCGGCGCGACGATTTGGGCAAGCGGTGAACGTTGGCTGTCGCATCTGTGATCGCGGCAACCAAAGCTTTCGCATCGAGGCGAAGCTCGATCGCCCCGCCCGCTTCGTTCAGCAGCGAATCGAGTCGGCGCGCTTCGTCGCGAAGGCGCTGCGCCTCCGGTGACGTTGCCAATAGCGCCAGTGCTCCATCCCGTTCGGTTTTCGGCCAACGCGCCGGATCCGCTCCAAAGGCGTCAAGAATTTGCCGCAAGCGTTCGATCGTCATCGTCGTTCCTCCTGCTCCCCGTCCCCTATCTGTCCTTGGCCCCTACTTGTCCACCGGCCCCTATTTGTCCATCGGTGCCACGAGATCGGCCAAATTTTCTCGCAACGTTCGCCGGGCCCGGACCAGCAGCGATTCGATCGCCCCCAAGCTGATCTCGAGAATCTCCGCCGCCTCGATATTGCTCACGCCTTCGAAATGGCAGAGCGTCAAGGCTGCGCGTTGACGGTCCGGCAATTTGGCGATCGCCGCTTGAACCCGGCGTGAGGTCTCGTTCGCCGCCAATATCGCGAGACCGTCCGGCTTCGAGTCCGCGATTTCGCCCGCCGCTTCGATCGGCGCCGGCGCCGGCTTCCGGGTGCGGTCGATGCAGAGATTCATCAGCACCCTGTAAAACCAGGTCGAAAATCGGGCGCCGCCCGCGGCTTCGGGCTGCCATTCGGGAGCCTTGAGCCAAACCCGCAAAAACGCCTCCTGCACCACATCTTCCCCTTCGGCCCTGTTGCCGACGACCCGGGCGGCGAGCTTGCCCGCCTTGACCAGATGCCGTTCGACCAGTTTGGCGAAAGCCGCGTGATCGCCGGTACCCGAAAGCCGCATGAGCTCGTCGTCGGAACGTTCGTCCATGGGCGATTCGGGCCTATGACCTATTCACGGAAGCGTGAGCGAATCCCTGCGCCGGCAATGACGCCGGGCGGGCGCCTCAGACTAAGGTTAATTGGGGATTAAGAAAATCCCGGGTTTGGCCCGGGTTGGACAGCCTAATTCGGCTGGGCGGCGGGCAATTTGCCGGCACTGGGCTGGCTGGGGGCTGGGCTGGGAGCGGGCGTCGCAGGAGCCATGGTGCTCACCGGCTGGACGCCGGGGGCGGCCACCGGGGGCGCCGCCGAGGGCCCTGTCTCGGCCTCAGTTTCGATCTTGGCCCAATTGGCGTCGGCCGTTTCGATAAATCCTTCGATTCCGGCCAACCACTGTTTCCTCACCGCCTCGGACGTATTGAGATAGAGCTTGCCGTCAAGGATCGTCCAGATCGTGGGATCGGCGGCGACCGGGGCGCCTTCGGCGACCGCGTAGGCCGAATAACCGCCATATTGCGGCGCGTATTTCTCGGGCTTGGCCGCAAAGGAATCGCGGTGAGTGGGATCCGAGAACAGCCACGTTGCCCTCGCCCATTGATAGGCGAATTCTTTCGATCCCGCCTCGGCATGGCCGTCGGCGAAATAGGCAACCGGGTCGTAGCCCTTGATCGCGACATTGTCGGCTCCCGACACGCTGATGTTCGACAGGCTGTTCGAGGAGCCAGCAGCGGCTTGGCCGACCGCCATGAGCCCTATGATCGCAGCGATGGCTGCGAGCCCGTGATCCCGCCGCAAATTAATCATGATCGGAAACTCCACTTATTGCACCGGCTTACGACCGCCGTTTTCACCCTGTATAGGAGTGGGGCTCCGCCCGAAGGGAATCAACACCTCCGGGTCTTTGCGGAACATCCGATCCATCAATAGGCGACTCAAAAATACGACGCGGGGAAATACGACGCGGGGAAATGCGACGCGGGGCTGAAAAACCGGCCGCGACGGTCCACGCTCATCGCCGCTTTGAGCGGAATTATTCGGCTTCGAGACGAAGCTGGCCGCGGCGCGGGCCGCACGGGCGACAGTAGCAATCATGAATTTTCCGCCGCGGCGGCCGGACGAAATAATAGCGCTCGCCGCAATTGCCGCAGGCCCAGGTGACAACCGCATGAGCCCTGGCGGAAATATAGTCGATTTGATGCCGGACCACCGGATCTTCGCCGAGCAGTTCCATCGTCTGCTCCCAGCGCCAATCATGCCCGCAATTCCGGCCCCATTTGAGGTCGGCCAAGATATGGGCGCATTCATGGAGAAAGGTGGTGTTGCGATCGCGCTCGCGCCCGGCGCGCATCAGCGCACCGTTTAAAACGATCCGCCGCTCCCGGGTATAGGCGGCCCCGGCCTGGATTTTGGCCCGCCGGCTTGCTTCGACGGTGGTCCGCAAGCATTCGGTATAGGCGTAACCGAGCGAGGCTGCTTTGAGCAGCCGCCCTTTCACTCTCCAGGAGGAGGCGAGTTCAGCCACCGTGCCTAGAACTTTCGTTGTCGATCCGTTTTTCATGGCCCGGAAATCTTAGCCGAGGTGAGGCCCTCGCGAAAAGAGAAGCCCGCAGGATTCGTCCCTTGACTTTCGTCCTCGATTCGCTTTCCGGCCGGAGCGTGGATTTTGGCCGAAAATCCAGTTCCGATTGCGCCCTTTCCGGCCGCACTTTAGTGTAATCCTTAAAGCCGAGCCCAGGGAGCTGCGCCTTTCCGGCCGGCGCGGCCGGGGCGAAGGCCCCTTGATTAGCGGTCAGTAATCGACGGCCAGGGGTCAAATCGGGGAGACCGGACATCCGTCCTATTTTCACGCAACTCAATTCCGACACGGGGTAGAGCCATGGATCTGTGGCGCACCAAAGCGCTGAACGCCGACGTTGTTCACGAGGGGCAGCTTCGGCGGGTGTTGGGACCCGTCGATCTCACCGTGCTCGGCATCGGGTGCATCATCGGCGCCGGCATTTTCGTTCTGACCGGACATGCGGCGGCGACGTCCGCCGGCCCGGGTATCGTTCTGTCCTATGTGGTGTCGGGTTTGGCCTGCGCCTTCAGCGCGCTGGCCTATGCCGAGCTTGCCTCGGCCATCGGCGGCTGCGGCAGCGCTTATGGTTATGCCTATGCGGGCCTCGGTGAAATCATGGCCTGGATCATCGGCTGGGATTTGCTTTTGGAATACGGCGTATCGGTGCCCACCGTCGCCTTGGGTTGGGCGAGCTATATGAACGACGCGCTGACCACGATGGGGCTGCCGATTCCCGACTCTCTCCTCCACAGCCCTTACGACCACGCCCAGGCCGGCATCGTGAATTTGCCCGCGGCCCTCATCATTCTGGCGCTGAGCGTCTTGCTCTGCATCGGAGTCAAGGTGAGCGCGCATTTCAATGCGCTGATGGTGACGGTGAAGCTTTGCGTGCTCACCCTGTTCATCGCGATTGCCGTATTCGACGTCAATCCGGCGAATTGGCACCCTTTCATGCCGTTCGGCTGGGGCGGGGTGATGCAGGGCGCGGCTCTGATTTTCTTCGCCTATATCGGATTCGACGCGGTTTCGACCGCCGCCGAAGAATGTCGCAATCCGCAGCGCGATCTGCCGATTGGAATTCTGGCCTCACTCGCGATATGCACCGTGCTTTACATCGTCGTCTCGGGATTGCTGACCGGAATCGTTCCCTATTCGACGCTCAATGTGGCAAGCCCGGTGGCCGATGCGCTGATCCGCGCCGGGCACCGGATCGCGGGTGCGACGATCGCGGTCGGAGCGATCGCGGGGCTCACGACCGTCATGCTGGTTCTCTATTACGGATTGACGCGAATCTTTTTGGCGATCGCCCGCGACGGATTGCTGCCGCCGGTTTTCGCCGCGGTCAACAACACAACGAAAACGCCGATCCGCGTCATTCTGGTGAGCGGCGTCATCATGGCAATAATTGCTGGCTTCACGCCCATCGAGGGTGTGGCGCAGCTGGTGAATATCGGGACGCTCGCTGCCTTTGCGTTGGTTTGCGCCGGCGTCATCGTGCTCCGCATGACCAAGCCCGACATGCCGCGGCCGTTCAAGACGCCGTGGTCGCCGCTGATCCCGATTCTCGGGATCGTCTTCTGCCTTTATCTGATCTACAGCCTGCCGGTCATAACCTGGCTGCGCTTCGTGATCTGGATGGCGGTCGGCTTTGTCGTCTATTTCGGCTATTCGCGCCGAAACAGCCTGCTCGCGCGGCAGTCCTAGAGCATGATCTTGTCAGTTGGAACCGGCTGCGCCGGAGGTATTTTGCGGCGCAGGCAGGAGAAGCGCGAAGCGCGTAGCAGGGACTACGGGCGAGCGCTTCGACGAAGCTGCGGCGCAAAAGACCCGGGCCCTTTGGGTTGCGCCTTGGCGGGCGCCCGCGGCGTTGCGCCAGCCCCGCCGGCTTTGCCGGCAAACGTTTGCGCGCAAAGCGCGCTGGGCCGATGCGCCACATCGCCCTTCACGGCGCGCCTGGCGGATGGCCTCCCCAAGGGCGCAACGCAGCCGATTCGAACTGACAAGATCATGCTCTAAGCCGCGGTACGACGTCAGTCGGTCGCTTCATGTCCGAGCGTCGGATTTAACGAATACCGCCGTTCCGCCGCCTGCGCGAGAACATGATCCAGACGCCGCCGATTCCCAAAATGAGAAACACCAACAAGGCGACCGGCCCAAGATTTGCCGCAGGCGCGATACGTTCGGC
>JBGOXX010000011.1:0-28168 GCA_041479345.1 Alphaproteobacteria bacterium
ACAAAAGGTATAGGCGGCAGCAGCATTTTTGTCTAACAGGTTACAATTCCTTGCCTTTCGGCTAGATTGGCCGAAATCCAGTAGACTCGACCGCATCGCGACGCATCACGAAGGAGCAATTTTGGATCGATTTCCGCTTCCCGGGCTTCATCCCGCCGGCTGGCCGTTCATTGCCGGCTTTGCCGCCGCCACGGTAATTCTCGGTTTCATCGCCCAGCCTTTGGGTTGGATCGGTGCGATTGCGACCGTCTGGTGCGCCTATTTCTTCCGCGACCCGAAACGGGTGCCTCCGGAAGAACCCCATCTCGTTGTCAGCCCGGCCGATGGTATCATCAGCGCGATCGCCGAGGCGCCGCCGCCGGCCGAGCTCGACATGGGAACGGCGCCGCGCCAACGGGTCAGCATATTCTTGAACATCTTCGACGTTCACGTGAACCGGGTTCCCGCCGATGGCGTTATCACCAAGCTTGCCTACCGCCCCGGAAAATTCATCAACGCCGCCTTCGATAAGGCGAGCGAACTCAACGAGCGCATGGCGATCCGCATGACGACGGCGACCGGCCATGATTTGGCTTTCGTGCAGATCGCCGGGCTGATCGCGCGGCGCATTGTTTGCGGGCTTACGGTCAACCAGAACGTTCGCGCCGGAGAGCGTTTCGGCATCATCCGCTTTGGGAGCCGCGTCGACGTTTATGTGCCGCCCGGCCACCGTCTGCATGTGCGGGTCGGTCAACGTGCGGTCGGCGGCGAGACGGTGATCTCCGAAGCTCTCGTTGCACCAGGGTCATGACGATGTTCCGCAAGCGCCGCAGCCGTCTCAAGGGTCAGTCGATCAATATGCTGATCCCGAATATTTTGACAGTGCTGGCATTGTGCGCCGGGATGACTGCGATCCGATTCGGTATTCAAGGGAAATGGGAAGCGGCGGTCTTCGCCCTGATGGCCTCCGGCATTTTCGACGCCCTTGACGGGCGAATCGCGCGCCTCTTGGGCGGGACCAGCCAATTCGGCGCCGAACTCGATTCGCTTTCGGATTTCGTCAGCTTCGGCGTGGCGCCTGCCGTCGTTCTCTATTTCTGGACGATGGGGACCGCCGGCGGCGTCGGCTGGGCGCTGGTCCTGCTGTTCAGTGTTTGCTGCGCCTTGCGTCTGGCGCGATTCAACATCAAGTCCCGGGAATCCGATCTTCCGGCCTGGGCCTACAATTATTTCACCGGCGTTCCGGCCCCTGCCGGTGCGGCGATCGTTCTGCTGCCGATGCTGCTGAGTTTCGCACTTGGCCCCGCCTATTTTCAGTCGCCAATCCTGAATGGCATCGTCATCGTGAGCACGGCGGCTCTCGAAGTCAGCCGGATCCCCACTTACTCTTTCAAGAAATTCAAAGTGCCGCACGGGCTCGTGTTGCCGACGCTGCTCTTGGTTGGGCTGCTCGCGGCATTCCTCGTCAGCGCCCCCTGGGAAACCTGCATCGCCGTATTGCTCGCCTATATCGCCAGCATTCCGTTCTCGATGCGCTCCTTCCGCCATCTCAAGAAGGCCGCGGCGGAGATCCAGTCGCAGGGCCTTCACGCCGTCAAAACCGAACCGCGCGGAATCGACGCCGCAGAATAGACTTCTGTTTCAGCCTCTCAGCAAGGAGACCAACATGGACGTCGGATTCATCGGCTTGGGGAGCATGGGCCGAGGGATGGCGCGCAACCTGATCAAAGCCGGTCATCGGGTGAGTGTCTACAACCGCAGTCCCGAGCCGGCCAAGGAATTGGCGCGCGAGGGCGCGATGATTGCCGCGACCCCCGCCGCGGTGGGCGGCGAAGTGGTCGTCACCATGTTGTCCGACGATACGGCCCTCGAAGCGGTGATGTTCGGAAAAACCGGGCTTGCTTCAGCGATGCGCCGGAAGACCGTCCATCTTTCCATGAGCACGGTTTCGGTGGCGCTGTCCGAACGGCTTACCGAGCTACATTCCAAAGCCGGGCAGGGCTATGTGGCGGCACCCGTCTTCGGCCGGCCGGATGCGGCGGCGGCGGCGAAACTTTTCATTGTCGCGGCCGGCGAAGCGGCGGCGGTCGAAAAGGCAAAGCCGGTGATGGACGCGATGGGCCAGCGGGTCTTCGTCGTGAGCGAGCAGCCGAGCCACGCCAATCTCATCAAGCTGACCGGGAATTTTCTGATCACCTGCGTCATCGAAGGATTGGCCGAAGGCATCGCCCTCAATGCCAAGGCCGGCGTCGATCCGGAGAAGCTTTACGAAGTGCTGACCGAGACCTTGTTCGCGGCGCCGGTCTATAAGAACTACGGAAAAATCATCCTCGAAGAACGATATTCGCCGGCCGGATTCAAGCTTCCGCTCGGTCTCAAGGATACGCGGCTTCTTCTTCAATCCGGGGACGCGCTCTCCGTGCCGCTGCCCTTCGCCGCGATCATCCGCGACCGGTTTCTGGCTTCAGTGGCACAAGGCGACGGCGATCTCGATTGGGCGGCGATCGCCAAGCGGGCGATGCAAGACGCGGGCGTCGATACGAAGATCTCTGCCAAATAGCACTCGAATACGGCTGACAGTCTCTCTTTGGCCGGAGAATTGAGAAGTGGTGACGCAATCACGCGACATCCATGCCGATAGCAAGACCGCGCGGGCGAATGGCGAGCGCGTCGCCCAATTCTTTGCGGAAGTGCTGGCAACGGGAAAATTTGAGCGAGCGCCGGCCTTTCTAAGCCCGGATTTCTTCGATCACGACCCGACGCCGGGTGCGCCAAGTGACGCCTCGGGCGTTGCGATAAAACTCAAGGCTCTGTGGAGTGCGTTTCCCGACGGATGCTTTTCTTTGAAGGATGTGGTCGCGGCGGGAGACCGGGTCGTGGCGCGCTCTTTATTTACCGGCACGCAAACCGGCCCATTCGGATCGCTGGTGCCGACGGGACGGCACGTCGAAGTCTCCTTCACCGATTTCTACCAATTGGCCGATGGCATGCTGGCGGAGCACTGGCACGACTACGATCAATTCGGGATGATTCAACAGCTGACCGCTTCGCGTTAAGGCCCAGTCAAAACTTACGTCTCGCCCGCCACGCCAGCAGCGCCGGCAAGACGATCACCGTGCACATCAGGGCGAGGGTGAGGCAGAGGGCGAGCAATTGCCCCATGCTGGCGGTGCCGCGATGGCTCGAGATCATCAGGCTCCCGAAGGAAACCATTGTCGTCAGTGCGCTGAAAACCACGGCGCGCGGCGTGCTGCTGTGCATCAGGTCGGCGACGCTCCCGGTTTCCCGGTATCGCATCACCAGGTAGAGCCCGAAGGCGACGCCGAGACTGAACAGCAACGGCATCGCGATCACATTGGCGAAGTTGAAGGGAATGCCGAGCAAGACCGCGATCGCCGCGGTCAAGGCGCTGGCCAGCACCAGCGGCAGCAGCACGAACAAGGTCTCGATCACGCTGCGCAGCACGATGAGCAGCAGAATCGTGATGGCGACGAAGGCGATGGCGCCCGCTTCCTTGAAGGCGTCGATGA
This sequence comes from Alphaproteobacteria bacterium, assembly GCA_041479345.1. Classification (GTDB taxonomy): domain Bacteria; phylum Pseudomonadota; class Alphaproteobacteria; order DATDPM01; family DATDPM01; genus DATDPM01. The sequence goes on from JBGOXX010000011.1 coordinate 3,510, forward strand.
CCGTGTTGCCGCCCTCGAGAAGAACCACCGGCGTATCGGTGGCATCGGGCGCAATCTCGCGCACGGCCTTGACGAAACGGATGAGCGGCTGTTGCTGTTCAAGATTCTCCTTGGGATAAACCTCGATGCGCGCATGGCCGTCCGGCGTCACATAGCGCTGTTTGATATCGGCCGGCAGATCTTTGATCGTGACCGGGCCGGCCTTCAGGCTTTGGCGCAGCCCGTCGAGGCGGGCGGGCAGGTTGGCGACCAGCGCGGTTTCGAAATCTTGATAAGCGTGGTCGTCGGCATTTGCTGGAAGACGGCTGAGCAAGGCGGAAAGCTGATGTGCGGAACTGGCTAAATCTCCCGCCTTTGGCGAAGCGGCAAGGGCGTCCAATTTGGCGTGGAACACATCGATTGCATTTTTCCGTTCAGCGGCGGTCTCCGGCGGCGTGCTCGGCGCGGGCCGCAGGACGGGCCCGAGAAAGATCGACATATTGTCGATGATCGCGAGTTTCGCCTCCTGGTCCTTCGGGATGAAGGAGGTCAGAGTCGCCGTGCCTGCGACTTCCGGAAGTTTGTCCAGCTTCTGCGCCAGCGCATCCGCCGCCGCCAAGTCGGGCTCGACGATATTGATGCTATAGGGCGAAGATTCGCTGTTCTGGGTCAGGTCCAGATACGCCCGCACCGATTCCGTGTTCTGATCCTTGAGATGAATAGGATCGAAATCGAACCGTGCACTGGGCAGAAACAACAGTGACGACAGGCCGAGCGCCAATGCTCCAAGACATATCTTGCCGGCGTGACGCTCCGAGAATTGCCCAAAACGGACCGGCCCCACGATGTGCCCGGCGGCCAAGGGATTCGGGCGCACCGGCAGGATCGCAAGAAAAGCGGGCAAGATTGTGAGGGTCGCGAACAGGCCGATGAACATGCTGCCGCCGGCGATAATGCCGAGTTCGGAAAGGCCGATATAGGCGGTCGGCACGAAAGAGAAAAAGCCGATTGCCGCGCACAACGCCGCCAAACCGATCGCGGCTCCCGTGCCGACCGCGGCCTCCCGCAGCGAATCGGCTTGCGAATGTCCGGCGTCCACGCCTTCACGGTAACGAAGGCCGAATTGGATGCTGAAATCGACCGCAAGGCCGATGAAGAGAACGGCGAAAGCGACGGAAATAAGATTGAGGTGGCCGACGGCGATGGCCGCAAAGCCCGCGGTCCAGACCAAACTCATGAGAAGAGTGGCAACGGCGGCGACAACGAGACGCGGCGAGCGCAAGCCGACGAAGACGACGAACGTGACCAGCACCAAGGAAATGACGCTGGCAAGGCCCACGCCATCCATCACGCTTTGCATCTCGTCATTGTCGAGGGCCGCACCCCCGGTAATGAGGAGTTGAGGCGTCCCGGGCGCGCCGAGGCCAAGCTCGGTGCCGGCCTTGCGGCTTTCGGCAATCGCCTCGTCCGCCGGCGAGAGCGACTTGAAGGAGAGTTTCGGCGTCACCACGATGATCTGCCGCTTTTCCGAAGGCGAAAGCGGCTTTGGCGAGAGCAGCGCGCGCCAGCTCAGCGTTTCCGGCTTGCCGTCGAGCCGTGCTGTGATGGTTTCATTCAATGCGCCGAAGATTCGCTTCAAGGATTGGGGATCGGCATCGCCGCTGACAACGGCATCGGCCGCAAGACCCATGACCTGAAACAGTCCGCGAAGACTCATGTCCTGTCCGAGTGCCGCGATGAATGGCTCGGCCGAAGCGAGTTGGTCGGAGAGATCCTGCAATTCGGGTGGATCCAAAAATAAAAGTCCGTTCGTGCGGAAGAACGGGTCGACCGTGGGCGCAAAGACGTTGTCGAAAAGATCGGTGCGCTTCTTGAAGCGTGCAACCAGGGCGGCGGCGGCGTCTTCGGCCTGATCGGCGGTGCCGCCGTCGATGACGATGACAAGATTGTCGCCCAGCATCGGGAAAGAGCGGCTGAAGTCGAGGAAAGTTTTGCGGTACGGCAAGTCGGGCGAAAGCAGCTTATTGGGATCGGTTTCAATCCCCATATGGTTGGCCGCATAGAAGCCGCAGAGCACGGTCGCGATCGCAGCAACGGCGATGACGAACCAGCCGCGGCGGCGGGACAATTCCACCAGATGGGCCAGAACGGCTCCATAGGCGCGCTCGAATGCGGCGGAAACGAAGGGTTCTTTGGACGGCGAAGGGGACATCATCGGCGCCAGTTTAGCAGAGTGAAATCGGGTTCAGCGGTTATTCGCCGCTAATGATGAGGGCGGGCCTTGGTCCGGCGCCAGATTCGTTGGCCTTCCCAAAGCTGCCAGGCGGCGGCGGCCGGAACGCCGAGAACGAGGTCGCGCGCGCGCTTGAGCAGAGAAATGGCGAGCGCCGCCTCCGGGGGTAAGCCGAAGACGGCACCAACCACGACGTAGCCGCCTTCCTGAATTCCGGCACCCCACGGCACGATGAAGGCGGCACTGCGCAAGGCAAAGACCAGACTTTCGATGACGATGGCCTGGGATAGCGGCAGCGGATGCCCGATGAATTGCAGCGCCACCCAGGTTCCGGCCCCCGCCAAAATCCAAGCTGCAAGATGAATGAGAAAACTGGCGGAAATGCGGCTCGGCCGGCGATAGAGGGCCACGATCGCTTCGTGGAGATTGGGGCTGCCCCCATTATTGCCTTGGGCATAACGAAATGACTGCGCGAAACGCTCGACGATGGGATCGACGAGTTTGAAAAGCCCGGCGCGTTGGGCAATGAAGAATCCCAGCGCAGCGGGAATGGCGAACGCTAATCCCCAGGCGCCCCAATACAAAATCGGCTCCCCCGGGCGGTCGTGAAAGAGGAGCAGGAGCCCGATCGCGGTAAAGGCGGCTTGAGCCAGCAATTCGGCGGTCATGTCGACGATCGTGGTCGCTGCGGCAAGGCGGGCGTCGATCCCGTGAAGGGCGAGCGCCCGCGTACCGGCGATTTCACCGGCACCCGGAATCAGGGCGAAGAGATTGCCGATGCCGTCGCGGATGTACCGCGCCCAAAGAAAGACGAGGCTCGAGCCGTGCCGCCCATTCGTTGCAATAATCCGCCAGGCGAGACCGCAGGCGGCAACCGGGAAAAGTTGAAATGCCGTGATGGCGGCCAAGCCGCGCCAGCCGGCGGCGAGGAAATCGCCTCCCACCGCGTCGAGGCCGTAATAGGCCACCAAGGCGGTTCCCAGCCCCAAGCCCGCAAGCGCGGCCAAGAGGAGTTTCGTTCTCACCAAATCTCCTAAGTCCGGCGAGGCGCCGCGAGCGCGGCGAACGGGATGAGCTCGATCTGCAAGCGCTTAACCGCGGCCACCACCTCGGGATCGACCAGCGCCTCGAATTCTTCGACACAGCGGTAATCCGGCCGGATCGGAAAGGGGGTGTCCCAACGGCGGGTGGCGGGATGGCAATAGAGCTCGGACACGCCGCCGGGCAAATGCTCGAGAAATTTCAGAACGGTCGTGCGGGTCATGGCGCCGCTGTCGTTCAATCCGAATATCCGGTCGTTGGCGGCGATGCCGGCGGATCTCAAACGGCGTTTCAGCGACCAAACCTGCGGCAGGTGGAAAAGCCAGGTCGCGAAACGCCGCCTCAAGCCATCACCCATCGCGCGCCAGGAACTGAGGAACGGCTCATTGGGAACGCGTACGGCGCGAACGTCGAAACGCGCGGCCCGCGCGGCGATGCTCGCCGCGACGCTGGGATGAAGATGGAAATGGTGGTGCCCGTTGACGTGATCGAGGGGCAAGCCCGTGCGCCGGAAGGCTTCGAACTGGGCCTCGACTTCGGAATCCATTTGCGCCCTCGTCTCCGAACGAAGAAAGATTTCGGCACCTTTGCGGAACAGGTCGCTGGAGAACAAGCCGTCCGGTTGAAGCAAGTCCGGGATGTCTTCGATAGGGGAAAGCGGCTGGCCGTCGACAAGAACCAGATGAAGACCGACACCGAGCTTGGGCATGCGGCGGGCGCGGTTCACCGCGTCTCCTGCTGCGGGCGCGCCGACCATCAAGCTCGCGGCGGTTAGGATCCCGCGCCGGTGCGCTTCTTCAACCGCTTCATTGACGGGAATGGATAGGCCGAAATCATCGGCCGTGACGATCAGGCGTTTCACGCAGACGCCTTAGGGTCCGCCGTCTTCGGCAACCGACATGCTGTAATCGCCGTCAATGACCAGCCGGTGTTTGCCCCAGCGCACGGTCTTGGCGAAGAAACTCGCCAGCCAAACGCCGCAGGTCAAGCATTCGCGCACCGGAACCAGCCAGGGCTGCGGGTGCCCCGCTATGGGAATTCGCGCCCGTACGACGTGATGCAAGACGATGCGCAAGGCCACCATGGTGGCAATCAGCGCGCCGCCCAGCAGGGTCGGATAGGGGAACATCAAGAGAAGAGCGGAAAGCGGCAGCGAGTGTGTCACCACCGACAGCCCGTGATCGAAGGGTCGGCAGGTGCGCACCGCGCGGTTCCAGCGCAGCTCGTGACGGAACAACGACCCGAAATGCGGCTCGGAAACGATCGTCTCGACCACGCAAGGCGCCAGGGCGATGCGATAGCCGTGGCGGTTCAGCTCCTTGCCGAAGACGTAATCTTGGGCGACCGCGGACGCCATCGCCGCGAACCCGCCGATCGAATCGAGGGACTCCCGAGTGACGGCGATCGCAGCACCATAGCAGATATCGATTTCGCGCATGCCGAGATCGACCAGGGCGGACGGAATGAACCAATCGTTGATTGCCAAGGCGCCGAGCTGCGACGGCAAACCGTTTTCGGCCGCCGCCTTATAGATGCAGGTGACGCCGCCGACCGCCGAATCTTCCAGCGGCTCGACGACGGTGGCCAAGAAATCGCGTTCGACCTTGATGTCGCTGTCCACCATCACGATGACGCCGTGCTTGGCGGACGGATACATGTTGGCGAGATTGCAATTCTTCGGATTGGCCCCGATCATGTAACCGTCGATGACGAGCTTGAGGTCGCGGCCGGGAAATTCGGCGATGATGCGCTCGATGACGGGCCGCGCCGGGTCGTCGGGGGAATGCAAACCGAACAGCACTTGGTAGACAGGGTAGTCTTGATCGCAGATCGAGCGCAGGCACTCATAGAGTTTCGGCTGCAGGCCGTGCGCGGGAACGAGAACACTCACCGGCGGCCGGAACGATCCGCCGCCGTTGCGCAGCTTGAACCGCGCCACCGCCCTCAAAGCGAGGATCTGATAGGCGATGGCGGCCAGCGCCAGAAAAATCCCCGGAAGGCCGGGACTACTGAAATGCAAGAAAAACATGGCGATTTAGCGCATAGTCTCGGGCGGCGGATAAAAACTAAATCAACGGGATAAGGACGCGCAAAGATTATTTCCGCTCTCAGGGCGGCCCGCGAACAAAAATGCGAACAAAAGGCCGTAATGAATACTTGGCTGGGGGACCTGGATTCGAACCAAGGCTGCCCGGTCCAGAGCCGGGAGTTCTACCGCTAAACTATCCCCCATCCGAGCGGAGCGAATCCTGCGCCACAAAGCCCAAACGCTTCAAGTCCCTATGCGTTCCGGCCCGCCCAGATTTAATGCCGCATTGGGGTTTAAGCAAGGTTAAAGGGCTTTGGGCCGTTGGTTTTCCTGAAGTAAAATCGCCCCGTTGCCGCCTTTAAGACTTTAAGAATTGCCCCGTGAAGAACCCGTGAAGAATCGGTCAAGGACCCTCGATCCAATGCAAGAGTGCCGGCATGGTGGACGGGAATAGCCCGCGGCGCGAACGGGGCGAGATGCGGGCGCTCGTCAAGAACGCTCCGGTCTTCGCGGCACTCGATCTTGGGACCCATAACTGTAGGCTCTTGGCGGCCTGCCCGGTCGGCGACGGCTTTCGCGTGGTGGATGCTTTTTCGCGCATCGTTCGGCTGGGGGAGGGATTGGTCCACAGCGACCGGCTCTCCGAGCCTGCTATGGATCGTGCGATCGAAGCGCTCAAGGTCTGCGCGCAACGGATGCGGCGGCTCGGCGTCTCCAAGCGACGCAATGTGGCGACCGAGGCCTGCCGCCGCGCCTCCAATTGCGACGAATTCATCGAACGGGTTCAGGCTGAAACCGGACTGGAAATCGAGATCATCTCGCCGGTCGAAGAGGCGCGGCTTGCCTTGGACGGCTGTGCCACCCTTTTGGAGCGCGAACGCGAATTCGCGGTGGTCTTCGATATTGGCGGCGGCAGCACGGAATTGATGTGGCTCTCGGCCGCCGGCGGTCGCGAAATCCGAATCGAAGAATCGATGTCGCTTCCTTACGGCGTGGTGACGCTGGCCGAACGCTATGGCGGCGACCGATTGCCGGAATCGGCGTATCGGGAAATCGTCGCCAAGGTGATGCGGCGTGTGGCGCCCTTCGAAGAGCGGCACCAGATTCGCGATCGCATCGCGGCAGGTGTCGTGCAGATGCTCGGCACCTCCGGCACGGTGACGACCTTGGCCGGCGTCCATCTCGGATTGGACCGGTACAATCGCACCGCCGTCGACGGCGCCTATCTGACTTTCGATGATGTGGCGAGCTTGAGCCGCTCGCTCGCCGCCATGGGTTTGACGGAGCGCTCCGCCCATCCCTGCATTGGACCCAAACGCGCCGATCTGGTGGTGGCAGGCTGCGCGATCTTGGAGGCGATTTGCGCGACCTGGCCGGTGGGAAGGCTTCGCGTCGCCGATCGCGGCGTGCGCGAGGGAATTTTGCTGGGCCTCATCCGTTCGGCCGAGGCCGGCACGTGAGCGGCGAACGAAGAGGCGGCCGGCTCTTCGTCAGAGTCAAAAGCGCCAAGGGACGGAAACTTTCTTCCACCCGATGGCTGCAGCGGCAACTGAACGATCCCTATGTGGCCGAAGCCAAGCGCCGCGGTTATCGCTCGCGGGCGGCCCTCAAGCTCGTCGAGATCGACGACAAATACCGATTTCTCAAACCGGGAAAGCGCGTCGTCGATTTGGGGGCGGCTCCCGGCGGTTGGACCCAGGTGGCGGCGCAACGCGTCAACGCCGAGGGCGAGCAGGGGCGGGCCCAGGGAAAAGTCGTTGCGCTCGATATCGGCGATCTCGATCCCATCGCCGGTGTTGCGATTCTCAAGAAGGATTTTTTGGCGCCGGATGCTCCGGCTGCGCTCAAAGCGGCGCTCGCCGGTCCCGCCGATGTGGTGCTGAGCGATATGGCGCCCAACACGACGGGCGAACGTCAAACCGATCATTTGCGAATTCTGACGCTATGCGAGGCGGCCCATGAATTCGCCCGCGAAGTCTTGGCGCCGAACGGCGTCTTCGTCACGAAGATGCTGCAAGGGGCGGGCGATGAAGCCTTTCAAAAGGCGCTGCGCGCCGATTTTGCCGCGGTCAAACGCGTCAAGCCGCCGGCGAGCCGTTCCGAGTCCGCGGAGGTCTATATCGTGGCGACGGGCTTTCGCGCCAGAACCACCTAGATCTCTTGGGCCCGCTGAACCTCTTGGGAAATTTCGGGACTAAAGCCGCACGATATCCGATAAGTGCGAGCCGAGATCGTGCACCGACACATGCGTCAAATCCTTGTCGAGCTCGCCGGTGATTTTCTTTTGGGCGTGCTGGCCAAGTGCGGCGCGAAGATCGCCCAAGGCTTGAGGCGGGGCCACCAGCACCAGGCGGTCGTAAAGATTCTGCGACGCCGCCTTTTCGAGAATTTCCGCCATCCGCTTCGCGAACTGGTTCTTCTCGAAGCGGTGCCATTCGGTCTTCGGTCCGAAGGCGTGATGGGACGAATCGTGGCTGCCCTGGGTTCGGCCGGGCCTGTCGCTCACCATGTCGCTCATGCGCTCCTTGCTGCCGACGAAGTCGTGGTCCATCGCGTCGACCAGGCCCTTGCCGGGGCCTTCATGGGCGAGGATACGGGCTCTGGCGCCGTCGGCGACCAGAATCCAGGTCAGAACCCGCTTATGGGGAATAGGACCCTTGTCTTGTTTTGCCATTTTGTCTTCCCACTATATCCGCAACATCGCTAAGGCCGGATTGTACCGGCGGGGAGCCGGTCATGACCAGTGTTACCCTGTCGCAGGAGCCCCATTCGACGCCTTGGATTCGCCTTGGCAGCCGCCGACTTATGTGTATGATGTGCCGCCACCGCTCAGCCGGGCAAGTGGTATGAATTTCCGAGAAACTCTGACCTTCGATGACGTCCTGCTGGTGCCGGCGGAATCCGCCGTGCTCCCGGCTTCGGCCGATACCAGGACGCGTCTGACCCGCGACATCGAACTCGGCATCCCGCTGGTTTCCGCGGCGATGGATACCGTGACCGAAAGTGCCTTGGCCATCGTCATGGCGCAGGCGGGCGGCATCGGCGTCATCCACAAAAATCTCGAACCGGAACAGCAGGCCGACGAAGTCCGCAAGGTGAAGAAATTCGAGTCAGGCATCGTCGTCAATCCGGTGACGATCCATCCCGAGCAGACGCTGGCCGATGCCCTTCGTTTGATGGCCGATTGGCGGATTTCCGGCATCCCCGTGGTGGAGCGGGGAAGCGGCAAGCTGGTCGGCATTCTCACCAATCGCGACGTCCGCTTTGCCGATAACGCGAAGCAGCCGGTGAGCGAGTTGATGACGAAGGACAATCTCGTCACGGTGCGCGAGAACGTGACGCGGGACGAAGCAAAAAGGCTTCTTCATCAGCACCGTATCGAAAAATTGCTGGTGGTGGACGACGCTTATCGATGCATCGGCCTCATCACCGTCAAGGACATCGAAAAATCCCAGCGCTTTCCCAGCGCGAGTAAGGACGAGAAAGGGCGGCTGCGCGTGGCGGCTGCGGTCGGCGTCGGGGCGGATGGCTTGCGCCGGGTCCAAGCTTTGATCGATGCCGAAGTCGACGTCATCGTTGTCGATACTGCGCATGGACATTCCCGCGGCGTGATCAGCGCCGTCGGCGAGATCAAGAAGCTCAGCAATTATGCTCAGGTGGTGGCCGGCAACATCGCAACCGCCGAAGGGGCGCGGGCCTTGATCGATGCCGGTGCCGATGCGGTCAAGGTCGGGATCGGGCCGGGCTCGATCTGCACGACGCGGATCGTTGCCGGGGTCGGCGTTCCGCAATTGACGGCGTTGCTCGATGTCGCCGAGGAATGCCGCAAGAACGACATTCCGGTGATCGCCGATGGGGGCATCAAATATTCCGGCGATCTCGCCAAAGCGATCGCGGCGGGCGCCGATTGCGCCATGATCGGGTCGCTGCTGGCCGGGACCGATGAAAGCCCGGGCGACGTTTTCCTCTATCAGGGCCGCTCTTATAAGCCTTATCGCGGCATGGGATCGATCGGGGCGATGGCGCGCGGCTCTGCCGACCGCTATTTCCAGCAGGAAATTTCCGATTCGCTCAAGCTCGTGCCGGAAGGCGTCGAAGGCCGCGTGCCTTACAAAGGCCCGGCCATGAACGTCGTCCATCAGCTCATGGGCGGCTTGCGCGCGGCGATGGGCTATACCGGCAACGCCACCATTGCCGAGATGCGCCGCAATTGCCGCTTTATCCGCACCACCAATGCGGGGCTCATGGAAAGCCACGTCCACGACGTGGCGATCACCCGTGAGACGCCCAATTACCGCAAGGAAAGCTAATCGCGCGGCCATGCGCCGCGGGAACGGCCCGATTCTGACATGACGCCGGCTTCACGCTGCGCCGCCGCCATCGAACTTCTCGCTTCAGTCGAAGGGACGGACAAACCCGCCGATCGCGTCATCGCGGAATATTTGCGCGAGCGGCGGTATATGGGCGCCAAGGATCGCCCGGCGGTCCTCGCCCAGGTTTATTCCGTTATTCGCAATCGCATGGCCATCGAATGGTGGATCTCGCGGGCATCGGCTGTCGAATCCTCGCCGCGCCTGGCCTTGCTGGCGTGGCTTGTCCTGGGTGAGCGCCTGACACCGGACGCCATCGCCGAGTTGTTCTGCGGAAAGGATTACGCGCCGCGGCTCCTCAAGGACGACGAGCGGAAACTAGTCGAAGACCTTTCGGGAAAGCCGCTTCATCCGGCTGAACAACCGATTGCGATTGCGGCAAATTGCCCGGAATGGCTGGCGCCGTATCTGGAGCGCCGGTTCGGCGGCGGTTTCCTCGAAGAGATGGAGGCGCTCAATCAAGAAGCGCCCATGGATCTCCGGGTCAATACGATCAAGACCTCCCGCGAGGCGGTCATGGCGGAACTGGCCAAGGCCGGGATCGAAGCGCAGCCGACGCGGCTTTCGCCGTGGGGCTTGCGCCTGGCGTCGCGGCGGCCGATCACCGGGCTCGACCTCTATCGCGACGGTTTGGTGGAAATCCAGGACGAGGGCTCACAGATCGTTTCGCTCCTGACCGATGCGCAAGCCGGGCAATTCGTCGTGGATTATTGCGCTGGCGGCGGAGGCAAAACGCTGGCGCTGGCGGTGGCGATGCGGAATAAGGGCGAGATCGCCGCCCTTGACGTATCGATGCGCTTGGCGCGCAGCGGACCGCGGATCAAGCGGGCGGGTGCGCGGATCGTCAAAGCGCATCGTCTGACCGTGGACGACCCCTGGCTGAAGAAGCACCGCGGGTCGGCGCATCGCGTGCTGGTCGATGCCCCGTGCACCGGGACCGGCGCGTGGCGGCGGGATCCGACCGCGCGCTGGCGCCTGACGCCCGAGGAACTCGAACGGGTGACTGCTGTGCAGCGGCAAGTCTTGCGCGAAGCGGCCGATCTTGTGAAACCCGGCGGCCGGCTTATCTATGCGACCTGTTCGCTGCTCCGCGAGGAAAATGAGGATCAAGTGGAATGGTTTCTTAGCCATCAAAGCGAATTCGTGGCGGTGCCGGTCAAGAAAATCTGGGCGGAGATGATCGACCGGCCTTGCCCCGCGGAAGGGCCCTATCTGGTCTTGACGCCGAAGCAGCATAGAACCGACGGATTTTTTGTCGCGGTGTTCGAATGTTTGGGGGTGACCAGATGACTGGAGTGCCGGCCCCCGATTCGCTATCGTCCCAGCCCTCGCCAGGGCCAGGGATGGACGATCTCCCACGAAGGGCGGCATAAATGCAGGATCGCATTCTGATTCTCGATTTCGGGTCGCAGGTGACCCAGCTCATCGCGCGGCGCGTGCGCGAGAGCGGGGTCTATTGCGAAATCCATCCCTGCACGATGAGCGACGATGCGATTCGCGCTTTTCAGCCGGCGGCAATTATTTTGTCCGGTGGACCGGCCTCGGTCACCACGGCGGAGAGTCCCCGCGCACCGCAATTGGTTTTCGATCTGGGCGTGCCGGTGCTCGGCATCTGCTACGGCGAACAAACGATGTGTGCGCAATTGGGCGGCGTCGTGGAGCCGGGCAACACCCGGGAATTCGGCCGGGCGTTTCTCGACGTGGTCAGCGACTGCCTGCTGTTCGACGGCGTTTGGAAAAAGGGCATGCGCGAACAAGTCTGGATGAGCCACGGCGATCGGGTCATCAACCTGCCGAAGGAGTTCCGCGTCGTCGGCACCAGCGAGGGCGCGCCCTTTGCCGCGATCGCCGACGACAAACGGAGATTCTACGGCGTGCAGTTCCACCCCGAAGTCGTGCACACGCCCCACGGCGCCGCCTTGATTCGCAATTTTACCCACGCCATCGCCAAATGCCGGGGCGATTGGACGATGGCCGCATTCCGCGAGCGCGCGCTGATCGATATTCGCGCCAAGGTGAAAAAAGGCCGGGTGATTTGCGGGCTTTCCGGCGGCGTCGATTCGGCGGTGACCGCGGCTCTTCTGCACGAAGCGATCGGCGATCAGCTCCTCTGCGTGTTCGTCGATACCGGACTTTTGCGCGAGGGCGAAGCGGAAGAGGTCGTCGATGTTTTTCACGGCCATTACAATATTCCGCTGGTTCATCGCGAGGCGCGCGCGCTGTTCTTGAAGAAGCTATCCGGCGTCACCGATCCCGAGCAGAAGCGCAAAATCATCGGCGCCACGTTCATCGATGTGTTCGACGAGGAAGCGAAAAAAGCGGGGGGCGCGGATTTCCTCGCGCAAGGGACGCTCTATCCCGATGTGATCGAATCGGTTTCGGCCCGCGGCGGGCCGAGCGTCACCATCAAATCCCATCACAATGTCGGCGGCTTGCCGGAGCGCATGAAGATGGCGCTGGTCGAACCCTTGCGGGAATTGTTCAAGGACGAAGTGCGCGCCCTTGGCCGTGAATTGGGGCTGCCTGAGCGCATGACGGCGCGTCATCCGTTCCCCGGCCCGGGGCTGGCGATCCGTATCCCCGGGGAAATCACCGCGGAGAAATTGGCGATTTTGCGCCGGGCCGATGCGGTTTATCTCGAAGAAATTCGCAATGCCGGGCTTTACGACGCGATCTGGCAGGCCTTCGCCGTGCTCCTTCCTGTGCGAACCGTCGGCGTGATGGGCGATGAGCGATCCTATGATTATGTTTGCGCGCTCCGCGCGGTCACGTCCCAGGACGGCATGACCGCCGATTACTTCCCGTTCCCCCATGAATTCCTCGGCCGGGTCGCCACCCGGATCATCAACGAGGTGAAGGGCATCAACCGGGTGGTCTACGACGTGACCAGCAAACCGCCCGGCACGATTGAGTGGGAATAGTATGGGCGAGTGGAAATAGCCATGGCGGATCCGAAATTCGCGCCGGAGAACATCGAAACGCCCTGCGTGAAGGTTTGCGCGCTGGATGCGACGCGGACTTATTGCGTCGGCTGTTTTCGCACCCGGAACGAGATCGCCCGCTGGCGTGACGCCTCCGCCGACGAAAGGCGCCGGATCAAGGCGGCTGCGACAAAGCGGGCCCTCCAAGCCGGGAACAAGATGGAGTAACCTGGGTTATTCCTTAAGGCCATAAGGTCAAGGATGTTGAGGAGGAACTCATGACAATGAAAAAGATGATGGCAGCCGCTGCGGCATTGGTATTTGCCCTTGCGGTCACGAGTTTTGCCGCCTTCGCGGCGAGCAGCTGGGAAGGGGTCTGGAAGGTGAAGGATTCGGGCGGACAGCCCTTCGAAATCACGCTCTCGGGCGACGGCAAGGCGAAGTCGAGCCTTCACAAGGAAATGGTCGGCACATGGAAGGAAGATGGCGGTACTGCCGTCATTACGTGGGCGACCGGCTGGACCACCAAGATCGCCAAGGACGGCGACCACTACAAGAAGACCGCCTTCCGCAAGGGTCAGCCCCTCAACGGCCCGCCGTCCAACAGCTCGGACGCGGAAAAAGTAAAATAATCGCCCGTTTTCGGGTTGGGCGGTTTCGGGTTGGGCGGTTTCGGGTTAGGTAAAGCCTAGCGGGCGCTGTAAACCCGCGGCGCCCATTTGGCTACGGTCTTTTTGGGGGCCGTGGCCGCCGGGGCCGGATTCTTAACTCGGGCAAGCGCGCCCGAAAATGCCTGGAAACGGCGTTCGATTTCCTTGCGCTGTTCCGCGGTCAGGTCCTCGTCGCGGATACGCGAAAAGTCCATGTGTCGAAGATCGGTCATCGGCTTGCTCCGGAGGGAAGCGAGGGTTCGAGAATTACGCCGAGTGGTTAATAAGACCTTAATTTCGGCCTAGCCACGATCTGGGCCGCGACCCGGCCCCGGCGTAAGCGATTTGAAATCACCGCTATTTCGTAAGCGAAATCGGCTTGCCGGCGTCTTGGGTCGGCGGCGGCGCCAGGCTGCTGGACGGTGGCGGAGCGCCGGTTGGGGTTAAAATCGGAGTGAAGTCGCTGCCAGCCGGGACGGCTGCCGGAGGAGAAGTGGGCGCATCGGCCCCCGCGGCCTTGGCCGGCGGTGTCTTGGCCACTGTTGGACCCGCTATTGGGGCGGTCTTGTTGGTTTTGTCCTCGCCATTGGTCGCATTTGTTTTTGCCGCGGCCTTTGCCGTTTTATCGACGGGCAGGCCGGCGGCGCCCAAGGCCGGCTTCGCTTTCGCCGTCGGCGCCACGGGCGGGGTTGGGGCGGGTGCCGCTGCGGCGATGGGCGGCGTCGGCGCGGTGGGTGGCGTCGGAGCCGTCGGCGTGACCACCGACGTCTTTTCGGTCGCATGAGACTTCTTGGTTCGCGAATCCGCGGATGCCGATTCCGGTTTTGGCGCCGATTCTACGCTCGCTGATTTGGCGGCTGTGGATTTGGCGATGGCCGACTTGGGCTGCCAATTGACCGCCAGCGTCTGGGCATTCTGGATCTGCTCCTTGGTCATTTTGCGGGCGAGCTGATCGCGATTTTCGGCCGCTGCCTTGTCGCCCTGGGCCGCCGCCAAGTTGAACCACATATGGGCCTGGACGAAGTCCTGCAGGGTGGCGGTTCCCGTCGCATACATGATTCCAAGGTTGAGCTGCCCTTCGGCCAAACCCTGGTCGGCGGCAAGGTGATAGAGCCGGAACGCCTCGGGATCGCTTTGGTCCACGCCGAGGCCCTTCTGATAGAGGTAGCCGAGATGGGATTGGGCGCGCGCATCGCCCTTGTCGGCGGAGCGCTTCAGCCATTTCGCGGCCTCGGCATAATCCTGAGGCACGGCACGGCCGATGCCGTAAAGCACGCCGATTTCGAACTGGGCTTCGCGCAGACCGTGATCGGCCGCTTTTTGGATCCAGATGACTGCATGGCGCTCGTCCTTCTTCACGCCCGTGCCGTCGAGCATCATCATCCCAAGGCCGAATTCGGCGCCCGCGTCGTTCCGGGCTGCCAGGAGCTGCCATTCCTTAAAGGCGTTGGTGAAATCGCCGCGTTCGAAGGCCGCTTTGCCCTTGTCCCCCCCTTTGTCCTCGATGGCCAGCGCCGGAGTCACGAGGATCGCGGCGGCAAACCCGGCCAATCCCCCGGCAAGCCCAAATAATCTACGGAATTTCAAAATCTTGCGCTGCATCTTCCTTTACCGAAATTTAAGCCAGCGGGCCCAAGCTAGGTTGCGGGGCCACGTAGTCCCCCTGCCAGGAGCCCGTTCCATGACCCATTTCTTTCCGTCCGGCGATCATCCCCAGGGCTGGAAACTCGAAGATCTCCTTTCCGAGGTTCAAAGCGACATCATCCGCCGCTCGGAAAAGATCGTGGACGACACGCGCCCTCAAGCCCGCGCCGTGCTCCATAACAACATCGAAATCATGAGCATGCTGACCCAGTGCATCTACAAGGCGAAGGATTCGACCAAGATTCTGGAGAGCCTGGGACGCAGCGAATCGGACCATGGGGGAAAACCCCGCATCGGCCATCTCTAAACGCCGAATTTTCGCCGGAAAACTTTTTAGACGTAAACTTTCTAGAGGTAAATTTTCTAGACGTTCGAAACCACGAGCCGCAACACCGGCTCGAGCGAGGTGAGCACCGCGGAAAGCGTGCGCGCCTTTTTCAAAATCCGCCGTCCATCGAAGAGAATGTAATTGCCGGCGGCCTCGGCCGAATCCGCGCATTTCGCGATGGCGAAGACCGGCCGCCCCTCGGACCGGCGAAAGACCGAAAACACCGCCATACCGACACCGTGATCGATCGCGTAATCGCGCCAATCCCCGCTGGCAACATGGCGTGAATAAAGCGCGAGCAGCAGATTCAACTCTTCGCGGCCGAAGGTGATTCTGCGCTGCGAATACTTGCGGTCGGCGAGGCGGATCAGCGTCGCCATCGGCGGTGTCACATAAGAGACCAAAAGCCAGAAAACCAATGGTTGTCCGGGTTTTAGTGTCCCTTATTTTCACCGTCCCGTAAAGCGAGCGATGACGAGGAGTCAGGCTCCGCAGGCCGCGGCCAGGCGACCTGGTTGGTATGGGGATCGTAAGGATTCGGGGTCGCATAGCAGCTGATTTCGCCCAAGGTGTGATAGCAATACGTCTGATCCGATTCGGCGACGGTCGTCGTCGAATTTTCGTCCAGACACATTTTCTTGTCATTCACCAGCCGCAAGGCCGAACAATCTTTGTTCAACACCTGCGACATGACGTGATCGGGGATGGTCTTGTCGGTTTCCATCACGCTGATGATCGACGCTCCGGCCATGATGGCGGCGTTTTCCGGCGTGCAGCCGGCGACAATCAGAAGCGCCGGAATCAGGGCGATTCCCGCTCGCAAAGTGCGCCGTCCGTTTTTTCCCGCGTTTGCCATGGCGATCCCTGGTATTCGAGGCGAAATTTGCAGCCCGCCGCGAACGCCGATTATCGGCGACGAGGCGTTAACATTCGGTTAGGGGGGGCCATGGAACGGGCATCCTGGCGATCCCGCGTCATATTTATAATATTTAGTAATAACAATAAGTTAATGATAGTATTTTCAAGTAAGTTATGAACTGTCGGCGATTGAAACCGTTTGGTAAATCATTGATCATTCACAACTAGCATTGAAAATCGGATTTGGGAGGCTTGGGGCATGGCGGTGACCGCACCGGTTTGCGATTTCGGCTGGAAGGCGCGGGACTTCGCCCTTCGCGGCATCGACGGCAATATCTATCGCTTGGCGGATGTGAAGGGCGCCCACGGAACTCTGATCATGTTCATTTGCAATCATTGCCCCTATGTGAAGGCGGCAATCGCCCGTATCGTCCGCGATGTGCGCGAATTGACGCCCCAGGGGATCGGCGCCATTGCCATCATGTCCAACGATACGGCGGCCTACCCCGAGGACTCCTTTGACAAGATGCAGGATTTCGCGCGTCAGAACGCCTTTCCCTTTCCTTATGTCATTGACGAAACCCAGGAAACGGCGCGCGCCTATGGAGCGGCTTGCACGCCCGATTTTTTCGGTTTCAATAGCGCGCTGGAGCTGCAATACCGGGGTCAGCTCGACGACGGCCGGATGCACGCTGACCAGGTCACCCGACGCGACCTCTATGAGGCGATGTCCGGGATCGCCAAGACCGGCCGGGGGCCCGCGCGCCAGTTGCCGAGTATCGGCTGCTCCATCAAATGGCGGGAATAGAGAGAAATCGGGAAATCTCTTGGTCGCCCGGCACTCTACCGATGCAATCGGTTCCAAAGAATGGCAAAGGTGTAGCCGAAGGCGTAACCGACGGCCGAGGTGATAGCGATCAAAAGCAGCGCCCGGCCGGGACTAAAATTGTCGATGACGTAGACCGGTTTGATGAAGTGAATCCAGAACAGGAAGTCGACAAGGGCTTGCGCCCAGCCCAAGGCAACCAGGATTGACCAAAGCAGATGCCAGCCGCCGAAAAACGATCCCAACGCCAAGCCTGCCTTATTCGGATTTATGGGCGCCATGATTCCTCGCTCCGCTCCCGTCGAGATCGGGATGCCTAGTTGGTCGGGGAGGGAGTATATCAGGCCCGATCGGCAACGATTGGACCTTATGGCGGCGGGCCGGCGGCGTTTGCCAACGGCAGGCAGGATCGCTATTTTACCGGTCCCGCGCTATTAGCCAGCCCATAACGGGAGATATTGGTGTCCGACGTCTTTAAAGAAGTCGATGAGGATCTGCGCCGCGATCAGCTCGACAAGCTGTGGCGCCGCTATGGGCTCTACGTCATTGCCGGCGCGGTCGCGATCGTTCTGGCGACTGCGGCTTACGTCTATTGGCAGAATTACCGGCTCAAGCAAGTCATGGCCGAAGGAGATGCATTTTTCCAAGCCGTGATGCTGCGCAATACCAGCCAGGAGCGCGAGGCGGCGCAGGCCTTTTCGGCGCTGGCCGACCGTAGCAGCGACGGTTACGGCATGCTGGCCCGGTTCAATGAAGCGGGCACATTGGCCGATCGCGGCGAACTGGCTCAGGCGGTCGATATCTATGACCAGCTTTCAGCCTCGGCGAGCGACCGGACTCTCCGGGATATAGCGACCCTCTGTTCGGCCTCGCTCAGTCTCGAGACGGTCGATCCGGCGGAACTCAAAGCGCGGCTCGATCCGATTGCGGCTCCCGACAATCCGCTGCGCTTTTCGGCTCGTGAATTGCTGGCGCTGCTGGCGCTGCGCAAGGGCGATTCCGCCGTCGCCAAGCAAATGTTCACCGAACTTTCGACCGATAAATCGGTTCCCCAGGGAATTCGCACCCGCGCCCAGGAAATGCTGCCGACCTTCGGTTCATGATGCGGACATTTCTGTTGGACCGGTGCTTCCGTTGTTGAATTCTGATCGCCGCGGGTTGAGGATTCGGGGCACCCTCTGCATTTCGGGGGTTCTCGTCGCGGCGCTGCTGCTTTCCGGCTGCGAAGATAAGAAAGTGCCGCTGAAGGGCGAGCGGATCCCCGTTCTCGTCCACGAAAATCAGATCGTCCCCGATCTCGCACTCGTCAATATCCCGGTGACCTTGCCGCGCCCCAGCGAGAATTCCGAGTGGTCGCAGCCTGGCGGCAACGCCGAGCACGACATGGAGCATTTGGGGATACCCGATGCCCTCAAGCGCGTGTGGCGGGCTTCCATCGGCTCGGGGACCAGCGGAGATGAAGGATTGCTGGCGCAGCCGGTGGCGGCGGCGGGCAAAATTTTCACCATGGATTCCGAATCGGAAATCCGTGCTTTCGACGCCAAGGACGGAAAGCGTCTTTGGACCGCCGACGTGTTGGATTCGGACGAGGCTGATAGCTCGCTTGGCGGCGGTCTCGCCTTCGGAGACGGCCGGGTTTACGTCACGACCGGATACGCCCTCGTCTTTGCGCTCGATCCCGAAACCGGCAAAGAAATTTGGCACCAGCAGATTTCAGGGCCCATTCGCTCGGCACCCGCGTTCTCGGACGGCCGGATTTATGCCGTTACCATCGACAACGAACTCTATGCGCTCGATGCCGCAACCGGAAAAACGATTTGGACGCATTCCGGCATCTCGGAAGCTGCCGGGCTTCTCGGCGGTTCGGCGCCCGCGGTCTCGGGTACGACCGTCGTCGTGCCGTATTCGTCGGGCGAAATTTATGCCCTGCAATCGTCCAACGGCCGCGTGCTGTGGTCGGACAATTTAGGGCCGGTGCGGCGGGGCGACATTGCCTCCCAGATCACCGATATCCGCGGCTTGCCGGTGGTTGCCAAGGACCATGTTTACGTCATCAGCCACGGCGGCCGCATGGTGGCGATCGATTTCAAGACCGGACGCCGGGTCTGGGACAAGCTTTTCGGCGGCGTCGAAACGCCGTGGATCGCCGGCGATTACCTCTACGTGCTCACCATCGATGGTCAATTGATCTGTCTCAATCGGAAGGACGGACTTATCCGCTGGGTCACCGCGCTGATTCGCTACAACAACCCGGAAAAAAAGGAAGATCTTATCACCTGGAACGGACCCATCTTGGCGGGCGACCGCTTGTTGCTTTCCGGGTCGCGCGGCGAGGTGTTGGCGATTTCCCCTTATACCGGAGAGCTTCTCGGCAAGATTTCGGCCGGCGGCTCGATTTCGGTTGCGCCCTTCGTCGTGGACGGAACGGTTTATGTTTTGACCGATGCCGGAGAGCTGATCGCTCTGCGATAGGTTGCGCGAGAGCATGGGCCTCACCATCGCCATCATTGGCCGTCCGAATGTCGGAAAATCCACGCTCTTCAACCGGCTGGTTGGAAGGCAACTCGCTCTGGTGCATGAAACGCCCGGTGTCACCCGCGACCGCCGTAGCGCGGAAGCCCAGCTTTCCGATCTTCGATTTACCGTCATCGACACCGCCGGGCTCGAAGAAATGCCGCCGGAAAGCCTCGAAGGACGCATGCGCTCGCAAACCGAACGCGCGCTTGGCGACGCGCAGCTGGTCTTTTTCGTGATCGACGGTCGCGCCGGGGTTACACCCGCCGACCGCCATTTTGCGGCGTGGCTGCGCGGCGCGGACAAGCCGGTGATCCTCGTGGTCAACAAATGCGAAGGCAAGAGCGCCGAGTCGATATTGTATGAGGGGCACGCGCTCGGCTTTGGCGAGCCGGTGGCGATTTCGGCGGCGCATGGCGAAGGCATGGCGGACCTCTACCAAGCCATCGCGAAATACGCCCGCGGCGATGAAACCGCGCCGCAACTCGACGATGAAGAAGTCGCCGAGGCGGAGGACCAAACCCGGCCGATCCACCTCGCCATCGTCGGCCGCCCGAATGTGGGAAAATCCACCCTGATCAACCGCCTGCTGAAGGAAGAGCGGGTGCTGACCGGTCCCGAACCGGGAATCACCCGCGATTCGGTTGCCGTGCCTTGGGTCTATCGCGGCCGCGCCATCGAGCTGGTCGATACCGCCGGCCTTCGCCGCCGCGCAAAAATTTTTGACACCCTGGAGAAGATGTCGGCGGCGGAGAGCTTGCGCGTCATCCGCATGGCGGAAGTCGTCATTCTCGTCGTCGATACCCAGGCCATCTTCGAACAGCAGGATCTGGCGATTGCGCGGCTGGTGGCCGAAGAGGGCCGGGCCATGGTGATTGCTCTCAACAAATGGGATATCGCCGCCGACCGGGATGCCGCGGCGCGACGCTTGCGCGACGCGCTGGACGCTTCGCTGCAACAAGTCCGCGGCATCCCCTGGGTCGCGATCTCGGCGCTGACGGGCGAAAATATCGCGGCGCTGATGCCGGCGGTTCTTGGCGCTTACGAGACATGGAACCGGCGGATTTCGACGTCGGCGCTCAACCGCTGGCTGGAACGGGCGATCGAACGTCACCCGCCGCCGGCACCCCAAGGCAAGGCCCTTCACATTCGCTACGCGACGCAAGTCAAAGCCCGGCCGCCGAGCTTCGTGCTGTTCATGAACAAGCCCGAGCTTCTACCGGAGACCTATCTGCGCTATCTCGCGAACGGCTTGCGCGAGGAGTTCGGGCTGGATGGCGTGCCTTTGCGCTTGCTGCCGCGCGGCGGCCGGAATCCGTTCGCGACAAAAGATGGTCCCTCCGCAAAGCGCAGCCGGCCTTCGGCGAAAAAAGATAGACCGGCCCCGAAAAAGGCTAGGCCATTGCCGAAAAAGAATAGGTCATTGCCAAAAAAGGCGGGGCCTTCCGGGAAAACGGGGCCCTCCGGGAAAAGAGGCAAAACCTTCGGGAAAAAAGCAGGGGCCTCCAACAAAAGGACCCGACGCCGCTAATTCCCAATCCGATCAATAACTTTTGAATTGCGCCGACGGCAAGCACCGCGCCACCATGGATGCCGGTGGGGGGTGTCATGGCGCGTAAGAAGAGCCAGTCCGGCGCGTTGGATTCGGCGGCAAGCATTCCGGTCGCCGGCGGCGGGCTCTTGGACCGAAGGCTATTCCTGGCCGGCGCCGGCGCGCTGGCCGGGGCGGGGACGCTTCTCTGGCAGCGCCCGGTCTGGGCGGATACCCTAGCCGCAGCGCCGTTTTCTCTGCCGCCGTCGATGCTCCATCCCGGCAAGCCGTTTTCCAATTACGGCCAGCCCTCGCCCCATGAAAAAACGGTCATCCGATGGATCTCGGCCAATGCGGAAGTGACGGGGAACGGAATTTCCTGGACCCCGCTGCACGATCTCGAGGGAACGATCACCCCCAACGGCCTTCATTTCGAGCGCCATCATAACGGCGTTCCCGACCTCGATCCGAAAACCCACCGCCTGCTGATCCACGGCATGGTGACGCGGCCGCTCACCTTCACCCTCGATGCCCTCCTGCGTTACCCGATGGAGCAACGTCTCGTCTTCATCGAATGCGGCGGCAACAGCAATGCGGGATGGAACCCGGAACCGATTCAAACCAAAGTCGGATGGTTTCACGGGCTGGTGTCCTGTGCGGAATGGACCGGTGTGCCGCTGTCAATTCTGCTGGACGAAGCCGGAGTCGACAAAAGCGCATCCTGGCTGCTGGCCGAAGGCGCGGATGCCGCCGCGGTGAGCATCAGCATCCCGATGAAGAAGGCGATGAAGGATGGGATTCTGGCGATCTACCAAAACGGAGAAAAACTGCGCCCGGAGAACGGCTATCCGATGCGCCTGGTGCTTCCGGGTTTCGAAGGAATTACCCAGATCAAATGGCTGCACCGGTTGAAGGCCGTCTCATCGCCGGTGATGACCCGCGATGAAACCGCGAAATACACCGATATTCTGCCCAACGGCAAAGCGCGCCAATTCATCTTCGTGATCGAGCCGAAATCGCTGATCATCACGCCCTCGCCCGGCATGACTCTTCCCGGGCCGGGGCTCTACCAAATCAGCGGGCTCGCCTGGAGCGGCCACGGCAAGGTCGCGAAAGTCGAGGTCTCGGCGGACGGCGGAAAAAGCTGGGCGGAGGCAGCGCTGCAGGAGCCGGTGCTGCGCTATTGTTTCACCCGGTTCCGCATGCCCTGGCGCTGGGACGGCAAGCCGGCGGTGCTGCAAAGCCGCATTACCGACGAAGCCGGCATCGTGCAGCCGACCCGCGAAGTCCTCATCGCCAAACGCAGCCCCAACGATTATTTCCATTACAACGCGATCGTGAAATGGAGCGTCGCGGACGACGGGAGCATCGCCCATGTCTACTAGAGCGAAGTCTATGAGGGCGAAATTTATTGGCGCGATGACGATTGGGGTCTTTGTCGCGGCATTCTGTGTTGCGTCCCATGCCGGTCCCGTTCACGAAGGACCGAAGCTCGGAAAGCCGGCAACGCCTGAAGAAATCGCTGGCTGGGATATCAGCATTCCGCCCGACGGCAGCGGGCTTCCGAAAGGCTCCGGCGATGCGAAGGCGGGTGCTGCGGTCTACGCCACGAAATGCGCGACCTGCCATGGGGCCAAGGGCGAAGGGGCGAGCGCCGAAGAACTCGTCGGCGGAAAAGGAAGCCTCGCCACCGACAATCCGACGCTGACGGTCGGAAGCTATTGGCCTTACGCCACCACGCTTTTCGATTACATTCGCCGCGCCATGCCGGCCGACGCGCCGTTCTCGCTTTCGGCCGACGACGTTTACGCGGTCTCGGCTTATCTTCTGTATTTGAACGGCATCGTCGGCGAAAGCGACGTAATCGATGCCAAGACCTTGCCGAAGATTCAGATGCCGAACCGGAACGGTTTCATCGAAATCTATCGTCCCTGAATCGATCCATGACGAAGCGGATTGCCATGATCAAAGGACTATCTATCGTTTTCACGGTGGTACTCGTCTTTTCGAGCGCTGCGCGCGCCGAAGACCCGCAGGGACCCGAAGGGCAGGGGCCGACCACCGAATCTATCGCCCGCAATTGCACCGGCTGCCATGGCGTCGACGGCAAGAGCCCCGGTTCGATTCCGACGATTTACGGCAAATCGGCCGATTGGATGACGGAACGCTTGAAGGAATTTCGCGATGGCAAACGCGACTCCACGATCATGCAGCGGATCATCAAGCCCTTTGCCGATAGCGACATCCAGGCAATCGCCAAGTATTTCGCAACCCGGAAATGAAAGAGCGGAAAATGACGAAGAAAAACGGATTGCGGACCGGATTGGCCAGGCGGACATTTTTGACCGCTCTCGGAGCGGTTGGCGTGATGCCGCTGCTGTCGACCTACGCCAAGGCCAGCGGACCGCGCGTTATCGTCGTCGGCGCGGGCTTTGGGGGCGCCACCTGCGCGAAATATATCAAGATGCTCGACCCCGGAATCGACGTCACGTTGATCGAACGCAGCGATTCTTACACGACCTGCCCGTTCAGCAATCTGGTGCTGGGCGGCCTGCGCTCCTTCGATTCCATCGTCCACAGCTATCAGGCGCTGAAGAGCCATTGGGGAATCAATTTGATTCACGATACGGCGGCGGCGGTCGACGGGCAGGCGCGAACCGTGACGCTGGGTTCGGGCCCGACGCTGCCCTATGACCGGCTGATTCTGTCGCCAGGCATCGAGCTCCTGTGGAATGCTATTCCGGGTTATGACGAAGCGGCGGCGGAAATCATGCCCCATGGCTGGAAGGCCGGGCCGCAAACTCTGTTGCTGCAAAAGCAACTCGCGGCCATCGAGGATGGCGCGCTGATCGTGATTGCCGCCCCCGACAATCCCTATCGCTGTCCGCCCGCACCCTATGAGCGCGCGAGCATGATGGCGCATCATTTAAAAATGAGCGGTAAATCGCGGGTCAAGATCATGATCCTCGACGCCAAAGACAAATTCACCAAACAAGATCTCTTCCTGCAGGCCTGGCCGCGTTTCTATCCCGGCGTCATCGAATGGGTGTCGGGTTCGCAGGGCGGCGAGGTGACGGCGGTGGATCCCAAATCCATGACGGTGACCGCCAAGGCCGGGAGCTTCAAAGCCGCGCTCGCCAATATCGTGCCGCCGCAAAGCGCCGGGCAGATCGCGATTCAAGCCGGTGTCGCCAAAATCGACGGCTGGTGCGAGATCGAGCCGTGGGCGATGGAATCGAAAAACGTGCCGGGCATTCACGTCATCGGCGACGCCTGCATGCCCGGCGCCATGCCGAAATCGGGATTTGCCGCCAACAGCCAAGCCAAGAACTGCGCCGCCGCGGTGGCCGCCCTGGTTCGGAATCGCAAACCCACCGAGCCGGTCTTCATGAATACCTGCTATTCGACGATTGCGCCCAATTATGCGGTGTCGGTGGTGGAGGTGTTCCGCGCCGCCACCAATGGCGTCATCGCCGTGGTCATGGGGTCCGGCGGCCAAAGCCCGATGAACGTCCCCGATTCCTTCCGCAGCGCCGAATACGATTACGCCCAGGGCTGGTACGACAGCACGATGCAAGAGATGTTCGGTTAGGGCCTAATACGCCCGCACGATTTCCCCGTGGCGCTTGCAGGACGGCAACGCCAATTCGAGAAAGCTGTCGGTCACCGATTCCGGCGGCGGCAGCGATTCTGGATTTTCCCCGGGAAAGGCTTCCGCCCGCATCTTGGTCCGCA
>JBGOXX010000012.1:0-28120 GCA_041479345.1 Alphaproteobacteria bacterium
AACCGGCGGCGGAGTTGCCTACAATCTTGTCGAGTTTGAAGAAATCGTCGCCGGCGGCCTCGATGCTTCCCCGGTCCGCGAAGTGCTGATCGAAGAATCGGTGCTGGGCTGGAAAGAATACGAGATGGAAGTGGTGCGGGACAAAAACGACAATTGCATCATCGTCTGTTCCATCGAGAACGTGGACCCGATGGGGATTCACACCGGCGATTCGATCACGGTGGCACCCGCCCTGACGCTCACCGACAAGGAATACCAGTTGATGCGCAACGCCTCGATCGCGGTGTTGCGGGAAATTGGTGTGGATACCGGCGGATCCAATGTTCAGTTCGCCGTCGATCCCGCCACCGGGCGCATGGTCATCATCGAAATGAACCCCCGCGTCTCGCGTTCCTCCGCGCTGGCTTCGAAGGCGACCGGATTTCCCATCGCCAAGATCGCGGCCAAGCTTGCCATCGGCTACACGCTTGATGAATTGCTCAACGACATCACCGGGGTTACGCCCGCATCGTTCGAGCCGACCATCGATTACGTCGTCACCAAGATGCCCCGCTTCACCTTCGAGAAATTTCCCGGCACCGAGCCGCTGCTCACCACCTCGATGAAATCGGTGGGCGAAGCGATGGCGATCGGCCGCACCTTTGGCGAGTCGCTGCAAAAAGCCCTGCGCTCGATGGAAACCGGGCTGACCGGGCTGAACGAAGTCGAGATTCCCAACGCCGCCGCCGGCAAGGATCGGGACGCGATTCGGGCGGCCCTCGCAAGGCCCACGCCCGACCGCTTGCTGGTCATCGCCCAGGCGTTCCGTTTCGGGCTTTCGGTCGAAGAGATTCATCAGGGCTGCAAATACGATCCCTGGTTCCTCCGCGAGATCAAGGAAATCGTCGATATGGAGGCGCAGGTTCGCGCCTTCGGCGTGCCCAAGGATGCGGTGCACATGCTGCGCTTGAAGCAGCAGGGATTTTCCGACGCGCGAATTGCCGAACTTGCGGGCGTCGCGGAATCGGAAGCCGCCGAACGCCGCGGGAGCCTCGGCGTCCACCCGGTCTATAAGCGCATCGATACCTGCGCCGCCGAATTCCCGTCGCGCACACCCTACATGTATTCGGCCTATGAAAGCGGCGCCGCGTTTTTTACCGCGGAGGCGGAATGCGAAGCGGACCCCAGTGAACGCCGAAAAATCATCATTCTCGGCGGGGGGCCCAATCGCATCGGCCAGGGCATCGAATTCGATTATTGCTGCGTCCACGCCGCCTATGCGCTGCGCGAGGCCGGCATCGAGACCATCATGGTCAATTGCAATCCGGAAACGGTTTCGACCGATTACGACACCTCCGACCGGCTTTATTTCGAGCCGCTGACCGCCGAAGACGTGATCGAAATCGTGCGGGTCGAGGAATCGCGGGGAACATTATTGGGCGTCATCGTCCAATTCGGCGGCCAGACTCCGCTCAAACTGAGTCAGGCGCTGGAAGCCGCCGGGATTCCCATCCTCGGCACGTCGCCCGACGCCATCGATCTCGCCGAAGACCGGGAGCGCTTCAACGAGCTCATCACGCACCTCAAGCTCCGCCAGCCGGAAAGCGGCACCGCGACCTCGGTCCAAGAAGCGATCGAAGTCAGCGCCGAGGTGAGCGCCAATTATACCTTCCCGATTTTGTTGCGGCCGTCCTACGTCCTCGGCGGGCGCGCCATGCGGATCGTCTATGACCGCCCGTCGGTCATCAATTACGTGACCGAAGCGGTGAAGGTTTCCGGCGACAATCCGATCCTGATCGATCGCTATCTTCAAGACGCCATCGAAGTCGATGTCGATGCGCTGTGCGACGGCAAGGACGTCTACGTCGCCGGGATCATGGAACACATCGAAGAAGCCGGCATTCATTCCGGCGATTCGGCGTGTTCGCTTCCCCCGCGATCGTTGTCGCCGGCGGTGATCGAGGATATCGAAATCCAGACCCGGGCTTTGGCGCGGGAGCTCGGCGTCGTCGGCTTGATGAACATCCAGTTCGCGGTCAAGGACGGCGACGTCTACGTCCTCGAAGTGAACCCGCGGGCGAGCCGCACCGTGCCCTTTGTCGCCAAAGCGACCGGCGTGCCCATCGCCAAATTCGCCGCCCGGGTGATGGCCGGCGAGACCCTCAAATCCCTTGGCCTTGACGATCGCGCCGCAAAGGCCCGTGGCAAGCCGAGCCATGTGGCGGTCAAAGAGGCGGTGTTCCCCTTTGCCCGTTTCCCCGGTGTCGACATCATCCTCGGCCCGGAAATGAAATCGACCGGCGAGGTGATGGGCATCGATGCCGATTTCGGTCACGCCTTCGCCAAATCGCAATTGGGAAGCGGAACCAAGCTGCCGCTGTCGGGCACCGTATTCATTTCGGTCAAGGACAAGGACAAGCCGGCGATCGTGAAGCCCTGCCGCGCCTTGCTCGACATGGGATTCAAGCTGATCGCGACCCGCGGCACCGCCCGCTATCTCCAATCCCAGGGCTTGGAGGTTGGGGTGGTGAACAAGGTGCTGGACGGCCGGCCCCATGTGGTGGACGCTCTCAAAAGCGGCGAGATCCAGCTCGTCTTCAATACCACCGAAGGCGCCCCGGCAATCGCCGACAGTTTTTCGCTTCGCCGCAGCGCCCTGATGCAGAATATTCCCTACTACACCACGGTGGCCGGGGCGGGGGCCGCGGTCGAGGCGATTGCCACTCTCCGCAGCGGCAGTCTGGACGTAGCCCCCATCCAGTCCTATTTTTCTGGTTCGTTTTAAATTCGAGGCCGGGTTTGACGGGGCGGGTAAAACCGCCCAAAATCTTGACTAAACCCTTACTTTTTCTGGGAAAGCTTGATTACGACATGAACAAATTCCCAATGACGGAAGAAGGCCTGAGCCGGCTCAAGGCCGAACTCGATCGTCTCAAGATGATCGAGCGGCCGAGTGTCATCAGGGCTTTATCCGAAGCCCGCGAGCACGGGGACTTGTCGGAAAACGCCGAGTACCACGCCGCCCGCGAGCGCCAGAGTTTCATCGAAGGCCGGGTCGCCGAGCTCGAGTCGAAGATCCGCCATGCGGAAGTGATCGACGTCTCCAAGCTCTCCGGCAAGGCGATCAAATTCGGCGCCACCGTGAAGCTGTCCGACGAAGATACCGACGAAACCTCGACCTACCGGATCGTCGGCGCCGACGAAGCCGATATCAGCGAGGGGCTGCTTTCGATCACCTCCCCGCTTGCCCAGGCTTTGATCGGCAAGGAAAAGGGCGACACCGTGGTGGTGAACACCCCCCGCGGCGGCAAGTCCTACGAAATCATGTCCGTGAAATACGTCTGACGCGGCCCCCGGGCGCACCGCGCCGGGAATTTGCGCTCGTCCGCGTTAGCTTGCGTCAGCGCCGGTCATTGGTCCTACCGGGCGATGCGCTGTTCGTTGCGGGGAGCGCGGCTAGACCGCTCTCCGGCCTCGGAATCGATGGGCACGCCGGTCAGATGTTTCGACGCCCGGATCGCCAAGGCCGATTTGACATGGGCGACATTGGGCGCGGCGGTGAGCCTGGCGGTGACGAAGCGCTGATAGGCGTCCCAATCGCTGGCGACGATCTTGAGCAGGAAATCGGTTTCGCCCGCCAGCATGTGGCATTCGCGCACTTCCGGCCAGCGCTGGACCATTTCCTCGAACGCCACCAGATCGGCTTCGGCTTGGCTCTGCAGCCCGACCTGGGCGAATACCGTGACCCCGAAACCGAGCGCCTCGGGATTGAGTTCGGCATGGAAGCCCCGGATGAACCCGGCCTGTTCCAAGGCCCGCACCCGGCGCAAACAGGGCGGCGGGGTAATTCCCGCCCGCTTGGCGAGCTCGACATTGGTCATCCGGCCGTTGTCTTGAAGATCCTTGAGGATCGAAAGATCGACCCTATCAAGCTTGACCCGTTCCATGGCCACCCTTCCCTTCCGCCTTGAACCTCTTACCGGGCCCCGATTTAG
The DNA here is from genome assembly GCA_041479345.1 of Alphaproteobacteria bacterium. GTDB lineage: Bacteria > Pseudomonadota > Alphaproteobacteria > DATDPM01 > DATDPM01 > DATDPM01. Next base: position 3,975 of record JBGOXX010000012.1, read on the forward strand.
ATTAGTGAAATTATATTCTTCCCTAACGGCGTATGGGAAATAATATTTCAACGATGTCGGCGATTGCGGTGATCCGCCTGCTTCCCTATCGAGGCTCCGCAAGGCCATAGTCCAGCGCCAAATGGGCTGCCAAGTGGGTTGCCAAATGGGCTGGGGGAATCTCGGCTGGGGGATCAGAATCTTGAATTGCTGGGTGTTAAGCGACGGCACGGCCGGGATGGAGAATCAAGCCCTCGGCCTCGCCCAGATCCTTGGCTTTCCGACCCAGGTGAAGCGGCTGAAAACCCGGCCGCCTTGGCGCTGGCTGCCGCCTTCCCTATGGCCCTGCCCCCTTGCCGCTCAAACTCCCGACGGCGACCGTCTCGAACCCCCCTGGCCGGATGTGCTGATCGCGACCGGCCGGCAGAGCGTTGCGCCCGCACTGGCGATCAAGGCGCGGAATGGCGGCCGGACCTTCACGATTCAGATTCAGAATCCCGGAATTTCCCGCAGCCGCTTCGATCTCGTGGTGGCGCCGCTCCATGACCAACTGGCCGGGCCGAATGTCATCGCCACGACGGGGTCGCTTCACGGCATCACGACGGAGAAATTAGCCGAAGCCGCAGCCCGCTTCGGTCCCGCCTTGGCGCATTTGAAGCGCCCGCTGGTCGCGGTCCTGGTCGGCGGGACCAACAAAGTGTTTCGCTTGTCGCCCCAGCACACGAGACGCCTCGCCGAGGGCCTCGTTTCGCTGGTCAAACACCATGGTGCCGGGCTCGCGGTTACGCCGTCGCGGCGGACAGGTGCGGACAATGAGGCGGTGTTGCGGGAAATCCTAGGTCCGCTCGGGGCCGAGATCTGGGACGGCAAGGGCGAGAATCCCTATCTCGGCTATCTAGCGCTCGCAGACTTGATTGTGGTCACCGGCGATTCGGTCAACATGGTCTCGGAGGCCTGCGCCACCGGAAAGCCGGTTTATGTCTTCGATCTGGAAGGGGGTTCCGCGAAATTCAGCCGCTTTCACGAGAAGCTGCGAAGCGACGGCTTGACCCGCCCTTTTGAAGGAACGCTTTCCGAGTGGTCCTACAAGCCGTTGGACGATACCGCCAGGGTCGTCGCGATCATCAAGGAAAGGCTTGCGAAGTGGAGGCCATCGGCGAGCACACGGTAAAGTGAGACGAGATGCCGCCCCTCAATCAGTTGATCTTTCCGCCGCCGCTTCCTTTAATGACTCTCTCCTGCTGAAATAGAGACATGGCGATTTTCGACCTCAAGGCTTTCGAGACCACCCCGCTCAACCACGATCCGTTCGATTACATGATCGTGCCGAATTTCGTGCGCGGCGAGGCCTTGGCCGCCCTTCACCGCGATTATCCCCGGATCGCCAAGCCGGGAAGCTTTCCGGTGAGCGAGCTCGAATTCGGGCCGGGTTTTCAGGCCATGCTCGATGAATTCGGCTCTCCCGAAATGCGCGACGCCTTCGAACGCAAATTCGATATCGATCTCGCCGGCCGCCCGTTGACGGCAACCGTGCGCGGCCGCTGCCAGCAAAAGGACGGCCGCATCCACACCGATTCGAAAAGCAAGATCATCACGGTTCTGATCTATCTCAATTCCAAATGGGAAAATCCCGGCGGGCAATTGCGCCTGCTGCGCGGCCCGGACGATCTGGAGAATTATTTCGCCGAGGTTCCGCCCAATGAAGGCACGCTGCTCGCCTTCCGCCGCAGCGACAATTCCTTTCACGGCCATAAGCCCTTCGTCGGCGAGCGCCGGGTCATCCAATTCAATTGGGTAACCGATGCCGGGACTGCCTGGCGCGAACGGGTGCGCCACCGGATCTCGGCGTGGCTCAAGGGCAGCGACGCTTATGCCTAACCGGCCGCAAAATCCCTACCGCTCCAGCGGTTCTTCTTGGCTGGCGGCACAAGGACCAGAAGGTTAGTCTGCGGCATGACCCTCCCCATCGAAACCTTCACCAATCCCGGCGCCAAAGGCTGGCGGCCCGGCAATAATATCGGCGGGTCGACGCTGTTCAAAGCGCTCGGCCATCCGCTGATCGCCGCCAAGGCTCGGGCACTTCGCGCCAAGCTCGCCGCTGCGGGGACAATCGCGGTTTACGACCCGCTCGACCAAGCCGGATGTTTCGATGCCTTCTACGGTCTCACCGATCTCGATGTCGCCGACGTCTTCGTGCAGAAGATCGAGGACATCGGGGCCAAGAAATTAGGCCGCACGGCTAAGCCCGTCACTGCGCTTGCGCAATCCCGCGCGCGAACGGTGCTGATTGCCGCTTTCGATTCGAGCAAGCTCGCCGATCAGATCCGCGATGTGATTCCGGCGGGTGCGGTGGTTCTCACCTTCGACGAATTGCGCCTGCCGGAGGATATGCTCAGCAACAAGCGCAATTATCTCGACCCGCTCAATTTCGCGACCAATTTCGGATTCTTGCGCGACGGCAAAGGCCAGCGCACGACGCTCTCTTCGGCCAATTACTGGTCGGGCTATGGCGCGAAGAACCCCGAGCTCTGGCTTTGTCTCTTTGGCAACGACGGCAAGGTTCTCGCCGAGTGGCGCGAGCCCTTGGACGGCGTCAATTCGGTGTTCCGGATCGACAGCGGCGAGGTGCGCCGGCGCTTCGGCCTCGGCGATTTCACCGGCTCGCTGTTCATTCACGCGTTGCGCGTGGCCGGCCACGACGTGGTCAAATATGCGCTGGACATCAACAGCGAGGACGGGCTTTCGCTTTCCTGCACCCACGACGCCAATGCCTGGCCCGCCGATCTCTATTCCGGCGTTCCGTCGCCCAAAGACGGCGAGCAATTGATTTTGTGGATTCAGAACAGCCATCCGGTTCCGATTCCGCCGGGCGGCATCGGCCTCAACATCATGGGCTCCCAAGACACCAACTGGCTCGACGCCGAAATCCCCGCCTTCGGCACCTACGCGCTTGACGTCAACAAGCTGCTGCCCGAAGCGCGCTGGCCGAATCAGATCGAAATCCAGGCCGGGCGCTATTTCGTCCGTCCGCGCTACGAAATTATTACGAAGGACGGGCGGCGGCGCATCGCCCACGCCAATGTCGAGCGCACCGATCTCGTTCCCGATCCGAAAATCCCCGGCCTCGCCGCTTTGCTGGGCAAGGGCTATGTGATGCCGCTCCCCGTACTGCCGCTGAAGGATTTCCGCAGCGAAGTTTTGCCGACGCCGATGTCCACCTGCCAGCACGAATTGCCGATTGCGGTCGCCCTCTACGACGCATCGGGCCAGGAAGTCACGCGCAAGTTCATGGGCCGGCTCGCCCGGCGCGACAGCGTACCGGTGGACATAAACGAGTGGCTCGAGGATTCCGGGCAAACGCTGGCTTCAGGTTTCGGCCACGCGGAGTTTCTCTACGATTTCCGCGAAGGCGGCGAGGCCGATGGCTGGCTTCATGCGTTCGGCCGCTACGAACAGAAATCCAGCCGCCATGTCGCCGAAACCATTTTCGGCGCGCATATCTACAACACGCCGATCGTCTATAAGGACGAGCCGCAATCCTATGCCGGCAAGCCGCCCGGGCTTTCGACGCGGCTTTTCCTGCGCATCGGGCCGCAGCCGCTCGATACCCTCTGCCATCTGATTTATCCGGCGTCGCTGCCCTGGCATCCGAAATCGAAAACCGTGTTGAGTTTGTGCAATCGCGGCGGCAACGAAATCGCCAAGCGCGACATCGCCATCCCGTGCAGCGGCAGCCTGTTCTGGCGGGTCAGCGAAATGTTCACCGACGCGGAACGCAAAACCGCCGGCGCCGATTCCTATGTTCTCGTCACCGATCCGACCTGCCGCTTATTCGGCTTCCACGGCCTCATCGACGGCGACCGCGCCTTCAGCGTCGACCACATGTTCGGGTTCTAGGGCGCACGTAAGGTCAAGAACCCGAACGCTTCATCCACAGTGGACGGTGTTCCCGGTCCGTCAAAATTAAACATTATTAAAAAGGGGCAGGCCGGAGCCTACCCCTTCATTTTGTGCCCTCGACCGCCCGAAGACGGCCGAAGCTTGTTAACGGAGGGACCGCGAATCCCTATCGGCTAAGACTTGGATGTTGGTTCCCCCCAAACATTGGGGCAAGATTACCGGGAGTTGTCAAGGGGGGCACGATATGCGCGCGGATTATCGCATCGGAATCGATCTCGGCACCAACTCGCTGGGGTGGTGCGTTTTCGATCTCACACGCAACGGCAAGCCGCGTGGCATCCGCCGCATGGGCGTGCGAATTTTCAGCGACGGCCGCGATCCGCAAAGCGGCACGTCGCTCGCCGCCGAACGGCGAATGGCGCGAGGCCAACGCCGGCGCCGCGACCGTTATCTTGACCGCCGCACCGATTTGATGAAAGCCCTCGTTCGTTGCGGGTTGATGCCGGTAGACCAGACGGAGCGCAAGAAACTCGAATCGCTCGACCCCTACGAGCTGCGGACACGCGGACTTGACGAAAAGCTGAGCCTGCATGAGCTCGGCCGCGCCCTGTTTCATCTCAACCAACGCCGCGGGTTCAAAAGCAACCGGAAGACGGATCGCCCCACCGATCCGGAAAAACTTAAAGAAGCCGAGAACATGAAAGGCGCCGCGATCAAGCTAGCGGGCGCGATTGAGGAATCCGGGTGCCGAACTCTCGGCGAATACCTGTTCAAGACTGCAAGAGAAGGGCGCAGCCCGCGCGGTAGCAAGGACGGCAGCGTCCAGCCGCATTTAGCGGTCCGCGCGCGGCCTCACACCGTCAAGAATCGCAATGCCTATGACTTTTACCCAACGCGCGCGATGTATGAGCATGAATTCGATGCGCTATGGGCTGCTCAAGCGAAGCATCATCCTGACTTGACTAAGGCTGCGCGCGACGAAATTAAAGACATCGTCTTCTATCAACGGCCGTTGAAGCCGGTCGATCCCGGTAAGTGCACGCTCGATCCCACCGACAAACGCGCGCCGCTGGCGCTGCCTATCGTGCAGCAATTTCGAATCTTGCAGGAACTTGCCAATCTGCGGCTCGAAAACCCGATTACGCAGCAGGCTCGCCGGCTCACGATGGCCGAACGCAACAATTTGTTCGAGGGGCTTCAACGCCGGGACAGACTGCCGTTCAAGACGATGTGCGGCAAAAAACACCTGAATCTCGGGAACGATTGGAAGGTCAATCTTGAGGAAGCGGGACGCGAATATCTCAAGGGCGACATCGTCTCCAAGCAACTCTCAGATGATAAATGTTTCGGCGCTCGTTGGTTCGATTTTCCCGAAAGGCAACAAACCGAGATTGTGGACTTCCTTTTCGATGAGCCGGATGAGGCCGCCGTTGTCAAAAAGGGCGTAGAGGAATGGGGGCTGTCCGAAGCCCAAGCGCACGGCGTTGCCAATATTGGCATGCCCGATGGCTACGGCAGACTCGGGCTCAATGCGCTCCGCAAGATTGTCCCGATCATGCGCGAGCAAATGGATGAAAAGGGCGAACCGCTGCATTACAGCGAAGCCGCTGAGCGCGCGGGTTACGATCATTCCGATTTTCGCGATGGCGTGATTTGGGACGAATTGCCCTATTACGGCGAGGTGCTCTCCCGCTACGTCGCCGACGTTAAATCGCCGAGTGCACCGCCAGAAGAGCGCGAATACGGCCGCATCGCCAACCCGACCGTTCACATCGGATTGAATGAGACCCGTAAGCTCGTCAACAAATTGATCGGGCTATATGGGCACCCGGCGGAGATCGTCGTTGAACTAGCCCGCGATCTCAAGCTCAACAACGAACAAAAGGACAAGATCAAGAAAGAGCAGGCAGCGAACCGGAAGAAGAACGAAGAGCGGCGGCGGAAGCTTGAGGAAATCGGTGAATCGCATCGCACGGACGGGATCTTGCGTTTGCGCCTTTGGGAGGAGTTGGGGGGAAACCCCGCAGACCGCCGCTGTGTGTACACCGGCGAACAGATTTCGATTAATCGGCTGTTCAGCGACGAAGTTGAGATTGAACATATCTTGCCCTTTCAAGATGTGCTCGACGACAGCCCGGCGAATCTCACGGTTTCTTTGCGCCGAGCGAATCGGGAGAAAGGCAAGCGATCACCCTACGAGGCTTTCGGTCATACGCCGCAATGGGACGATATGGTGAAACGTGCAACGGCGATGCCTCCTAACAAACGCTGGCGTTTCAAACCGGACGCCATGGACTTGGTGCGCGACCGTGTCAAACGGGATCTAGCGCGCCTCAAAGGCGAGTTGCCCCAAGAAGTCCTGGAGGACATCGAGCGAACCGGCGGCTTCCTCGCACGGCAACTTATCGACACCGCCTATCTCGCCCGTGTCGCGCGACAGTACCTGTGGACCGTCTGCAACCCCAACAAAGTGCGGGTCGTCCCCGGGCGGCTCACCGAATTTCTTCGCCGCAAATGGGGATTGAACCGCCTGCTTTACGGCAATCGGCCGGCCCCCGATGAGGAGGGAGCGAGCGGATTCGTGGCGAAACGGCGCGACGATCACCGTCACCATGCGATCGACGCCTTCGTGATCGGATTGACCGAGCTATCGATCCTGCAACGGGTCAGCGCCGCCGCGGCTCAGGCGCGCGATCGCCTGATCGAGAACATGCCGGAGCCCTGGGAGGGATTCCGCGACGATCTTAAGGCCCGGCTTGACCGCCTTATCGTGTCCTACCGGCCCGAACACGGCGTACAAGGCAAGCTTCACGAGGAAACGGCTTACAGAATCGTGGACGAAAACACGCTCGTCTATCGCAAGGCGCTTACCGATTTAAACGCGAAAGAGATCGGGCACATCCGCGATCCGAAGCTCCGTGCTGACGTGATGGCGGCCATGGGCGGACTCGTTTTCGACGAAACGGCCATCGATAGGGCACGGACTGCGCTCGCGGAGGCCAAGAAGCAAAAGGACGGTGACGCCATTGCTAGCGCCAAAGCGGAAATCGCCCGGCTAAAGGCCGCAAAGAAGGAGCAAACGAAGTCCGGCACCAAGGACCTCAAGGTGGCGCTCGCGGATTTTGCCGCCCATCGCGGCATTCGCCACGTCCGGATACTCAAGACAGAGAGCGCCTACGTTCCGATTGGGGACGGTAACGGGCACCCTTATAAGGCTCTGAGCACTGGCGACAACCAGCGAGTGGAAATTTACGAATTGTCCGATAGGACGTGGCGAACCGAGGTCATTTCTGTTTTCGATTCCAATCAAGAAAAACTCGGGCGGTTTTCCCCATACTGGCACACCGGCGCTCCGGACGCCCGGCAGATTACCGTTCTATTCAAGAATGATCTCGTTCGGCTTGCAGTGAATGGACAGGACCGCGCGATGCGCATCGCTTCGATTTGGGAAAAATATCTTCAGCTTGCCCCGCACAATGAAACGAACCTCGCGGAGCGATACAGGTCGGGGGAATTCAAGTGGACCTTCGCGAATTACGACAAGCTCAAGGAACTCGGCGTACGGAAAATCAGTGTCGATGTTCTCGGCCGCGTCCACGATCCGGGACCGCCGAAATGATCGGGCGCATCGTCGAGATCGCCGAAGACGGACGCCATCTTTCCGCCCATCGCGGATTCATGATCGTGGAGGCAAACCGCGAGGAGATCGGGCGCATTCCCCTCGACGACATCGGCGCGGTTATCGCCAACGCCCATGGCATCACCTACTCCAACAATCTCCTCGTCGCTCTCGCCGAACGCGGCGCTTGGGTCGTGCTTTGCGGCGCGAACCATCACCCCGTCGCTTGGGTGTGGCCGGTCGTCGGCCACCACGCCCAGGCCGCACGTATGCGCGTGCAGCTTGAGGCCACGCGCCCGCTGGGCAAGAGATTGTGGCAAATTCTGGTGCAGGCCAAAATCGAGCAGCAGGCCGCCGTCTTGGAAGCGGCAGGAAGGCGCGGCAGCGGCCTCCGGCTGCTCGCCCGTCAAGTGAAGTCGGGCGACCCCGATAATCTGGAGGGCCAGGCGGCGCGGCGCTACTGGCCGCTCTTGTTCGGTTCCGATTTCCGCCGCGACCGTTTCCAGGGCGGCATCAACAGCTTGCTCAACTACGGCTACACGGTTCTTCGGTCGGCGACCGCACGCGCCGTCGTGGCGGCGGGTCTGCACCCATCGCTCGGCATCCACCACCGCAACCGGAACGACGATATGTGTCTCGTGGACGATCTGATGGAGCCGTTCCGTCCCATCGTCGATCTTACGGTGGCAAGATTGGGAGAAGAGGGCACCGCTGAGGTAACGCCAGCGGTGAAGCGTGCGCTGGCCGGACTTACCGCCGCCGATATGCGCACGGCCCAAGGGACCACTCCGCTCGGGACCTGTTTAGAGCGGCTCGCCGCCTCCCTCGGCCAAGCTTACGAGACCGGTGAGGCCCGGCTGGACTTGCCCCTGGCGCCGCTGCCACTCGAGCAGCCCGCGTTCTCGGCCGATTAGGCCGTGACGCTCAGCGGATACCGCCTGATGTGGATGATGGTCCTATTCGATCTGCCGGTAGGTTCCAAGAAAGAACGTAAGGCGGCCAGCAAATTCCGCTATTTCCTGCTCGATCAGGGCTTCGAAATGTCCCAGTTCTCGGTCTATATGCGATTCTGTTCGGGGAAGGAGCAGGCCGAAGTCTTTACCAAGCGCATCGAAAAGAATGTGCCGACGACCGGCAAGGTGCACGTCGCCTATTTCACCGACAAGCAATACGAGGGCATCGTTTGTTTCGACGGAAGAGAACGGGAACCTTCACGCAAGAACCCCGAGCAGTTTGCGCTATTCTGACGCCGCAATCACCAGATTCTGGCCTTCGAGAGATAAGAAAAACGCCCTGTTTCCAGGGCGTTAAGTCAGGTTGTATTTTAGCCGATAGGGATTCGCGGTCCAACCGCAACAAATAGAAGCAAGGCCGACATGTATCGAAAATTTTAGCCGATAGGGATTCGCGGTCCAACCGCAACTGCGTGTTAGTGAGATGGGTAAGGTAACACATTTTAGCCGATAGGGATTCGCGGTCCAACCGCAACTGTTACACCTTCATCTGCAAGATGGGAAGTATTTTAGCCGATAGGGATTCGCGGTCCAACCGCAACCCACTTCACCTTGTGGTGTCAAGCGCCCTTATTTTAGCCGATAGGGATTCGCGGTCCAACCGCAACCCAACCGGCGTGGTGGCGGTGATTGTCGAAATTTTAGCCGATAGGGATTCGCGGTCCAACCGCAACATTCCGGTATTGGTGAAGGCGATCATGGGGATTTTAGCCGATAGGGATTCGCGGTCCAACCGCAACATCAGCGGCAAGAGCGAAGCGGTGCGGGTCATTTTAGCCGATAGGGATTCGCGGTCCAACCGCAACCGTGAATGTCCACCCACTAAGCCGCGGGTGGACATTCACGGTGCGATCGGCACGCCGATCGCAAGGGCCTCTAAAACGATCTTCAACCGTCGGGGACCGTTTTTATCGATTACTCTGCTGCGGCCTATCGGTCCGTAGCCAGATCTCGATCAACCCACGTAAGCCGCCCTTGCCCAATGGGGCGCGCCTACCTATCTTTAGCGGCCGTCCCTTCACCCGCAGCACAGGCCTAAGCTCTTCATGCCCAACCGTTTTCACAGCAAAGTCCTGATCCTCGGCTCCGGCCCGGCCGGCTACACGGCGGCGATTTACGCGGCGCGCGCCAACCTGCAGCCGCTGGTGGTCGCGGGCATCCAACCGGGCGGCCAGCTCACCGTCACCAACGACGTCGAGAACTACCCGGGCTTTGCCGATGTCATCCAGGGCCCCTGGCTGATGGAGCAGATGCGCCAGCAGGCCGAGCATGTCGGCGCCCGAACCATCAGCGACATCGTGGTCAAAGTGAATTTGAGCCGCCGGCCGTTCGAATGCATCGGCGATTCCGGCGATGTCTATACCGGCGACGCGCTGATCATCGCCACCGGCGCGCAAGCCCGCTGGCTCGGGATTCCCAGCGAAGATAAATTCCGCGGCTTCGGCGTTTCCGCCTGCGCCACTTGCGACGGATTTTTCTTCCACGGCCGCGAGGTGGCGGTGGTCGGCGGCGGCAACACCGCGGTCGAAGAGGCGCTGTATCTGACCAATCACGCGACCAAGGTAACGGTCATTCACCGCCGCGACAGTTTTCGCGCCGAAAAAATTCTTCAGGACCGCTTATTCCGGAACGAGAAGATTTCGGTCCTGTGGGACAGCGCGGTCGAGGAGGTCTTGGGCAGCCAGGAGCAAGGCGTCACCGGTCTCAAAGTCAACAACGTCAAGACCGGCGAAAGCCAGGAAATCCCCATTGATGGACTTTTCATTGCGATTGGCCACACCCCGGCCACCGACTTGTTCAAAGGCCAATTGGAGATGGACGCCAACGGCTACATCGTCGCCGATCCGAGCAGCACGCGCACCAGCATCCCCGGCGTATTCGCCGCGGGCGATGTGCGCGATCACGTCTATCGCCAGGCGGTCACCGCCGCGGGGATGGGCTGCATGGCAGCCCTCGATGCCGAACGATTCATCGCCGAGACCGCAACCGGCTTGAGCGGCGCCGACGACGCCTTGATGGTCCGGGTCGGCGGCTGATTGCCGTGCGGGGCTCGGGCCAAATGGCCAGGCCTTTGTAATGGCCAGAGCTCTGTGATGGCCAAGGCTCTGTAATGGACTGGGACAAGCTCCGGATTTTTCACATCGTCGCCGAAGCCGGAAGCTTCACCAGGGCGATGGGCGCCCTCAATCTCAGTCAGTCCGCCATTTCGCGCCAGATCGCGGCGCTTGAATCCGATCTCAAAGTCACGCTGTTCCACCGCCATGCCCGCGGCCTCAAGCTGACCGAGCAGGGACGGATGCTGCTGGAGACCACCCGCGACATCAATGCGCGGCTGGGTGCGACGGAATCCCGGATTCTCGAAAGCCGCACCCACCCGTCCGGGCCGATGCGGGTCACCACCACCGTCGGCTTCGGCTCGATGTGGCTAAGCCCCCGCATCCGGGATTTTCTCGACCTCTACCCCGACATCGAATTGACGCTGGTGTTCGACGACCGGCAACTCGATCTCGCCATGGGCGAAGCCGATATCGCGATTCGCATGGCGCCGCCGGTCCAGCCGCATTTGATTCAGCGCCGGCTGCTTACCGTGCGCTTCTACGTTTACGCGGCCCAATCCTATCTGAAAAAATTCGGGAAGCCCGAGCGGCCCGAAGATCTGGACCAGCACCATCTCATCACCTACGGGGATTCACTGGCGCGGCCGTTTCTGCCGAATGCGCGATGGCTGCTGGAATTGGCGGCGGCCAAGCCGCGGCGGCCGGTATTGACCACCAACTCCGTTTACGGCGTGTTCCGGGCGGTGCAATGCGGGATCGGCCTTGCCGCCATTCCCGATTATCTCGGCCAGTCCGATCCGGAACTCGTGCGCGTGCTTCCCGATCTCGAAGGCCACAAGACCGAAGCCTATTTCGTCTATCCGCGAGAAATTCGCAATGCGCGGCGGCTCACCGCCTTCCGCGATTTCCTGATCGGCAAGGTAGCGGAGCGCTAATCCCCGCCACGTTCATTCTCAATCGAGGAGGCTGCGCAGCATCCACGCGGTTTTTTCGTGGATCTGCAGGCGTTGGGTCAGAAGATCGGCGGTCGATTCGTCGCCGGCATCGTCGGCGGTGTCGAAGATGCTGCGCGCGGTCTTGACCACGGCCTCATTGCCCTCGACGAGCTGGCGGATCATCACCGCCGCGTCCGGCGTCCCGCTTGCTTCCTTGATCGAGGCGAGCTTGGCGAATTCCGCATAGCTGCCGGGTGCCCGCTCGCCCAACGAACGGATGCGCTCCGCGATCGAGTCCACCGCCGTCGCCAACTCGGTGTATTGCTGCTCGAACATGAGATGGAGCGTGTTGAACATCGGCCCGGTCACGTTCCAATGAAAATTATGGGTCTTGAGATAGAGCGTATAGGTATCGGCGAGCAGCGCCATCAATCCCTTGGCGATCGCCTTGCGGTCTTTCTCGGCGATTCCGATGTCGATCTTCACGATGGGTTCTCCTCAATAGCTGAACTCGCTGCGGACGGGAGTCCGCAACGCGTTTCCAGCATCATGCCATAAGATAAGAATAAATTGAAATTATACCGTAATGCCCTGTGTGACAAGGCGATGTGACGGAAAAGTTACGACACCGCGTGAGCCATTTCGGCGCGCTGGGCGATCACCTGATCGGCGAGCCTTCCGATCAGTTCCTGGAGGTGATCGAATTTCCAGGTGAACGTTCCCACACCCAGCGTCAGCGACCGCAATTCGATGATGAGGTCGTGGATTTCCGATTGAGGCATGTTGGCCGAGACCTCGTCCCAGCCTTTCCAATCGATGATCGGGCCGAAACCGAGGATATGCCCGCGCCGGCCGCTGATCAGGCGTTGCGCCTTCGGCGTGAATTCGGCGGGGATTTGCAGCGTCACCAGAAAGATCGGCTCCAACAGCACCGGATCGCAATGGGCCATGCCGTCGGTCATGGCGATGCGCGCCGCCTGTTTGAACGCCTGTTCGGAACTATCGACACTGTGATACTGGCCGTCGGTGAGCGTGACCGAAATATCGACGACGGGGAATCCGAGCGGTCCGCGTTTCAGATAGTCGCGCACCCCGGCTTCGACCGCGGGAATGAATTGCTTCGGCACCGAGCCGCCGACGATCTCGTCGCCGAAATTGAATCCGGAGCCCCGCGGCAGCGGCTTGATATCGATATGCACGTCGCCGAATTGGCCGTGGCCGCCGCTCTGGCGTTTGTAGCGGCCGTGTTGCGACGTGCTCTTGCGGATCGATTCCTGATAGGGCACATGGGGCCGCTTCATCGTGGCCGAGAGATGATATTTGTTGCGCAGCCGCTCGATGGCGATGCGCAGATGCATTTCGCCCTGGCCCCACAACAGATATTCGTGGGTATCCGCATTCTGCTCCACTCGGAGCGAGGGATCTTCCTCCATGAGCTTGGCGAGCGCCGCACTCAATTTCACTTCGTCATTGCGATTCTCGACCGAAATCGCGCCGCTGAAAACCGGCGTCAGTTTGGGAAACAGCTTGGCCGACAGCGCCGAGTCCTTCCCCGGCAGGCCGAGCAAATCTCCGGTCTTGACGTGTTCCATCCGTCCCAGCGCCACCACTTCGCCGAGACCGGCCTTCGGCAGCTTGGTCTGGGCCTGGCCCATCATGCGATAGAGCCCGCTTACCCGCTCGCCGTCGAACATCATGCCGTCGGCGATCTCGCCGCGCCAAATCCGCGCCAGCGACAATTTTCCGGCGTGAGGGACGTGGAAGGTCTTGAACACCGCCGCCAGCGGCCCGTCAGTCTTCGGCAAGCCGAGGCGGTCGCGGGAGATTTCCGGCGGCGGAACCTCATGGCGCAACGCCTTCATCAGCCGGTGCACGCCGTGATTCTTTTCCGCGGTGCCGAGGAACACGGGCACGATCATGTCGCGGGTCAGGGTCTTGGTCAGGTTGCTGTAAATTTCATCCTTCGGCGGAATTTGATCTTCGAGCAATTTTTCGAGCAGCGTGTCGTCGAAATCGGCCAGCGATTCGAGCAATTGAGAGCGGGCCTGTTTCTCGCGCTCCTGCACCGCGGGCGGAATCGCCACCAGGTCGGAAAGCTGATCGGGCTTGTAGTTGTAGGCGCGCTCGCTCACCAGATCGACGTAACCGGTGATCGTGTCGCCGTCACGGATGGGGACCTGGCGCAGCACCAGCGGCCGTTCCGAAACCGCCTGCAGCGCTTCGAGAATTTCCGCGGCGCGATGGGTCGCGATATCCATCTTGTTGATGAACAGCATGTGCGGGATCGCATGGGCGTCGAGGAAGCGGAGGATGGGGGCGACGGTCAGCGCCTTGTCGATCGCGGGTTCGCAGACCACCACGGCAGCGTCCACAGCCATCAGCGCGTTGCGCATTTCCTGGGCGAATTCGATCGAGCCCGGGCAGTCGAGAATCGACCATTTGTCGCCGAGGAATTCGGTGGTCGCCGCCGAGACCTCGACGCTCATCTGCCGGGCCCGGGCTTCAGGCGACGCATCGCCGACCGAGGTTCCGTCTTTGACGGTCCCCTTGCGCGGGATCGCCCCCGTGACGTGCAGTATGCTTTCGAGAAGCGTGGTCTTGCCGCTGAGATATGGCCCGACCAGGGCCACGCATCGCGGCGCTTTTCCGAGGCTGCTGGTCACCGCCCCCTCCCTGTTGAGGTGTAACCGCCGAACCGTCGACGCCGGGTTGTTCCCGGTCATCGCCGGCTCATCGCCTTATGGTTTCAAGCCGCAGCCCGGCTTGCAATGAAAAAATAAAGGGCAAGACCGGGCGATTAGGGACTCTTGGCCGAATTCGCCCCGGGATTCGCATGCAGCTTGAGGGCGGTCGCGATGAAGCGGTTGACCGGCGTATCGACGCCGAGCTGCTTGCCCAGCCGCGCCACCGTTCCCGACAGCCAGGGAAGCTCCAATCTTCGCCCGCGCTCCAGATCCTCCAGCATGGAGGACCGGTAGTCGTAGGGCATGGCGGCGATCGCCTTGTCCCATTGGGCGAGCGGGTCGTAGCTGAATTCGATTCCCTTGGCCTTCGCCACCGCGAAAGCCTCGGCCATCGCGGCGCGGAACATGCCGTAGCATTCCGGGTCGTCGCGGATGGGGCCGATCCCGACCCGCATCAATGACGTCAACCCGCTGAAGGCGATCAGGAAAATGAATTTGTCCCAGATCGCTTCGTCAATCCGGTCGGTGAGGCGCGTGTCGATCTTGGCGTGCCGGCAGGCTTCGAGAAAATTCTTGGTGCGGTCGCTCGGTTTTCCATCCAGCTCGCCGAAGGTGAGCCGCTGCAATTTGCCGGTATGGCGGATGATGCCGGGCTCGTGGACCAGCGCCGAAATATGCGCGACCCCGCCGATGACCCGCTCCTTGCCGAGAATTTCCGCAAGTTTGGCTTCCGCATCGACGCCGTTCTGGAGTGCTATCACCGCCGTTTTCGGTCCGACCATCGGTTTGATTTGCCGCGCTGCCGTCTCCACGTCCCACAGCTTGACGCAGAACAAAACGACATCGGGCGGCGGAACTTGCGACGGATCGTCGGTGGCGGCGACGGAAGGGAGAAGAAGGGAGCCAAGCGCGCTTTCGATGGCGATGCCTTTTTCGCGCAAGGCCTGAAGCTGAGCGCCGCGGGCGATGAAGATGACGTCTTCGCCGGCGGCGGCGAGCCGGGCACCGAAATAGCCGCCGATTCCGCCCGTGCCCATCACCGCGATACGCATGGGATCGCCTCCGGCACGCCTGGCGCTATTTCAGCGCTTCGGTCGCGCGCTTGATCCGGGCGCAGGCTTCGCGCAGCGCCTCGGTCGAGGTCGCATAGGAAATGCGTAAATAGGGCGAAAGGCCGAAGGCTTCGCCTTGCACCGCCGCGACGTCGGCCGCTTCGAGCAGATAGGCGACATAGTCGCCGTCGCCGCCGATCTTGGCACCGCTCGGCGTCTTCTTGCCGATGGCACCCGCACAGCACGGATAGACATAGAACGCGCCTTCGGGTGTCCGGCAGGACATGCCGTCGATGCCGTTCAGCAACTCCACCACCATGTCGCGGCGCGACCGGAAGATCGCGTTGCGTTCGGCGATGAAATCCTGCGGTCCGCTCAGCGCCTCGGCGGCAGCCGCTTGGGAAATCGACGAGGTGTGAGTCGTGCTTTGCGACTGAATGCTGTTCATGGCGTCGATGATCGGCTTCGGTCCGCCGGCATAGCCGACCCGCCAGCCGGTCATCGCATAAGCCTTGGCAACCCCGTTCACCGTCAGCGTGCGGTCGTAGAGCCTTGGTTCGACCTGGGCCAAGGTCGTGAACACGAATCCGTCATAGACCAGATGCTCGTAGATATCGTCGGTCAGGATATGCACCTGGGGATGTTTGAGCAAAACTTCGCCCAGCGCCTTCAATTCCTCGCGGGTATAAGCCGCCCCGCTCGGATTGCTCGGCGAATTGAGGATCAGCCATTTGGTTTTCGCGGTGATCGCTTTCGCCAATCCCGAAGGCGTCAGCTTGAATCCGTCTTCTTCCCGGCAGGGCGCGAATACCGGCGTTCCTTCCGCCAGCAGCACCATGTCGGGATAGGAAACCCAGTAGGGCGCCGGAATGACCACTTCATCGCCGGGATTCAGCGTCGCCATCAGCGCGTTGTAGATCACCTGCTTGCCGCCGCAGCCGACGGTGATCCGCTCCGGCGGATAATCGAGTCCGTTCTCGCGCTTGAATTTCTCCGAGATCGCCTTGCGCAGTGCGGGCGTCCCCGCAACCGCGGTGTATTTGGTTTCGCCGCGTTGGATAGCCTGGATTGCCGCCTTCTTAATATTGTCCGGCGTGTCGAAATCCGGCTCCCCGGCGCCAAGCCCGATGATGTTGCGGCCTTGGGCCTTGAGTTCGGCGGCTTTGGCGGTGACGGCGAGGGTGGGCGAAGGCTTGATGCGGGCAAGCCGTGCGGCGATGAGAGACATGGAGCTTCTGACTCGTTCTTGATTAGCGAGGTGAACCGGTTATTGGGATAAAATGGGGTGGGAGAAAAACTCGCGCAACCTTAGAGCATGATCTTGTTAATGGAAAGCGGCTGCGCCGGAGGTACTTTGCGCGGCGGGCAGGAGAAGGGCGAAGCGCGTAGCGGAGACTACGGGCAAGCCCTTCGACGAACCTGCGGCGCAAAAGACCCCGGCCCTTCGGGTTGCGCCCGGGATGGTCGCCCGCGGCGTTGCGCCGCTCGATCGATGGCACCGCATCGCCCCCCGCGCGCTTTGCGCGCAAATGTTTGCCGGCAAGGCCGGCGGGCACGCCGCGCCTGGCGGATCGCCACACCAGGGTCGCAACGCAGCCATTTTCAATTAACAAGATCATGCTCTCAGGGAGCGATGGCGTTTTCGCAAGCCGAGTCCGGCGCGATGAATCTTAATTCCGATCGGCTAATTCCGGTCGGCCCGCCGCGCTTGGTGCTGAACCCGCAGCCAGAGCCTGCGCCCTTCGATGAAATGCCAGCCGGCGAGCGACGGCAGGCCAAGCACCAGATCGCGCATGCGCCGGACCAGGGACAGCGCCAGGGACACATCCGGGCCGAGGCCCATCAGACCGCCGACCAGCAGGAAGCCGCCTTCCTGAACGCCCAAGGCGCCGGGAATGGCAAAGCCGACGCCGCGCACCGCCTGCGACAAGCTCTCGATGATCAGCGCCTGGCCGAGACTGATGCCATGGCCCATGAAATGCAGCGCGATCCAGATCTCGCCGGCCCCGAGCACCCAGGACAGAAAATGGAAACAGCTTCCGTTGATCAGCGCGCGGCGGTCGCGATAAATCGCCTTGATCGAATTGTGGAGGCCGGTAACGTGCAGCTCGCGCACCCAACCCCATTTCTCCGCCCGCCGCTCCAGCCAATCTTCGAGAAGCTTGAACAGACCCCAATGCTGAGCGGCGAAGAACGCAACAATGATCGGGGCGGCGAATCCAAGCCCGACGACGACGCCGGAGACCGCATCGAAATTGTGCTGGCCCAGCGCCAAGAGTCCAAGCCCGAGCAAGGTAAAGAAGAACAAGGTCATCGCTTCGATCGTCAGATCGACCACGACGCTGGCGCCGGCCATGCCGTTGCGAAGGCCGCGGAGGGTCAGCATCCGCGCGCCCACGACTTCGCCGCCGATCTGCGCCACCGGGAGAAGATTGCTCACCGCCTCCCGCACCAGCCGCATCCAAACGAACAGCAGCGGCGAGCCGCTGAAATATCGGGTGGAAAGCGATCGCCAGCCGAGGGCGGTGAAAATGATCGGGACGATGTGATAGAGGCTGACCGCCAGGATGCCGCCCCAGCCGACCGTGAGAAAGGCGCGGGCGACGTCGGCAAAACCGTTATAGGCGACGAGCCCGGCGAGCAGCAGAAGCCCGCCCAATGCCGCTAGACCAAGCCCGAGCTTGGTAGTCTTCAAAGTCTTCACCGGGAACCGCCCTTCGTTCACGCCCTGCCCGCTCCCATGGATACCGCCCCTCACGCACCGCGGCAACTATCGGGGGATGGTGGTATTCAAAAAAAGCAGGGATCGGCCAGCCAATTGACCGGCCGTCTTTTTTGCTCTCAACCTCGGTCCCGCGTTGCGCGCGGGACCTACTTACCCGTTCCGCGCTGTGCGCGGAACCGATTTAGATGTGATTCTCGCGTTCGGCGAGGAAGCGGAAGAACTCCACGCCTTCCCGCAGCCGGCGCCGCATCATTTCCGGGCTCTTGACCATCTCCAAGGTGATCTCGGCCACTTTCTTGGGGCGGAAATAGAAGCGCTTATAGAACGTCGCCAGCGATTCGAAGATTTCCTGATGCGACAGGTGCGGATAGCTGAGCGAGCTGATTTGAATGCCGTGATCGTCGATCAATCTTCCGCCGTTATCCATCAGCCAGCCGTTCTCCACACCCTGCTTGTAGAGCGTTGTCCCCGGGTAAGCCGCGGCCAGCGAAACCTGAATCGTGTGCGGGTTGATCTCCTTGGCGAACCGGATCGTCTCTTCGATCGTGTCCTGGGTTTCGCCGGGGAGACCCATGATGAAAGTGCCGTGAATCGTGACGCCGAGCTTATGGCAATCCGCTGTAAAGCGCCGCGCGAATTCGATGCGCATGCCCTTCTTGATGTTGTTGAGGATTTTTTGGCTCCCCGTTTCGTAACCGACGAGGAGAAGCCTCAAGCCGTTGTCGCGCATTATTTTCAATGTTTCGTAAGGCACATTGGCCTTGGCATTGCACGACCAGGTCACGCCGAGCTTGCCGAGATGGCGGGCGATTTCTTCCGCCCGCGGCAGATCGTCGGTGAAGGTGTCGTCGTCGAAGAAGAATTCCTTCACTTGCGGGAAATAGCTTTTCGCCTGGGCGATTTCTTGCGCCACGCTTTCCGGGCTGCGCGTGCGGTAACGATGCCCGCCGATGGTTTGCGGCCACAGGCAGAAGGTGCAGCGCGATTTGCACCCGCGGCCCGTATAGAGCGAAACATAGGGGTGCATGAGATAGCCGATGAAATAATCCTCGATCCTCAGATCGCGCTTGTAGACGTCGACCACGAAGGGGAGATCGTCCATGTTCTCGATCATCGCCCGCGCCGGCGTACTGACGGCCTTGCCGTCGACTTTGTAGGTCAGACCGTTCACTTCAGATAAGGGTTTACCTTCGGCGACTTCGCGGCAGGTGTAATCGAATTCATTGTGACAGACGAAATCGATGGCCGGCGAAGCCAGGACCGAAGGCTCCGGCGAAACCGCGGTATGCGCCCCGACCATGCCGATGATGAGCTTCGGATTCTCGGCCTTAAACGCTTCCGCCACTTTGACGTCCGAGGCGAATGACGGCGTGCTGGTGTGAAGGACGATGAGCTCGTAATCGCGGGCCATCGGCAATACGTCGTCCATGCTCAAGCCCCGCGCCGGCGCGTCGATCAGCTTGCTGCCCGGAATCAGGGCGGCGGGCTGGGCGAGCCAGGTCGGATACCAGA
Organism: Alphaproteobacteria bacterium; assembly: GCA_041479345.1. Lineage (GTDB taxonomy): Bacteria > Pseudomonadota > Alphaproteobacteria > DATDPM01 > DATDPM01 > DATDPM01. Next base: position 23,451 of record JBGOXX010000012.1, read on the forward strand.
AGGACTTGATTTCGCGGCGCGCCTGATAGCGCGAGCCGGCGCCGCCATCGAATCCCTCATAGGACGGGGCATTGAGGAAAAGGGTTTTGAGCATCGAGAAGCTATCCTTTCATCGCCAGCTGGCCGTCGGCATCGAGGAGGAAGGCCTGCTCGCGCCAGTGAACATCGCGTCCGAAGAAACTGCCGATCCAAACCGCAAAGCCGAGCAGATCGCGCACCGGCACCAACCAGGGCGCACCATTGCCCCTGATGCCGAAGGCCGAACGGACCGCGTAATGAAGCACGATTCGCACCACAATCGCCAGCGCCAGCAGGGCCAAACCGAGGCTGGACAATCCGGAAATGAGCGCGGCGAGCAGCCCGAGCGGGATGGCCTGAGTCAGGATCGAAAAGGCGTAACCGGCGGGCTGAACCGACCGCACCGTCCGCGCCCAGCGCAATTCGTGGCGGATCAGGGTCTTCATATCCGGCTCCAGCACCAAATTTTCCACCATATAGGGCGCCAACTCGACCTTGTATCCGCGGTCGCTCACCAGCTTGCCGAGCATATAGTCGTCGGCGATATGAGAAGCGAGTGCGGCAAATCCGCCGATCTCGTCGAGAGCCGCGCGTCGCACCGCCATGGTCGCTCCGAAACAGAATCGAAGCGGCTGGAACGTAAGCGCCACCAGAACCGAGGGCACGAACCAATCATTGATGAACAGGCAACCCAGAATCGAGGCTAGGCCGCCGACCGGCGAGCCCTTGTAAAGGCAGGTGACGGCGCCGGTCCGGGAATCGTCGAAGGGGGCCGTGACCGCTTTCAGATAATTGCGGCCCACCCGCATGTCGCTGTCGGCAATGATGAGAATTTCGTGCTTCGCCTGCGCCATCATATTGGCGAGGTTGCTCACTTTGAGATTGGTGCCGATCACCCGGTCGTCGATCATCAAGCGGAGGTCGCGGCCGGGAAAATCGGCAATGACTCTTTCGATCACCGCGATCGCCGGATCGTCTGCGTCGCGAACACCGAAGATCACCTGGTAGTCGGGATAATCCTGCTCGCAGAAAGAGCGGAGATTCCCATAGAGGCCCGGATCGAGCCCGCAAATCGGCTTCAAGATCGTGACCGGTTGACGGAATGCGGCCTCAGGCGCCGGTTTCCGGCGAAAGGCGTGCACGGCCCACAAGGCCCAGAGGACATAGAGGATCGCGGTCATGCTGGCGGTGCATGCGATCACGAGGGCGATTCGTGAAGCGATAAAAAGCATCGATTGTCTATGAATCTCGCTCGGTTGCCCTTGTCTGGGCGTTCCGGCGCCTGTTGTTTTACGGCCCTAAGGCTTACCTCCCGACTGGGTCTTTAAGCAAGCGGATTGTGCAGCGCAGTCAACTCTGATTCGCATGGAATCACGCTGGGTTAGACGTGATGACGGGAATTTTAGTCCGCTGCCTCAGCTTTGCCACGAAATTTCACGGCATTGCCCCACTTGCATCGGATTGGTGCCGCAATGCGCGGCGACAGTGTCCCCCAGCACGATTGCGGTATCCATTTGCGACAGGGAGGGGTCATGTCTCCGCACATTCGCTTAAATCCATCGATTGCACTCAAGATCATCGGTTTGCTGATGCTCTATTTGGTGGGGCTCAGCCTACTGCCGTCGAGTTCCGCCGAATCCCATATGTCCGGCGGCACCACCCCGATCTGGAGCCAGAACCGCTAGCCCGCCCACCATAAATCCGCTGGCGGTTCCGGCGGCCCCTTTCACTCGCCCTCGGCCCTTTTCCCGGCCCCCAGCCCTTTTCCGTGCCGGGGCCCTTTTCCCTGCCGGGGGCTGGGAGCATATAAGGGGCCATGACTTCAGCAGTTATGGAAACCACCCCGGGCTCAACCCTGTTGCGGCCGACCGGCCCGGCGGAATTCAATCTCGTTTCGGAATTTGCCCCCGCCGGCGACCAGCCGCAGGCGATCGCAGCCCTCATCGAAGGCCTGCGTGCCGGAGAGCGCGATCAGGTTCTGCTGGGCGTCACCGGCTCCGGCAAGACCTTCACCGTCGCCCATGCGATTGCGGCGCTGAAGCGTCCCGCGCTCATTCTCGCCCCGAATAAAACTCTGGCCGCGCAGCTTTACGGCGAGATGACGTCGTTCTTTCCGGAAAACGCCGTCGAGTATTTCGTTTCCTATTACGACTATTACACGCCGGAAGCCTATGTGCCGCGCACCGACACCTATATCGAAAAGGAATCCTCGATCAACGAGCAGATCGACCGGATGCGCCACGCCGCGACCCGTTCGCTGCTCGAACGCCGCGACGTCATCATCGTCGCCTCGGTTTCCTGCATCTACGGCATGGGCGAGGCGGAAGTCTATTCGAGCATGACCTTCCCGCTGGTGGTTGGCCAGAGTGTGCAACGCTCGGAACTCTTGCACCGCTTGGTCGATCTCCAATACCGCCGCAACGACATGGATTTTCATCGCGGCACGTTCCGGGTCCGCGGCGACATCGTCGAATTGTTCCCCGCCCATTTGGAGGACCGCGCCTGGCGGTTTTCGCTGTTCGGCGACGAGCTCGAATCGATCGTCGAATTCGATCCCCTGACCGGCGAGAAAAGAGCCGCCCTGCCCCAGGTGAAGGTTTTCCCCAACACCCATTACGTAACGCCGAAGCCGACGCTGGATCAGGCGATCAAGCAGATGAAGATCGACCTCCGATTGCGGCTCGCCGAATTCAATGCGGCGGGCAAACTGTTGGAAGCGCAGCGGCTGGAACAGCGCACGACCTTCGATATCGAGATGATCGAGGCGACGGGGAGCTGCGCCGGAATCGAAAATTATTCGCGCTATCTGACCGGGCGCAAACCCGGCGAGCCGCCGCCCACATTGTTCGAATATCTTCCCGATGACGCGCTGCTCTTTGTCGATGAGTCCCACGTGACCGTGCCGCAGCTGGGCGGCATGTACAAAGGCGACCGCAAGCGCAAGGAGACCTTGTGCGAATACGGGTTCCGCCTACCCGCGGCCATCGACAACCGCCCGCTCAAATTCGAGGAATGGGAGGCGATGCGGCCGCAAACCGTCTATGTCTCGGCAACGCCCGGCCCGTGGGAGATGGAACGCACCGGCGGCGTCTTTATCGAGCAAGTCGTGCGCCCGACCGGGCTTATCGATCCGCCATGCTTCATAAGGCCGATCGAAACCCAGGTCGACGATCTGATCGCCGAATGCAAGGCGGTCGCCGCGAACGGCCAGCGCTCCCTGGTGACGACCCTGACCAAACGCATGGCGGAGGATTTGACCGAATATCTCCACGAAGCGGGCGTCAAAGTCCGCTACCTCCATTCCGATATCGACACCTTGGAGCGGATCGAGATCATCCGGGATTTGCGGCTTGGCGCCTTCGACGTGCTGATCGGAATCAATCTGCTGCGCGAGGGCCTCGATATTCCCGAATGCGCGCTGGTGGCCATTCTCGATGCCGACAAGGAAGGATTCCTGCGCTCGAAAACGTCGCTTGTGCAAACCATCGGCCGCGCCGCGCGCAATCTCGACGGCCGGGTGATTCTTTATGCCGACAACATGACAAATTCCCTCGACTACGCGATTTCGGAAACCAATCGCCGCCGCGAAAAACAAGTCGCCTACAACACCGCCCACGGCATCACCCCGGAATCGGTGCGGAAATCGATCAATGACGTCTTGAAGACGGTGTACGAAGCCGATCACTTCACGGTCGGCACGGGAGACGCCGACGTGCAGCACCTGGTCGGCCGCGATCTGGCGTCTTACATCGCCGAGCTCGAAACCCGGATGAAAACCGCGGCCGCCGATCTCGAATTCGAAGAGGCGGCGCGGCTTCGCGATGAAATCAAGCGGCTGGAAGCCCGCGAACTCGGGCTCAATCCCGAAGCCCCGCGGTCGACGGCGGGCAAACCCGGAACCCACACCCCGAAGAAGAAATCGACAACGCCGCGGCCGCGCAATATTTGATGCCGCTCAACCGCTTTGCCGCGCGAGAAAAGCCGCGACATCCGATTTCGAGCCGGCAAATGCACCGGCCTTCGCAATCTTGAGACTCGCCAATGCCGCACCGAATCGCGCAGACGGTTCCGGCTTTTCACCTTCGAGCCTGGCCGCCACATAGCCGGCGAGATAGCTGTCGCCGGCACCCGTTATGCTGACCCGCTGCGATGGTTCAAAAGCGGGAATCGCATAGATTTTGCTATCCGCCAGCAGCAGCGAACCTTCGCGTCCGAACGAAACGATGATTTCCCGCGGGCCCATTTCGGCAAGGGCTCGCGCCGCGGCAACCGGTGTCGATTGTCCCGTGATCGCCGAGGCCTCAACCAGTGTCGCCTTGGCGATGGTGACGTGGCGTAATCCCGGCAACGCCGCCGCGACTTTCTCCGGGGGCACGCCGGGAATGAGAAATTTCCGAACAAACCCTTGAAGATCGAGGGCCACAACCGGCGCTGCCTTTGCCGCGGCGCCGAGAAATGCGGCGAATCCGTCATGGCTGGTCAACGGGTCCATGACCATCGCGCGAGCCGATACACCGTCGAGATCGCCCGGCTCGAAGGCGCTGGCGATGGAGACCGGTTTCGCGTTGCCATCCGCGCCGATCTCGAAAACCGTGGTCTCGGCACTCGGTTTGACCGTGACGCGAACACCGAGATCGCGCATTTCGGTCAGC
>JBGOXX010000013.1:0-25421 GCA_041479345.1 Alphaproteobacteria bacterium
ACTTCTGATCGCGCATCCCAGCTGGCTCGCCCATTTCGTCAATCCGTATTTCGGCACGGAAGAACGCATCACCATCGGCTTCAACGCCTTCGTCAAGAATGTCAGCATCAACGACGCCGGCGGCGAATCCGGCCGATAGCGCGGCCGATATCATGGCGGATCGGGCGGCTTGGCGGTTGTCGGCGGCGGCGAAGTGGCGTTAAATAGCCGTTGGCGCGCTACGAAGCCGACATGATCGCAGGCAGGCGAGCGCGCCCAAGTGGGGAGGGGCGTTGGTGATGACAAGGAAACGGGTGAACACCCGGTTTCTCGCGGGATTTCTGGCTGCATGCGGGATCGGCGCTTTGCTCGCCGCCTGCGAATCAACCTCGACATCGAGTGTGCCGCTTGGAACCGTCGGTCACGTCACCGGTTTCATCGGCGACGTTGCCGGCGATGAACCCCAAGCGGTCGAAGTCGCGCGGCAAGTTCTCTCGGCCGGCGGCACCGCCACGGATGCCGCCGTCGCCCTCGATTTCACGCTTGCCGTAACCCTTCCCTCCCGAGCCAGTCTGGCGAGCGGCGGCGTTTGTTTGGTCTATGACCACGCCTCGCAAAAAACCGAGGTTCTCGATTTCACCCCCAAGGCTTCGGCCACGGGGGCCGGGAGCGGCAATGCGCCGTTGGCCGTCCCCGGCAATCCGAAGGCCATGTTCGCTCTGCATTCGAAGCATGGACGCCTGATGTGGGAACAATTGCTGGCGCCCGCCGAAAGGCTGGCACGCGATGGCGCGCCGATTTCAAAGACGCTCGGGCGCGATCTCGACTTGGCGGCAGGGCTGCTGGCCAAGGATCCCGAGGCGGTAAGAACGTTCGGGCGCAAGGGTGGCGGCTTTTTGCACGAAGGCGATACGCTGGTTCAGGCCGATCTCGGCGTGTTGATCGGCCGCTTGCGGACCACCGGTCCCGGCGACCTCTACGATGGCATGCTGGCACCGGCAGTGGCCCGCCGGTTCAGCGAAGCCGGCCAAGTTTCGGGCAGCACCATATCCGCCGATGATCTGCGCGACTATCAGCCGGATTGGAAAGATCCGGTCGCGGTCGCGTTTGGCGATGACAGCCTGAATTTTGCGCCGTCTCCGGCTTCGGCCGGGCCGCTGGCTGCGGAAATGTGGACCATGCTCGCCGCCGACAATCGCTATCGAGATGCAAAAGGCTCTACGCGCCTCCATCTTTTCGGAGAAGTGTCGATGCGGGCGTTCGCCGATCGTTCCGATTGGGTTCAGCCGAACGGCGACAGCAAGCTTGCGGTCAATGACATCGTCGCCGACGCAAGGCTGAAGGATCTGATGTCGTCCTACTCCGAGGCCGAGCACACGCCGTCTTCGAGTCTGACGCCGCCGCCGACGGCTCCGCTGGAAAATCCCGCGGCGACGTCCTTCGTCGTTGTTGATAACGAAGGTTCGGCAGTCACCTGCGGCTTGACCATGAACAATCTGTTCGGGCTCGGCCGGGTTGCCCGTGGCACCGGAATTGTCGCGGCCGCGGCACCGGTCAAGGGCAGCGGGGTCTCGGCGTTGGTGCCGATGCTGGTTGTGGACAAGGACGGCGCATTAATATTCGCGGCCGGCGCGTCGGGGGGCACCGCGGCCCCGGCCGCCCTGATAACGGTTGCTCTCGAGTCGATGGTCGTCGGGCGGCCGCTTCCAATCGCCATCTCGATCAAGCGCGTGCTTCACACCGGATTGCCGGATGTCCTTGTTTACGAGAAGGGGTTGGCGCCAGAAACCATCAACGAACTTACCGGGCGCAAATACAAGCTTTTCGGCCTCGAAAGCCTGGGTCTCGTGAACGTGGTCTGGTGCTCGAAGGGGCTGCCGAAAGATTCCGCTTCCTGCCATGCCGCAACCGATCCGCGCGGATCGGGCGGCGCCTACGGCTCGGAAAGCTAGAGAAGCCGGATCTACCGTTCGCGAAGCGCGCGCTGGCGTGCCTTGAGGATGGGCTTCAGCAGATAGTCGAGAACCGTTTTCTTGCCCGTCAAAATGTCGGTTTGCACCGTCATGCCCGAGATGATCGGCAGCGGGCGCTCTTCGGTTCCCAGATAATTGCGCTTGGTGCGCAATTTGATGCGATAAAATTTCTCGCCCTTCTCGTCCGTGATCGTGTCGGCGCTGATGTCTTCGAGAGTCGCCGGCAATCCCCCGTAAATCGAATAATCATACGCCGTCACCTTGACCGTCGCGTCGAGGCCGGGCCGCAAAAACGCGACATCGGCCGGCTTGATCCGGGCTTCGATCAGGAGCGTGTCCTCGATCGGAACGATGGCGACCAGATCCTGGCCGGGCTTGATCACGCCGCCGATGGTATTGACCATCAACTGCTTCACCGTGCCGCGCACCGGCGACCGAACATCGGTGCGCGTCACCTTGTCGAGCTGGGCGGAGGTGTTCGCTTGGACGACGTTGAGGGTCGCCCGCGCGTCGTTCAATTCCTTCAACGTGTCGGAGCGGAATCGCTGAACGCGCTCGCTGACACGGCGGCTTGCCTCGGCAAGAGCCGACTTCGTGCGCGGAATCGCCAGCTGCGACGCCTGAACGTCACCCTGAAGGTCGTTCACCTGGCGCTTCAAGCGAATCAGATCGACCTGGGGGGCAATGCCCTTCTGGACCATCGGCTCGGTGATATCCAATTCTTGTTGGGCGAGCTGCAGCGATCCTTGGGCCTTTTCGTATTTGCCTTGGAGCTCGACCAACTCCTGGCGGCGCTGATCTTCCTGGCGGCGCAGAATGTCGAGTTCGGCATCGAGTCCCGCTTTGCGCGACTGAAAAAGCTCCTGCTCGCGCGTCGCCAGATCCGGCGCTTCATCCATGACGTCCTTGGGAAAAGTGATGCTGTCCTTGCCGGTCGTTTCCGCTTCCATCCGGGCGAGCGACGCGGATAAGGCAAGCGACCGCGCCCGGCTTTCCTTCAGGTCCGAATCGGCGGTGGTGTTGTCGAGTTTCAATAGCACCTGGTTTTTTTCAACCAGTTCGCCTTCGTGGATATTGAGTGCGGCGACGATGCCGCCTTCGAGGTTTTGCACGACTTGAACTTGCCCGGACGGAATGACTTGGCCTTCGCCGCGGGTCACTTCGTCGAGCTCGGCCTGGCGCGCCCACAGATAGAACGACACGAAAAAGATGATGATGACGAGCAACAGAATATGCGCGAAGCGACTCGCCCCGCGCTTGGAGGCGCCGTGGATCTCCGGCATAAAATCGGCGTCTTCCCAGGTTTTGCTCTTCGCCACCCGCGTTCTCCCTAAATCCTTTGCCGGAACATTGTCTGTGAGCCGTATCGAGGGCTAGATCGCGGTGCGGATCTTGCCCGAGCTCAGCGCCTGCAAGACCTTGTCCTTCTGTCCGTCGGCAACCACCTTGCCGGCGTCGACCACGATCAGCCGGTCGACAAGCGTCAGCAAGCTCGCGCGGTGGGTGATGAGCACCAGCGTCTTGCCCGGGAGAATTTCCTTCAGGCGCTGCTTGAACGATTCTTCCGAGCGGTTGTCCATCGAGCTCGTCGGTTCATCGAGAATGAGGATCGGCGGATCGGTGACCAGCGCGCGGGCAATCGCGATTGCTTGGCGTTGTCCGCCGGACAGCGTCATGCCGCGTTCGCCGACCGGCAAATCGAAACCGAGCGGGTTCTGCCGGATGAAATCTTCAACGCCGGAAATTTGCGCTGCGCGCAAGATCGCGGAATCGTCCACATGCGGCGCGCCCAATGCAATATTGTCGCGCACCGAGCCGAAGAACAGATACACGTCCTGCGGTACGCAACCGGTATTGCGGCGCATATCGGCGGGATCGATCTGGCGCAAATCCGTGCCGTCGACCATGACCGCGCCTTCGGTCGGCTCGTAAATGCCGATCATCAGGCGCTCGATGGTGCTCTTGCCGCAACCGATGCGGCCGATGATCCCAACCCGTTCGCCGGCCCCGACATGAAACGAGATTTTGTCGAGCGCCTTGGTTTCCTGGCCCGGATAGCGGAACACGACTTCCTTGAATTCGATCGAGCCTTGTAAAGTCGGCCGGTGCAAAAAGGCTTTGCCGGCCGGGCGTTCGACCGGCGTGGTCATGATCTTATCGAGGGCCGACAACGACGCCATGGATTGGTGATAGCGGGTGAGCAATCCGGCGATTTGCGCGAGCGGCGCCATCGCCCGGCCCGACAGGATGGTGCAGGCGACCAGCGCGCCCACCGTCAGCTCTTTCTGATCGATGAGATTGACGCCGAGGATCACCACCGCAACCGTAACCAAATTCGCCGAAAGAAGCGTGAAGTTGACGCCGATGGCGGACAGCAAGCGGGCCTTCATGCTCGATTTTGCCGTAAGCCCGACAAACCGCTCCCAGCTGCGCTGCAATCGCCCTTCCGCCCCCGTGCTTTTCACGGTTTCGATGCCGCCGATCGCTTCCACCAGCAGCGCGTGTTTCTGCGAAGATTCGCGGAAGGTCTGGCGCACCGCGGTGTTGAGCGGCATCTGCAACATCAATCCGATCGCAATCACCAGCGGGACCGCGACCAGCGGCACGATGGCAATCGGCCCGCCGACATAGAGAATGATGGCAATAAACAGCAGCACGAAGGGAAGGTCGATGAGCGTGACCAGCGTCGCCGAGGTGAAAAAGTCGCGCAGCGTCTCGAAATCGCGGAGCTGACTGGCGAGCGCACCGGACGAAGACGGAAGACTGTCCATGCGCATACCGAGCACTTGTTCGAAGATGCGGCTGGAAATGATGACGTCGGCCCTTTTGCCGGCGACGTCGACGAAATAGCCGCGCAAGGTCCGTAAGGTGAAATCGAAGCCGAAGACGGTGGCCACACCCAGCGCCAGTACCCATAATGTTTCGATCGCATTATTGGGAACAACGCGGTCATAAACGTTCATGATGAAGAGCGGGCTCGCCAGGGCGAACAGATTGACCAGGAAAGCGGCCAGTCCGACTTCGATGTAAATGCGCCATGAGCTGGCAATCGTGCCCCAGAACCACGCCCGCATGCGCGGCTTGGACAGCGTATCGGTGCGGGCATCGAATCGGTATTCCGGGCGCGTGAAAAGGACGTTGCCGGTATAAATCTTGGCGAGATCGTCGATCGAAACCCGGGTGACACCCTTGCCGGTTTCCGGGAAGACGACTTCGGCCTTGTCTTTGCCGACGAACTTGACGAGCAGACATGCCTTGCGCTCTTCGAGCAGCAAGACGCAAGGAAGGGTCAGCGGCGAAATATCGCGCAAACTGCGTTTCACGACGCGCGCCGAGAGTCCCGCCCGCTCGGCCGCCCGAATGAACAGCGCCGGTGTCAGGGTGTTGTCCGAAAGCGGCAATCCGGCTTTCAACGCCTCGGTCGACATCGGACTGCCGTGGATGGCGGTGAGCATGGTGAGGCAGTCGAGCAGAGGATCGTCCTTGGAAACGGCGATCCCCGGCTTGGCTTCCGCTGCGACGGCCTTTTCTTGAACCGGCGACGTATCGCCACCCACCACCACCAGGGTGGGTTCATCGGATTTCTTGGTGGTAGTCCCGATCGACCCATAATCGAGGTTGACCGCCCGGGCCCCGGCCGCTGGGTTAGGCTCCGAACTTGCGGCTGCCCCCTCTTTTGCCGACGGGCTGGTTTTCTGAGAGGCCTGTCTTTCGCTCATGATTCTTCCGTCATCATCCATTGATCTTATTGTATCGGTTTGGGCTGGGACGCCCGCATGTTTATTCTTGCGGCGGTCTCTCAACGCTCCGTCGCGCACCGGCGCGGAAGGCGGCCATCCAAAGCGCCGGCCGCCATCATGATGAGCATGGCCGCCGCATAGAAAACACCCCACCCCCGGCGCCCGATCGGCACCGCAGGTATCTCAGCAAAGCGCAAGATTATAAACGATTTTTCTCGGGAATTGGCGCCTTCGTCGATATCGCCGCGCGGGGCGAGACCGGCCATCTCGCCGCTCTTCGGTAAACGGGAAAAGGCCGCAATCATAGGAAAAACAGAGAAAAGCATCGCGATCTTCCGAGACAAAGCCAAGACAAGGAAAGAATCATGACGGGTGTTGCAAAGACGTCGCGGAAGGGCGCTCCCCGCAATTTCTTAATTCTTTTTCGGGCGTGGCCAGCCCGGTGCCTCACCCGATGTTTAAGGGCCGGGTTCACCCTGGGCCGCCGCCTAGGCCAATCTAGAGACCACAAGTTAATGAATATTTACGTATTTTTTGACTAACTGCAGTGGATTTGACGGAGTTGAGTATTTACAACCGTTATTTGTAAATAATGTTCGACATTACTCCAAGTCGTGAGGAGAGGGGGCAGAGCCGCCCGGCAGGAAGGGAATTATACCCTTTAGAAGAGGGTAGAAATGCTTACGGAACTGCCTTGCATAAGGGCAGCCGAGCATTGAAAATACGATGAAATTAAAGCATTGGCATTTGACTGTATTGGGTTAGATCGTCTACAAACCGAGGATAGGGTTAAAGGCAAAGATCGCGGGCGTGCGCCGCGATGACGTCTTTTTTTCAGGGGCTAGGGGAAAATGAAAAAGGGCAATAACGACGTGAAGACCCTCCGCGTTGGGGCTTTGGGCCGATGGGGGCTGGAAGCAGCACTGTGCGTGGCCATTATCGCGACGGCAGGCGTAGGGGCGGCAAAGGCGGCATCTCTGGAAGACGCGGTCCGGTCTGCGGTGAATACCAATCCGGACGTCGGCGTTGTTGCTAAGGACCGGTTGGCGGTCGACCAGGAACTGCAACAAGGCAAAGCACTTTACTATCCGTCCTTGGATGCGGCTCAAACCATGGGCTTTGACGACACGGTCCAAAAAGCGAACGCGCTCCCGGGCTCAACCGGCACATTGTTCAAAGACGACAAGTCAATCATTCTCTCGCAGACCTTGTTCGACGGATTCTTCGCGGCGTCGGAAGTGCAGCGCCAAAAGGCGCGCGTCGATTCGGCCGCATTGCGCGTGGTTGCGACGTCGGAAGCGGTGGGCCTCGACGCTACTCAGGCTTATCTCGATGTCCTGCGCGAGCAGGAATTGGTCGCGCTCGCCGAAGACAATCAGAAGACTCACGAACGTTACCTCGAAGACATGAAGGCGCGTCTGCGTGGCGGAACGGGCAGCATGGCGGATGTCCGCCAGGCGGAATCCCGCTTGGCCCGTGCGATCGCGACGGTCGCCGAAGAAAAGGGCAAGGAACAAGACGCCGAAACCTCTTACATCAAGTCGGTCGGCGAAACGCCGGATGGCTTGTCAAAGCCAGGCTCGGTCGAAGATCAAATGCCGGCCACCGTCGACATGGCGGTCGCGATGGCGATCGAATCGAGCCCGCCGGTTCAAGTGGCGAACGCGGATATTCAAGTTTCGCAAGCGGAATTGCGTCAGAGCCGTTCCGATTACTATCCGACCTTCAAACTGCAATTGGGTGAGCTCTGGAATAGGAACGATTCCGGAGTCAAAGGTAAAAACCGTGATGAGCAAGCGCTCGTCGTCATGAACTGGAACCTCTTCCGCGGCGGCGGGACGGTGGCGAAGAACGAAGAATTCGTCCAGCGTCTGGCCGAGTCACGCGAAGTTTTGGGACAGACCGAGCGTAAGGCCGAGCAGGAAACGCGGCTGTCGTGGAGTGCGTTGCAAAGTGCACGGGATCGCCACACCGCGATCGCAACACAAGTCAAGGCGAACGAAAAAGTTCGTGACGCCTATACGCAGCAATTCAACCTTGGCCAGCGCTCGCTCCTCGACGTGCTGGACTCGGAAAACGAATTGTTCGTGTCGCGCGGGGATTTGCTTGCTGCCGAATATATCCAGCTGTTCGCCGGTTACCGGATGTTGGCGGTTGAAGGCCAACTCCTGAAACAGCTTGGCGTGGATCATCCCAAGGAAGGCATGACCCACGACATGGCTGATGCCGAGCAAGGCAAGGGTGCTGTCACCGAGGCTACCGAAACGTCGACGCCGGCTCCGGCGGATGCCGCTACCGATGCGACGGCGCCGGCCGCCGCTGCTCCGGCAGCTGCAGACGCGACCGTAGCACCGGCCGCCAGTGCCGATCAGAATGCCGCACCGCCGGCCAATGGTCAGGCACAACCGGCAACGGATAACGGTCAGCCGGCTGCAGCACCTCAGGCCCCGGCTACTGCGCCACAGGCCAGTGACACGGCGGCTCCCGCTGCTTCGGACAAGCAGGCGGAGGAGGCTCCGAGCGAAGGCTTCAAGCAAGCCGGCCAGGTCTCGGATGACGGGGCGATGCAGATGAACTTCAACCCGGTTTGGAACGTCGAGTAACGGCGATCCACTGCGGGACGAAATGGCGGGCGGCCCGATGGGCCCGCCCGCTTCGTTTTTGGGCCCAAGGTTTATGGCCCCAAATCGCCCCAAGTCGCCCCCCTAGTCACCGGTCCGCGCGATTGCGGTGCCGTGCCGATAGGATATTCTGAGTTGTAGCGGATCTTGGCAAAGCCACCGTCAGCCTGGGGTCCGGGATCGCTAATTTGAGCAACATATTGTGTTAACTGTAAAATTCGAGACAGTGGGCATGGGGAATCTCTAAAATTCTTGGTAGTGGGTCAGTTTGAAATTTCTCGGTCTGGATGTTTAGGGAATAAGTCCTAAATGTTAACTGGTGCCGCTCAGTAGCCTTAAAATCGCTTTGTGAGACTCATAGCAAGAATATTATCCTACATTTTGTTCATGTCGTGTTAAAGAGAGCTACCTATATTGCGTTCCAGGACGAAGTAGCAGAATTTTAGGAGGCATGACATGACACGGTATATCCCTATCTACTAGGGCCTACAGACGTTCAACCATGTCTGACAGATTCAGGGCGTGCTCATATAAACCATTGGGCACGCCCGTTTCATTTTGACGTTCTTTGATGTGAAGTCCGAAGCAGTGCTTTGTAGCCATGATTGGACCGCGCAATAACTCATCGATCTCTTTAAGTGGTACGTAGCCCATTTCCACCATTAGTCCGACAGTCTCAAAAAAGCCGCAGAGCCGCATGATCGCCATATAATCTTCGGGCTTAGTAGCTCGTAGATTGGCTAGCTCTTTTGCAAATTCTTCATGAAGCCTTTCTCTTTTTTGGCCATCGCCAAGCATAGGATGGGCCCCTGAGACTGTTTTCTTTAGCTTCTCGTTCAGATCGCGAAACAATTTGCGGCCGTTCCACATTTCGGAAGATTCCCAGCGTCGATCGAGATTAAACAGGAATGTCGCTTGGGCGAGATTTGATTGTTGCTCAATGTCATCCCGTGCCGCATTAACTTGGTTTCTTGCGTACAGCAACGCTCCTGCTGCTACGAAAAACAGCCCGATTTGGAAGATGTGATCAAGTGTCTCTAGGGAAATAGTGCCAGCAGCGGGAAGCCATTCCGCCGTAAGATGCTTGTGGATCACGGCAAGAGCGAGTCCTCCAAATATTCCCAGAATAAACCACGGCCATTTCATTTTCCCCTCCTCGCGTGTAATCAAACTCTACGATACAACCCTTTGTACTAGAGTAAACACATTGCTTGGGGACTCAGGAAGTGAGAACATTTGAAATGCCTGACCGCTCAAGAAAGCGCCCACGCGACGTAAGCCAACTCGGTAAGCTCATTGTCGATTTGGCAACTGGCGAAGCTACGCCTGATGCCAAGGCCGACGATGGCAAGAACCCGGCAGCGGTGGCGCTGGGGAGGCTTGGTGGCCTCAAGGGCGGTAAGGCGAGGGCCAAGAAACTATCGAAAAAGAAGCGGTCACAAATAGCTACCAAAGCAGCCAAGGCGCGTTGGCAATCGACTTAATCGTCATCGCTGTCACCAAGATTGTAAGCAGTGATCATCAGCTGAGCGAATGATGCGGGAAGCACCTTTTGCTGAATTTTAGTGTTGACGTACGCGGCAAATTTTCCGCCTTGGATATAATTTTCGCGTAGCCACTTCCGAAATTCTCCCAAGGACATTTCCGGATAACACCAAGCCGGTTGCGGATTTGATGGTGCCTGCGCAAAATATTCTGGATAGTTGTGGTCCCATTTCACGCGCTCGCCGTATTTTTCATCAAGATTTTCGGCCGCCCAATATTTTCCCCAATGCAGCCCCACACTAATGTCTGGCACAAACGAACTATCTATTGACAGCCCTGCTTGGCCAAGCGTGACAATCATATCTGCAATTTCCTTGAAGACCCCGAAATATCCAGCCGGCAAGGAATTGTACGTTAGGGATACGCGATCGTGAAATTGGCGCCATACTTCTGGAACGTAGTTGTTTGGATCGTATCCGACTTGTGTGTAGATGAAATCGTGCAGGGCCTTCCCGGCAAGAAGGCGGTAATTCTTTTTTGCCTCGTCTCTCGTGGTGGGCGCGTCGAACGCGTAATATTCGAGAACTGCTAAACAGAGAAAATCTGGGAAAGCGTGAAAAAATCCGCTTCGCTGTTTGATCTCGATATATGGATGATCCAGCGTGATGCCGCGCGATTTTAGAATGTCTTTAACTTTGACCGTTAGCGGCAAAATGATATTGTCCCAATCGGCGCTCATTTCGCTGATGCGCGAACTGTCGATGCCACATAACCTGGCTAACCCGCGTCCGTTGAGAAACGCGGTGCCATCCGACAAGACGCCCATGCCGACGCCGTCGACCTCTATTGCCTTCTCTATTTGAAGATCTAAGACACCTTGTACCGGGGTGCGCGGATTTTTGGTCGAAACAGGAAGTAATACATTGTTTTGATTAGCATTTGTGCCGCGCGGCTGCTGCCACCGGGTAAATGCCGCCTTTCTTGCTATTTCAGCCTTGCGCTCCGGGGAAAGCTTCGCTGCTCGCGCGTTTCCGCCAGCTGCGCGGCCCTTACCCTCATTTTCTGAATCGTCCGTCTTCATCACCACCTTCTATCTCGTGCTTGCATTATAAGTATATTGCAAGCATGATGCAAGCATAGATGAAAAAATGCTTGCAAATGCAAAAGCGCTCAAGCATAATGGTCAGTATGAACAGGCTGACCACTCAGAAACGCGCCCAAATCATCGGAATGCTCGTAGAGGGCAATTCCATCCGAGCCGTTTCCCGCATGTCCGGGGCGTCAAAGAACACAATCATTAAGTTGCTCTGCGAAGTCGGAGAGGCTTGCTCCGCATACCAGGATACCGCTCTCCGCAACCTCTCCTGCAAGCGCGTCCAGCTTGACGAAATCTTGGCTTTCTGCGGGATGAAGGAAGCCAACGTCCCCGAGGAACACCGGGGCGAGCTTGGCTATGGGGATGTGTGGACGTTCACGGCGATCTGTGCGGATACCAAGGTCATCCCGTGCTGGCGAGTCGGTCGGCGGAATACAGAGACTACCGGCGAGTTTGTGGCCGATCTAGCTTCGCGTCTCGCCAATCAAGTCCAGCTGACGACCGATGGCTTCCCTCTTTATGAGCGCGCCGTGGAAGAGGCCTTCGGCGGAAACGTCGATTTTGGCCAGTTGATCAAAATGTTTGGTCCGGCGCCCGAGGCCGAAAAGCGGTATAGCCCACCCCAGTGTATCGGTATTGAGAAGCGCCGCATGTGGGGCAACCCCAAGATGGAGTATGTTAGTACGAGTTATGCAGAACGGGCGAACCTAACAATGCGCATGGGAATGCGCCGTTTTACAAGGTTAACAAATGCCTTCTCTAAGAAAATTCACAATCTAGAATGCGCAGTTAGCTTGCATTTTATGCATTACAATTTTGTCCGGGTTCACCAGACCTTACGCGTTACTCCGGCCATGGAAGCCGGGGTAGCCGATCATGTCTGGACGCTAGAAGAAGTGGTTAATCTGACAGACAAGATTCCTAACTGACCCACTACCAAATTCTTGGACTTTTTTAGAGATTGTTTATATTTATGATACTAGGGTTAGGTGCGCCTAAGGGGCGCCCGAGGGCTGCGGCGGCCATTGTGGCCGCGAACTCAAGTTGCGGACGACCGAAAAAGATCTATGGCTGACAAAGACAACATTTCAAATCTGATCGGGGATTCGAAGATTCCCGGCGAGGATCTGAGTTCGTTTGTTGCCGTTCCCACCGATGGGGACGCGGCGGCAGCGGTTGCCGATGTTGTCGCTCAGGGTATTGGCGGCCAAGCGTTGACCTTCGACTCGACCGATGTCGAAGATCAAATGGTTCTGTCCTTGAACGATCTCCTTCCCGATTCGCGGGGCGAGGTCGTTCTATTCAACGAGGCGGGACCGCTTGCCGTGAACATCATGACGGACAGTCGCGTGACCGAGACCGGCACCGCCGACCATTATGTGACCTCCGCCGGCGTCGACGTATCGGGATATCACTTCTGTACCTTCGAAGCGGGTCTCACCATTTATTACCCGCCGGAGATCGATCTGTTGGTCACCGCCAACCACGCGTAAGCGCGGGTTCCCTGCTTCCTAAACTTTCGTTTGGGCCGGCCGTTTAGCGGCCGGTTTGCACTGTGCGCCGATGCTCGGCGGATGCAGGGCCTGCAACTATGCGCCGAGTCTCAACGGCCGGCGTGATCGAGCATGATGAGACAGGAGAAATCATTCGGACCTTTGATGGCCGCTGCGCAAAGGTGGGCCTTGGCAACGACCACGCGGCCGGGCGCCACATAGGCAAGTTTGGCAGGAACCGGGGTGGTCAAGCCGCCGCCAAATCGCGCCCACAATTCATCCAAGCGGAAGTGCCCGCGAATCTGAAAAAAATGTTCGACGGATTGGCCGATGAGCGCCGCAGAATCGGCATTGAGCCAGCGCGCGAATGCATCATTCACCAACTGGATCGTCCGGTCTTGAGCGAGCACAACGCAGGGCGCCGGGCACGCGGTCACAACGGCCGCAAGATCGGTGGTGCCCGTCGCCAGCGCGGCCCTCTGCAATTCCGCTTCGGCCCGGCTCAGCCGTCCGCGCGCCTCTGCCAGACAATAAAGCCGCAAAGCTGCCGAGAATCCGATCTCGGTGGGATGATTGGACGCAAGTTTGCCGACGAGTTGGTTGAGCCGAAGCCCGTGCTTCTTGGCGCTTTCTTCGAGGAAATTCCAGAATCCCTGTTCAAGCTTGATCGAATAACGGCGGCCCGATAGCTGCACGATGCGGTGTTTGACCGCTGCGGATCCCTGAAAGAGTTCCTGAATTTCCATAAGCGGACCGAGAGCTACACCGGAATCTGTAAAACTTTGTTACACCCAGGTGTGAGTATGGTCCAGTGGTGATCGGGCTCAATTCAAAGCAACTTTGTGGTCCAAACTCGCTGGCGACCCGATTCCCCTTGAAATCGTTAACGAATTCACAGCATTCTTGTGCAACGATCTCGCTTCCGCGGGTCCAACCGGGCACGCCTCCCTTCAATCGTGAGGAATCATGGCCAAGAAGAAAGGTAAACAGCCGACTTCGAGCGCATCGACCCCATTGCGGGCGGCGGCCGGTCCTCGCGCCGTGGGCGGCACACCGTCGCGGGCGGAAACCAAGCCATCGCCGGCAACGGTGCAGGGGCAGCCGCCGCTTCTCTATAAGAAGCCCCGGCCGCTGCATTTGCAGGAGCATGCTGGTCTTTGTCTCAAGCAGCCGCCCAATTACGGGTTTGCCAGCGGCACGATCGCGGTCCCGGTCTTGGTTGGCGAGTTTCTCATGGCAGCCCAAGACTATCCGATCGTCTTCGGCCCCGGGAATCCGGCGGTCCCGGTGATCTTCATGGGATTACGCCAGGGTGAAAATTTCTTCGTTCAACCCGACGGATCATGGCTGCCGGGAGCTTATATTCCGGCGTATCTGCGGCGTTACCCGTTTTTGCTGGTGGAATCACCCGCCGCCAGACGCCGTGTCCTCTTCATCGATGAGGCCGCGCCGATGCTCAGCCGCGACGGCGGTACGCCGCTTATTGCCGACGGCAAATTGACCGAGACCGCGACTGCGGCGCTGAAATTTAGCGAGGCTTACGCGGTCGATCAGGAAAATACCCGGCAATTCGCCGAAGCGATTGCGGAACATGGCTTGCTCGAGGTTCGGAACATCACCTTGGCGCTGCCCAAGGGCAAGCTCACCCTTCAGGATGTGCGGGTCATCAGTCCGCGCAAATTCGAGGAGCTACCCGATAGCGTCTATCTGGAGTGGCGAAAGAAACGGTGGCTGTTCCCGGCTTATTCGCATTTCCAATCCGGATTGAACTGGCAGCGCCTTGTTACGCGTGCGGCGGCACGCCAAACCTAGTACTCGGCGACCTCTTTTCCGCGTTTCGACGACTTCCACATTCCGGAGTTGATCCCGGTCTCGTCTTCCTTTTCCGGGCGCTCAGGGGGATTTCGGCTTCGGCGGCTCGAAACGCAGGAGCCCCATCTTTCCCAGCCAGCCGAGGCTTCTCAGCAGCAGCGCGCGCCGGCGCGGTTCGGTATCTGCGCCGATCAGCCCGGAAATGGGGACGGGGCTTTCGGTAATGACCCGCGACAGCAAGAACCTGATTTCCTCGGTCGGCGCCAGGATTTGTTCGGCATAGCTATTCATTCTTAAAGAACGCAAGCGATCGAGATCGGATTCGGCGACGCCGGGCATCGAGACGGCAAGGCAATCCGGTTCGAGTGCGAAGCTCGGATACGTCGAAAAAACCGAAAACGGATCATCGCGGAGCGGATGCGCCGGCGCTCCGGCCACGCGCGGCGCCATCACGGGCTCCCGTCCGCGACGTTCGGCGAGATCGGCCCAAAGAGATTGGTAGGCCGTGACGATCACCCGCCAATCGTATTCTTCGTGCGCCCGCTTGCGCCCCGCCTCGCCCATGCGCCGGCGCAATTCCTCATCGCCGATGAGGGCCGCGAAGGCGTCGGCGGTGGCGCGTAGATCGACGCCGGCACACTGGCTGACATAGCCGATGTAATGATCGTAATTGTCGATCCCGGCGAAATGACGATAAGCGAGTTCGTCGCCGCTCCCTGCCGGCGGCATGAAGGTTGGAATCATGATTCCATCGATCGCGTTGCGTACCGTATCCCGGTATCCGTCCCAATCACTTGCGATAACCGGAAGTCCCGCCGCCATCGCCTCGACCGGGGTCAGGCCGAAGGTTTCCTGAATGTTGTCGGAGAGGGACGCGAAGATATCGGCGGCGAACCAGATCGATTGCCGAATCTGCGATTCTCGCCCATCGAGAAACAAGGCGCGGACGCCGGGACAGAAAATCTTGGCCCCTTCGATGAAACTTTTCTCGATCGACTCATTGGCGAACCAGCCGGCTTGGATGAGATGGATGCGCTTCTGGGTCCGCCGTGCTGCTTCCTCGAGGCCGAGATAGAGCGGCAAAGGGTGGGCCTTGGCGTGGTAGCTGAGGCGCCCCATGAACAGCACCGCCACGTCGTCCTTGCCGATGCCGTAGCGTTTTCGCAGCGCCGCCCGGTCGCTTTCCGATTTGGCGGAAGCGGCGAATTCGTCGCATTCGACGCCGAGCGGAATGACGGGCAATTGAATCGGCGAAATTGCCTTTCCACCCGTCCGTTCGGCGAGATACGCGCTCCATCGGCTATGGACGTGCTCAATCGTTGCCCTTGCCGCCCGTGACGTACAGATCACGGCGTCCCAAGGCTGAAACGGCGCCACCATCATGGCGCCGATGGCATCCATGACGTTCTCGCTCGCGGTGGTGTGGGTGACGCCGCAAAGGCTGTAGGCGCCGGGCGAAGAGAACCGGCGCTGCCAGGCGAGATCGGCGAGCGAGGGGGCGGGATGGAACAAGCAGCCGGCGCGGCCCAAGCCGGCCAAATCGCCGTGGGCGATCCATTGGCACGGGCGCGATCCGCCGCCGAGCGTTGCGACGCGCCGCTCGAAATCTTCGAAGTCTTTCCTTGTCCGGGCATAGCAGAGGAGCGTGTCGGCCGCGGCGTGGCGGGCATAGCCGCGAAGAAAGCTTTCCCCGGCCGCGTGCCGGCCCATGAGTTTCGGCCGGGAGGTATCGAAGGCCTCGACCTCGTAATGAAGTGCCGAGTTCATAAAAGTCCCCAAGGCCGCAGGGAAGTCGCGAAAAACTATTGACGCCAATATGGGCGATTATTTCGTCGCTGCCCCGTCGGCGTCAATAAATCTTCAATTGTTGACCGCAATATTGGGAGCCTCCACTATCCCGGGCGGCTCGGCCGCGGGGGAATAAAACGGCTCATGCCGCAGGGGGCAATCGGGACATTCGATGAAAATCATCTTCATCCATCAGAACATTCCCGGCCAGTATAAGCATCTGGCGCGCGTATTCGGCGCCGATCCGAAAAACGAGGTCTATTTCGTCAGCAAGCCGAAGGCGGTGGAAATTCCGGGCGTGAAGAAGCTCAGCTACAAACTGCATCGCGAGCTGCACAAGAATATTCATCATTACGTGGCGCCCCTCGAATCCGCCGTTCTATTCGGCCAGGCGGTGGCGCGGCTCCTGGTCGATCTCCGGAAGAAAGGCTTCACGCCGGACGTCATTTGCGCCCATCCGGGTTGGGGCGAGGCGCTTTACGTGAAGGATGTCTATCCGACGGTGCCGCTGTTGAGTTATTTCGAATTCTATTATCGGTCCAGCGGATCCGATGTCGGCTTCGATCCTCAATACGAAGTCAAGCTCGACGATTTCTGCCGCATCCGCACCAAGAACACCAACAATCTTCTGAGCCTGGAATCCTGCGACGCCGGCATCAGCCCCACGCGCTGGCAGCGCAAGCAATTTCCGGCGGAATATCTTTACAAGATCGCGCTGCTGCACGACGGCATCGATACGGGCGTATGCGTTCCCGATAAGGACGCGCGGCTCGAATTGCCGAATGGCAAAGTACTGACGCACAATGATGAGGTCGTCACCTATATCGCCCGCAATCTGGAGCCCTATCGCGGCTTCCATATCTTCATGCGCGCGGTCGAGGAGATTTGCCGGCGCCGCCCCAAGGCGCAGATCGTCATCGTCGGCGGCGATGCGGTCAGCTACGGGCGCCGGCTTCCCAAAGGCGAAACCTATCGCGCCAAGGCGCTTTCCGAGGTCAAGATCGATCCGGCCCGGGTTCATTTCCTCGGCTATGTTCCTTACGAGAAATTCCTGAAGGTCGTTCAGGTGTCATCGGCGCATGTCTATCTGACCTATCCCTTCGTCCTTTCCTGGTCGATGCTGGAAGCGATGGCGATGGGCGCTCTCGTCATCGGCTCGGACACGCCGCCGGTGACCGAGGTTCTGACCGACGGCAAGAACGGATTGCTGGTGGATTTCTTTTCGCCCAAGGATATTGCCGATCGCGTCGACCATGTGCTCGGCCACAAGGACAAAATGGCCAGTCTCCGCCGCCAGGCGCGGGAGACGATTCTCGAGCGGTACGAGCTTTCTGACTGTTTGAAGCGGCAGGTCAAACTGATCAAGTCGTTGGCGGGCGGCAAGCTCCCCACCATGACCAATCCGATCAAAGTTCCGGCCTAACCCCTGTTTGCCCTAAAGCTGCTCATCGAGGCAGAGCCGGAGCTGCTCGCGCCAATCGGGCAAGGCAACGCCGAAAACACGGGCTGCCTTGCTCGAATCGAGAACCGAGTAGGCGGGCCGCTTGGCGGGGCGCGGAAATTCGCTGGTCGGAATCGCGTGGACCGCTTTGCGCGGTTGGCCCGACCGCGTTCCGGCGATGATCGCTTCGGCAAAGCCGTGCCAGCTCGTTTCGCCTCCTGCCGCCAAATGATAAAGACCGCCTCGGCCGGACAAGGGATCGGTTGCGCCGGCGCGCCAGCAGCAGGAGAGAATTTTTGCGGTCGCATCCGCCACCATCCGCGCCGAAGTCGGACAACCGATCTGATCGGCGACGACGCGCAATTCTTCCGGCTTCTCGGCCAGCCGCAAAATCGTCAGCAGGAAATTCCGGCCGCGTCGCGCGTAAATCCAACTCGTCCGCAAGAGCAAGAACGCGGCACCCGATCGAACGATATTTTTCTCGCCGGCCAATTTGCTCCGGCCATAGGCATTGACCGGCGCGGGCTCGTCGTCTTCGGTATAAGGGCGCTTCGCCGCGCCATTGAAGACATAGTCCGTGGAATAATGAACCAGCGGGATTTTGGCGCGTGCCGCTTCTTCGGCAAGCCATCCCGGCGCATTCCCGTTCACGATCGTGGCGGCCGCCTCATCCGATTCGGCCTTGTCGACGCCGGTATAGGCGGCGGCATTGACGACGAGCGACGGCGAAACCTCGCGCACGCGGCGGCGCAAGGCCGGTTCATCCGCAAGATCGAGATCGGCGCGGTCGAACGCGACGATGTCACCCAGCGGGCTTAAAGACCGGTGCAGCTCGAACCCGATCTGCCCGCTTGAGCCGAGAAGCAGGATTGGACCCAAATTCATCGCGGCTTGTTGAAGCGCGGAAGCCGATCGCGGCCGATATCGCGCAGCCGGGGTGCTGTTGCGTCTTTGGCCGAAAGATGCGGCGATTTGATGGGCCACGCGATCCCGATATCGGGGTCGTTCCAGAACACCGAAAGCTCCGATGCCCGGTCGTAAGGCGTCGTGCACTTATAAGCGACGCGGGCGGTCGGGCTCAGAACGCAAAAGCCGTGGGCGAAGCCTTCGGGGATGTAGATCTGGCGGCCGTTTTCGCCGGACAGAGTGGTACCCACCCATTTTCCGAAATGCGGCGAATCGACCCGGACATCGACGGCGACGTCGAAAATCTCGCCCTCCACGGCGAAGACCAGCTTGGCCTGGCCGCGGGGATTCTGAAGATGCAGGCCGCGAAGAACGCCGGCCCGGGAACAAGACATGTTGTCCTGCACAAAGGGCCCGCCGATACCCGCCGATGCATAGCGCTCGGCCTGGAAGGTTTCGAGAAAGAGTCCGCGATCGTCCTTATAGATTTCGGGCTCGATCAGCAGGACGCCGGGAATGGCTGTTTTCTGGATATTCACGGCCCGCCCTTCTTGCCGCGACGGTCAGCCATGGCGCAGAACGTCCAAGAGATATTGGCCGTAGCCGGATTTCTTCAGCGGCTCGGCCAGCCGGCGCAATTGACCGGCACCGATGAATCCCATGCGCCAGGCGATTTCCTCGGGGCAGGCGACGCGCAAGCCTTGGCGCGCTTCCACCATGCCGATGAAATTGGTGGCTTGCAGCAAGGCCTCATGGGTTCCGGTATCGAGCCAAGCCGAACCGCGGCCCAAGAGCTCGACCGATAATTGCCCGCGATCGAGATAGGTGCGATTGACGTCGGTGATCTCCAATTCGCCGCGCGCCGAAGGTTTAAGGCCCTTGGCGATGCCGACCACGTCGTTGTCATAGAAATAAAGTCCGGTCACGGCGTAGTTGGATTTCGGCCGCTTCGGCTTTTCCTCGATGGAGACCGCGCGGTTCTTCGAATCGAAGGCAACGACGCCGTAGCGTTCCGGATCCCGGACGTAATAGGCGAAGACGGTGGCCCCGCGATTGCGTTTCGCCACGTGCTGAAGCCGCTGCGCCAAGCCATGGCCGAAGAAGATATTGTCGCCCAAGACCAGGCAGACGGGATCCCTGCCGATGAATTTTTCGGCGATCAGAAAGGCCTGGGCGATGCCTTCCGGTTTCTTTTGGCTGGCATAACCGATGGCAAGGCCCCATTGCGTTCCGTCCCCGAGCAGCGCGCGAAATAGCGGCAGATCTTGCGGCGTCGTGATGACGAGAATTTCCCTGATGCCGGCGAGCATCAGCGTGGTGAGCGGATAGTAGATCATCGGCTTGTCGAAAACGGGGAGCAGCTGCTTGCTCAGCGCTTTCGTGACCGGATAAAGCCGCGTTCCCGACCCGGCGGCGAGAATGATCCCCTTGCCGCATCGTGTTGATGTTTTTTTCCGAGACGTCATCGTCTTCGCCCTCTTTGCCGCTCAGCGCCTGCGATTGACGGCAAGACCAAGCCGCGTATCGGCACCGGATCGGTTCATTTCGCGCGTCGCCCAGTCGCGATTGCCGATGTACCAGGCAACCGTTTCGCGCAAGGCCTGGTCGAAGTCGTGGCGCGGTTTCCATCCCAGCTCGCGCGCAATCTTCCCGGCATCGATCGCATAACGCAGATCATGCCCCGGCCGGTCGGCGACGAAGGATATCAATTTCTCGTGCGGGCGATGCGGGGAGTCGGGGATCATTTGATCCAGGATCGCACAGATGGCGCGTACGACGTCAATATTGGCACGCTCGTTGTTGCCGCCGATGTTGTAGGTTTCGCCGGGCTTGCCGCGAGCGAGCACGAGGCGTAGCGCTTCGGCATGGTCTTCGACATAGAGCCAGTCGCGCACATTGGCGCCTTTGCCGTATACCGGCAGCTTTTCGCCGCGCAACGCCTTCATGACGACGAGCGGAATCAATTTTTCCGGATGCTGATAAGGCCCGAAATTATTCGAGCAATTGGTGACGACAACCGGCATTCCATAGGTTGTATACCAGGCGCGTGCCAGATGATCGGCCGAGGCCTTGCTGGCGGAATAGGGCGAATGGGGCTGATAGGGCGTGGTCTCGGTGAAAGTGCCGTCCTTGCCGAGGCTGCCGAAAACCTCGTCGGTCGAAACGTGATGGAAGCGAAAACGCGCCCGCGCGCCGTCGTCCAACCCATTCCAATGCTCAAGTGCCGCGTCGAGCATCACATAGGTGCCGACGACATTGGTCTCGATGAAGGCGCCTGGCCCGTCGATCGAACGATCGACATGGGATTCGGCAGCCAAGTGCAGAACCGCATCCGGGCGATGGCGGGCAAACGCCGCCTTGACCGCGCGCATGTCGCAAATATCAATCTTTTCAAAGGAGTAACGGGGATCATGGGCCGCCGCCGCTACCGCCTCGGGGCTGCTGGCATAGGTGAGTTTGTCGAGATTGACGACGGCCATATCGGTTTCGGCGATGAACTGCCGGATCACCGCCGAGCCGATGAATCCAGCCCCCCCCGTCACCAGAACCTTCACGGCGACTCTCGTTCCGTCATTAAGCTCCTCACGTTCTAGAGTCCTTTGTCCCGTGGCGAAAGCCCCTATTGCGCCCGATGCCCGAGAGTTCTCGAACGGACCGTCAAGGGGGCGACATCCCGCGAGCCGCGAATTATAATTTTAGCCGGATGAAGAAATTCCAAATGGAGAAAGTCTTGCGGCAGCAGCGGATCCTTCGCCGCGGCGGTATTGCCGCGATAGCGGCGATGATCGTCCTGGCGGGATCGAGCTTCAGCGTCCATGCCGGCGACGAGCCGACTCTCAATCTTCCTCTCGACTGCGTCCCGGACAAAACCTGCTGGATCTCGAAATTCGTCGACCTCGATCCGGGGCCGGGCGTGCGCGATTATACCTGTCACGGGAGAGCCACCGATGGCCACACCGGCATCGATTTTGCCATTCGCGATTTACGTGCGATGGCGGAAGGTGTCGCGGTCGTAGCGGCGGCTCCCGGCAAAGTCGTGATGGCGCATGATGGCGTGGAGGATATCAGCGCCCGAGACGTCGGGCCGTCGATGATGAGTGCGGGACAATGCGGCAACGGGGTCACGATCAGTCACGGCAATGGCTGGGCGACCGAATATTGCCACATGCGCCAGGGCTCGATTGCCGTAAAACTCGGCGACCATGTCGAGACCGGGCAGAAACTCGGCTTGGTCGGAATGTCCGGAAGTGCT
This sequence comes from Alphaproteobacteria bacterium, assembly GCA_041479345.1. GTDB lineage: Bacteria > Pseudomonadota > Alphaproteobacteria > DATDPM01 > DATDPM01 > DATDPM01. The sequence continues at coordinate 21,588 of JBGOXX010000013.1, forward strand.
GAATATCCGCACACGCATTTCATGGTGCAGCACCTCAGTACGATCGTCGATCCCTTTGTCGGAATCCAAGGTCGGCCGAAGCCGGAATGTGGTCTTGGGAACGCGCCGCTTTGGAACAAGGCAACGCTGACGGCGTTGGCCTCCGCGCCCGCGGAAATTTTCAATTATGGATTCGCCGCCGCAGAGCCGAAGCGTCTCGATGTGCCGCTCAAAGTGGCCGGGATCAATTTCAATGAAGCAGATGTGGACAAGGGACTTTACCGGAGCACGGAAATTCCGGCATCCACCACGGTCCTGGTTTTTTGGACCGAAATCTTCGGTGTCGAACAAGGCGATGTCTTGCATATGAAGGTAACGGCACCGGGCGGACAGACGGTCGTCAAGCTGGATGCGCCGGCTCCCAGCCGCCACTTGCGCCAATTCCAATATATCGCGGCAAGGCGCCCGCCTTCCGGTTGGCCCGAAGGCATCTATCATGGCGAGATCTCTTTGACCCGTACCGAAAACGGATCGAGCCAGTCGACGGCAGTTTCCGTCGATGCGCACATCTCATCGGCTATTCCGGACGCTCCGTTGAAAAAATGAAATCCGTATCGATCCGCCGAGTATTGATTGCTGCGGGAATTTATTTGGCGCTGCTGCCGGGCAGCGTTCTGGCGGTCGCCTATGTTCTTTACGATCACACCTTTGGCGATTGGACGGTGGTGTGCTGGCGCGGAATGGTCGAGGGCGAGAAGTCCTGTTACATCGACGCGCCGCCCGTCGACTACAATGTCGATCCCCACACGATCGCCGTTCGAATCGAGCCCATTGGAAAGGCGGTCCATGTGGTGGTGTCGGCGCGCAGCGGAACCGCCCATGGCGTGACGGTCCGATTGAACGTCGACGGCAAGAACGTCCAGGAAGGCCAGCCCGACCGCCTCGATCACGTGACGTTCGAAGGCGACGCGGCGGCGGCTCTGATCGATCAATTCCGCAGCGGCCATGCGCTCACGATCGAACTTCCGGATGTCGAGCGGACCGCCCGGATCTCTTTGGCCGGGTTTAAGGATGCCTACGCAGCCTTTGAAGACAATCTCAGCCGGTTCGGTGCCCCAGTGAGCGCCCCGGCGAGCGGGAGCTCGGCCGGCGAATCTCCCGGACCAGGTCTGCCAGCGGGTCCGTCACAGCCGGGTGCCCAGCCAATGAACGGAACACCCGCTCCGCAAGCCCCGGCATCGGACCCCGCTGCCGTGAATCCGGCGGCCCCCTCCCCCCGGGAATGACCATACGAACGGGGAATTTGGCTTAAAGACTTGCAACGCGGGCCTCCTTGCATTAGCCAGAAGCAGGACTTTCGAGGGCAGACTTTGGACCTGGAGCGATTGCTCAACCGCGCACTCGCCGAACACGATGCGGCGGCCCCGACGACGGTCACGGTTTTCCGTGCACCGGTCCCGACGCTCGTGAAGATGCGCCGCTGCGGGACTCCGCGCCGCGAGGGATTGGCGTGACCGAGCGATCCGATCTTGCCGCCCTCGTCGAATCTTTTTCCCGCGCGCGCGTGCTGTGCATCGGCGACGTCATGCTCGACCGATACGTCTATGGCGAGGTCGAACGGATTTCGCCGGAAGCGCCAATCCCCATCGTTCGTATCCAGCGTGAAACGGCGATGGTCGGCGGGGCCGGAAATGTGGCGCGCAATATCGCCGCACTCAAAGGCTGGACGCGTCTCGTCGGCATCGCCGGCGATGACCCGGCGGGCGCCGAACTTCGGGCTTTGCTTGCCGCCGAACCGGGCGTCGCACCGGCCATCTTGATCGAAGAAGGCCGCGGTACCACCGTCAAAACCCGTTATGTTTCTTCCCGCCAGCAGATGCTGCGCGCCGACCGCGAATCGCTGGGGCCGCTATCGGAGCGAGTCCGAGCCGGCATGGTAAGTCTCATTCGCCAGGAGCTCCCCGATTGCGGAGTCGTCGTGCTTTCCGATTACGGCAAGGGCGTGCTGCCGACCGAAACTTTGCGCGGCGTGATCGCGGCCGCCCGCGGCTATGCAAGACCCGTGATCGTTGATCCCAAGGGCCCGGATTTTTCGCGCTATCGGGGCGCATCGCTGATTACGCCCAATCGCCGCGAGCTTGCCGAAGCGACCGGCATGCCCACCGACAGCGACTCCGCAATCGTCGCCGCGGCGCGGCGGATCGTCGATACCTGCGGGATCGATGCGGTGCTGGTGACGAAAAGCGAAGCCGGCATGACGCTCGTTCTGGGACGCGGCGAAGCGCTGCATATCCCGGCCAAGGCGCGCGAGGTCTTTGACGTATCCGGTGCCGGCGACACGGTCGTCGCAACCATGGCGGTTGCCTGCGCCGCCGGCATTCCCTGGCCCGAAGCGGCGCGGCTTGCCAATGCCGCCGCCGGCATCGTGGTCGGCAAGCCGGGGACGGCGATCGCCCGCGCCGAAGAATTAGTCTCCGCGCTTCACGCCCAAGATCTTTCGACCGGCGAAGACAAGGTGGCAACGCTTGCTGCGGCCCTCGATCGGATCGCGGCTTGGCGGGAAGCCGGTCTCAAAATCGGTTTCACGAATGGTTGTTTTGACCTCATCCATCCGGGCCATGTCTCGCTCCTGGCGCAGGCCAAGGGGGCCTGCGACCGGCTGGTCATCGGGCTGAATTCCGACAATTCGGTTCGCCGCCTCAAGGGCGACGGCCGCCCCGTCCAATCCGAGGCGGCACGGGCGCAAGTCCTGGCCTCGCTCGCCGCCGTCGATCTTGTCGTCATTTTCAATGACGAGACGCCGCTCCGCTTGATCGAGGCGATCCGGCCGGATCTGTTGGTCAAGGGCGCCGATTATCGGCGCGATCAAGTGGTGGGGGCGGAGATCGTCGAATCCTATGGCGGCCGGGTGATGCTCGCTGAAATCCTGCCTGGCCACAGCACCACGGCGACCCTGGCTCGGTTAGCCCGCTAGTAACCCACCCTTGGATACCGCGATCTTCTCGAAGGCTCTGCTCGTCCAACGCGCCTGCTCGAAATCCGCGTGAATTCAAAAAGCGTCCATGTTTTCCTCAGTTAAGCCGCCGTTAACTGATTTCCGGCATACCTCATACCTGGGTAATCGACCTTTACCGCACCGGTTTTACCGGGGAAAAAAGCGGGGAATCGGGCGATCGGGGGGTAACGGGGTCCAGCTGCCGCGCAGGTGCGACCCCTGCAGTCGAAGGACTAGCTATGATTTTCGGATTCGTCTCAAAGAAATTGCTGCTCAAGGCCAAGGGCGAACGGGACCAGTTCAGGAAATGGTTCGAATCGGCCATGATGATGGTCGACCACGTTCCGATCAGCCTGATGTGGTGTAACGCGGAAGATGGTTTCGCGGTCACCTATCTCAACAAAGCAGCCAAAACTTCCCTGCAGACGATCGAAAGCCATCTCGGCTGCGCGGTCAAAGATGTGCCGGGCCAAAAACTGCAGTTTTTGTTTTCTCCGGCGGGTGAAACCGCACCGGATGTTACTTGCGATGAAGGGTTGCCGTATCATCGTCAGATCAAGATCGGTCCCGAAGTGATCGATCTTCACGTCCACCGCATTTACGACAAGAACAAAGCTTGTTGCGGGGCGATGGCGACGTGGCGCTTTGTCACGCGGGAAACTCAGATCGCCGACGAATTCGACGTCAACATCAAAGGTGTTGTCGAAACGATTTCGTCGTCGGCGACCGAACTGGAGGCGAGCGCCCAGACCATGGCGCAAATTGCCGATCAGGCCAATCAGCGTTCGACGGCCGTCGCGGCGGCTTCCGAAGAAGCATCGAGCAATGTTCAAACGGTGGCCGCGGCAGCGGAAGAGCTC
>JBGOXX010000014.1:0-25403 GCA_041479345.1 Alphaproteobacteria bacterium
GGTCAAACGCGGAGTCTTGGTGTGCGGGACCGGGATCGGGGTCAGTATCGCCGCCAACCGGCACCCGGGAATTCGCGCGGCGCTGTGTCACGATGCGGTGACGGCGCGGCTTGCACGGCTGCATAACGATGCCAATGTGCTCGTGCTCGGCGCGCGGACGACCGACCTTGAGGTGGCGAAAGACTGCCTGAGGATTTTCTTGACCACGGCATTCGAGGGCGGCCGCCACGCACGTCGGGTTGCCAAACTCGGATAACGGGATATCAGGCTCGATGACGAAGAGCGCGTGGGTCGCGCTCCTACCGAACGAAAGTACGACTGAAACAGGGAGGACCAAGGATCATGTCAGTGGCACACGCAACCGCCGGCTCCGGAATCCTGGAGCGGTTTTTCAACGCCCGGCTCACCGAAACCGATGCCGAGGTCTACAAGGCGATTCGCGACGAGCTGCGCCGTCAGCAGGAACAAATCGAGCTGATCGCATCGGAGAACATCGTCTCCCAGGCGGTGATCGACGCGATGGGGACGCTGCTCACCAACAAATACGCGGAAGGCTATCCGGGGCGGCGTTATTACGGCGGCTGCGAATTCGTCGACGTGGTCGAAACTCTGGCGATCGAGCGCGCGAAGAAGCTCTTCAGCTGCGCTTATGCCAATGTCCAATCCCATTCCGGCTCGCAAGCCAATCAATCGGTGATGCTGGCACTGCTTCAGCCCGGCGATACCATTATGGGCCTGTCACTCGCTTGCGGCGGTCATTTGACTCATGGCGCGCCGCCCAATCTTTCCGGCAAATGGTTCAAGGCGGTTCAGTACGGCGTTCGCCGGGACGATCAGCGAATCGATATGGATGAAGTCGAAAAGCTTGCGACCGAGCATAAGCCGAAGCTGCTCATCGCCGGCGGCTCGGCCTATCCGCGCATCATCGATTTCGCGCGCTTCCGCAAGATCGCGGATTCGGTCGGCGCCTATCTCATGGTTGACATGGCGCATTTTGCAGGACTGGTGGCGGCCGGGATTCATCCGAGCCCGCTTCCGCACGCCCATGTCGTCACCACGACCACGCATAAGACCCTTCGCGGTCCGCGCGGCGGCATGGTGCTGTCCAATGACGAAGAGATCGGCAAGAAGATCAATTCTGCGACCTTCCCGGGTCTTCAGGGCGGGCCGCTGATGCATGTCATCGCCGCCAAGGCGGTTGCCTTCGGCGAAGCGCTCCAGCCGGAGTTCAAAAAATACGCGCAGTCGGTGGTCGACAATGCGAAGATGTTGGCCAAGGTCATGGTCGATCGCGGGCTCGCCATCGTTTCGGGCGGCACCGATACCCATCTGATGCTCGTCGATTTGCGGCCGAAAAATCTTACCGGCAAAGCGGCCGAAGCGAGCCTGGAGCGCGCGCACATCACCTGCAACAAGAACGGCGTTCCGTTCGATCCGGAAAAGCCGACGATCACGTCCGGCGTGCGTTTAGGGACGCCCGCTTCGACGACCCGCGGTTTCGGCACCGAGGAATGGAAGATGGTCGGCGAGCTCATCGGCGACGTGCTTGATGGTCTTCACGACAATCCGGAAGATAACAGTGCGGCGGAGGCGGCCGTGCGGCAGAAAGTGGGAACGCTTTGCCGCCGCTTTCCGATTTATCCAGACATCATTTAGGTCAGGGGAAGCTAGGGGGGAACGATGCGTTGTCCGTTTTGCGGGCACGACGACACGCAGGTCAAGGATTCGCGGCCGACGGAGGATAGCGCATCGATCCGAAGACGGCGCTTATGCCCGGCCTGCGGATCGCGCTTTACCACGTTCGAGCGCGTGCAGTTGCGCGAACTCACGGTCATCAAGCGTAACGGCAAGCGTGAGCCTTTCGACCGCGAGAAAATCATCCGCTCGATCAATCTCGCGGTCCGCAAGAGGCCGGTCGATGCGGAAAAGATCGAGCGTGTGGTCAATGGCATTCAACGCCGCATTGAAAGCTCGGGCGAAAGCGAAATCGGCTCCGAGCAGGTGGGCGAAATGGTCATGGATGCTTTGGCCCAGCTCGATCAAGTGGCCTATGTGCGCTTCGCTTCGGTCTATCGCAATTTCCGCGAGGCTAAGGATTTTGAAGACTTCGTGGGCCAGCTGAGTGGCGATCGCGACTGACGGTTCCGACAAACGGTCTATGGCGGCGGCGCTGGCGCTTGCCGCGCGGGGCCTCGGCCAAGTTTATCCGAATCCGTCGGTCGGCTGCATTCTGGTCCAGCCGGGCGGCCGCATCGTCGGCCGGGGTTGGACGCAGAACTCGGGTCGGCCCCACGCGGAAACCGAAGCCTTGCGCCGGGCGGGCTCGCTCGCCACCGGTGCGACCGCCTATGTCACTTTGGAGCCTTGCGCCCATCACGGCCAAACCCCGCCTTGCGCCGAGGCGTTGATCAAGGCCGGGATCGCCCGGGCGGTGGTCGCCATCGAAGATCCCGATCCGCGGGTTTCCGGGCGCGGCATCGCGATCATGAAACAAGCGGGCATCGAGGTTGAAACCGGCTTGTGTGCCGCCGAGGCGCGCGAATTGAACGCCGGCTTTTTCCTCCGCATCACCGCCAACCGCCCCCTCGTTACCTGGAAGGTGGCCAGCACCCTCGATGGCCGCATTGCCACCCATCGCGGCGATAGCCAATGGATTACCGGCGAAACCTCGCGGAATTTGTCCCACGGCCTTCGTGCCGCCCATGATGCGGTGATCGTCGGCGTCGGCACCGTGCTTGCCGACGATCCGGTGCTGACCTGCCGTTTGCCCGGTCTGTCGGCGAGGTCGCCGGTGCGGGTGGTGATTGACAGCCGGATGCATTTGCCGTTGACGAGCCAGGTGGTGGTGACAGCGCGCGACAACCCGACCTGGCTTGTTGCTTTGAAGGGCACGGACGGCGCGCGGCACAAGGCATTTACCGATCTTGGAATCGAAGTCATCGACGTCGAGCCGACCGAGGAAGGCACTCTCGATTTGAAAAAGTCGCTTGAAGCTTTGGCGGAACGGGGCATCACCCGCGCCTTGCTGGAAGGCGGCAGCCGGGTGGCCGGGGCCTTCGTTCGCGCCGGCTTGGTCGACCGCATCGCCTGGTTCCGGGCACCGCGTCTGATCGGCGGCGATGGCGTTCCGGCGGCGGCCGCGATCGGGGTCGATCTGCTGTTCGACACGCCGTCGTTCCTGCGGACCGGCGTCATCGAGGCCGGCGGAGACTTGCTGGAAACCTATCAGCGCAAGGCTTAGTCTTTACTCATGTTCACCGGTATCATCACCGAACTTGGCGCGGTGCGCGCCATCGAAAAGCGCGGCGATACCCGCATCGTCTTCGACAGCGGCTTCGCCACCATGACGATGGGCTCATCGATCGCCTGCTCCGGCGTGTGCCTGACCGTGGTCGATCAAGGATGCGGGTGGTTTGCCGCCGATGTCTCGGCGGAAACTTTGTCGCGGACGACCGTCGGGCGATGGAAAGTGGGAACCAAAGTCAATTTTGAGCGTCCGCTCACACTCGGCGGCGAGATCGGCGGCCATTTCGTCGCCGGTCACGTCGATGCGATCGCGAAAATCGTCGACCGGACGGGCGAAGGCGACAGCGAGCGATTTGCCTTTGAAGCGCCGGTCCCCGTGATGCCGCTGATAGCACCCAAAGGATCGATTGCGCTGGACGGCGTATCGCTGACCGTCAACGAGGTCGTCGGTACGCGATTTGGCGTCAACATCATTCCGTTCACCAAGCGCAACACCACCTTTGCCTCGGCCGAGATCGGAGATTTCGTCAATCTCGAAGTTGATCTGCTTGCGCGCTATGTGGAAAGGCTGGTCCAATGGCGCGCCGGGGATTAGAAACGCCGGTTACACGAAGAGTCCCGTGAAGCGTTTGGCGAAGAGGTCGCGGTGCCTAAGGTCCAACTTAAAGTCGAGAATCTGGCGTCGATCCCCGAGATAATCGAGGAGCTTCGCAATGGCCGCATCATTGTTTTGGTCGACGACGAGGATCGCGAGAACGAGGGCGATCTGATCGTGGCGGCGCAGATGGCAACACCGGCCACCATCAATTTCATGGCCAAGTTCGGCCGCGGATTGGTTTGCCTCGCGGTGACCCGCTCCCGCGTCGAAGAACTGGGATTGCCGCTCATGGCCCGCGACAATTTATCGCGCCATCAAACCGCGTTCACCGTTTCGATCGAAGCGCGCGAAGGCGTTACCACGGGAATTTCCGCGCCCGACCGTGCCCGGACCATTGCGGTGGCCATCGATCCGACCCGCGGCAAGGCGGACATCGTCAGCCCCGGGCATGTCTTTCCCCTGGTGGCCCGCGACGGCGGCGTCTTGGTTCGCGCCGGCCACACCGAAGCCGCCGTCGATTTGGCACGGCTCGCGGGGCTCAATCCGGCCGGCGTGCTGTGCGAAATCATGAAGGACGACGGCACCATGGCGCGGCTTCCGGATTTATTCGGATTTGCCCAAACCCACGGCTTGAAAATGGCGACCATCGCTGATCTCATCGCTTACCGCCTGCGCAATGAGCGAATCATCGAACGGGTGGCCGAGAGTCCGTTCGAAAGCCGATTCGGCGGCGCCTTCAGGCTGATCGTCTACGCCAACGCCGTCGATTACGTCGAACACATCGCGCTGGTGAAAGGCGATCTGTCGCGTCCCGGTCCGGTGCTGGTGCGCATGCACGCGCTCAATGTTCTCGACGATGTTCTGGGCGACATGGAAGGCGTTCATCACGGCGAATTGGCCCGGGCGATGCAGATCATCGAAGCGGAGGGTCGCGGCGTCGTAGTCTTGATCCGCGAACCGCGGGCAACGACCGTCTCGAATCGGGTGCGGGCGAGGGGACAGCCTCCCCAGCCGCCCGAGCTTCGGGATTACGGCGTCGGCGCCCAGATTTTGCTCGACCTCGGCGTAAGGGATATGATCCTGCTGTCGAATACGAAGCGGACGATTGTCGGCCTCGAGGGCTACGGGCTTACCGTGGTTGATCGCAGGCCTTTGCCGGCGGAGAGCTGAATTGGCGCCATCGCCCCAGGTCATGATTGTCGAAGCGCGATTCTACGACGATATCGCGGATGAGTTGATGCGCGGTGCGGTTGCCGCACTTCAAGCCGCGGGGGCGACCTATGAACGCTACGCCGTTCCCGGCGTGTTCGAGATTCCGGCGGCCATACAAATGGCGATCCGGTCCCTGGATTTTTCGACGCTGCATGGAAGGTTTGACGGATACGTGATCCTGGGCTGCGTCATCCGCGGCGAAACGACTCATTACGATCTGGTGAGCGAACAAAGCGCCCGTGCGATCCAAGACCTCGTGCTGAAATACACGCTGGCGCTCGGGTTTGGCATCGTCACCGCGGAGAATCGCGATCAAGCCTGGGCCCGGGCGTCGGTCGACGACCGCGATCACGGCGGACGGGCCGCCCGCGCCTGTTTGCATATGCTCGACGTCAAACGCCAACTCTTATTGTTTCCCCGATGACCGCCCGCACGACCCAACCGCAATCGGCACGAAGCTTGGCCCGGCTGGCCGCGACCCAAGCGCTCTATCAGATGCTTCTGATCGGAGCGACGGCGGAAGACGTGGTCGCCGAGTTTCGGAATTTCCGGGGCGTGAACGAGACCGAAGGCAGCACGCTGACCGGCGCCGACCAAGCGCTGTTCGCCGATATCGTGCGCGGCGCCTGTGCCCGGCAGGACGAAATCGAAGCGCTGTTGTCCGAATGCCTGGCGCAAGATTGGCCGCTGGCGCGACTTGAGACGACCTTGCGCGCGGTGTTGTGGGCGGGCGCTTACGAGCTTTTGGCGCGGCCCGATATTCCGCTCGAAGTCATCCTCAATGAATATGTCGAAATCGCACACGCTTTTTTCGCGGAGAAAGAGCCGGCCTTTGTGAACGGCGTGCTCGATCGTCTCGCGCACAAAGTCCGGCCATCGACGCCGGAGGCGGCGGCCGGTGGCGGATCGGCCCGGTGAATTCGAAATCATTGCGCGTTATTTCCGGCCTCTCGCGGAGGGAAATCCCGGCGCCCTCGATCTTGCCGACGATGCCGCCGTTCTCGAACCCTCGCCGGGAAACAGTTTCGTTGTCACGACGGACACGCTGATCGCGGGCGTCCATTTCTTCGCCGACGATTCCCCGGATATCATCGCGCGCAAGCTGTTGCGGGTGAACCTGTCGGATCTCGCGGCAATGGGCGCGCGGCCGGTGACCTATCTCATGGCGCTGGCCTTGCCGGAAGATATCGCCGAACCGTGGATCGCCAAATTTTGCGAAGGTCTCACACGAGATCAAAAAGAATTCGGCGTCTGGCTCTGCGGCGGCGATACGACGGCAACGCCGGGGCCAGCGACGCTAACCATCACGGCGTTGGGTGAAGCCCCAAAGGATCGGATTTTACGGCGATCGTCGGCGCGGCCGGGAGATGTAATCTTGGTTTCCGGAACCATCGGCGATGCTGCCCTTGGGCTTCGCGCCAGGCGCGGGACGCTTCCCGGTCTTGCCGCAGCCGATCGCGATTTCCTGATCTCCCGCTACGATTTGCCGCAACCGCGCGTAGAGCTCGGGATTGCGTTGCGGGAGCTCGCCCATGCGGCGATCGATGTGTCGGACGGGCTGGTGGCGGATCTCGGGCACATCTGCGAAACCTCGAGGCTCGGCGCCGCGGTCGAATGGTCGCGTATTCCGTTGTCGCCAGCGGCGCGTCAGGTTCTCGCCACGGAGCCGGCGCTGCGCGACTCTGTTCTCAGCGGGGGCGACGATTACGAATTGCTTTTTACCGCACCGCGTGGCGCACTAAACTTGATCGAACGGGCTGCGGCCGATTGCGGCGTCGCCGTTTCCGAGATTGGGACCATGGCCGCCGGTCCTGGAATGCCCAGGGTGATGGATGAGCGTGGCCATGAAATTGCCCTGGGGCAGACCGGATACCGGCATTTCTGACCGATGAAGAAGATTGTCATCATTGTCGTCGTGATCCTGCTGTTGGCCGGCGGCGGTTATGCGGCCTGGAAATTCCTGTGGAGCGGCAAGGGCGGCGAGCAGCCTTCCGCGGCTACGGAGGAAGGGCAGCAACAAAACGGCCCGCTTTACATCGATATGGATCCCCTGATCATTTCGATCACGCGGGAGGATCGGGTGGTGAAATACACCAGCCTGGCCATCAAACTCGAAGTTAATGGCCCGGCGGCAAAAGCGAAGGTCGAGAAATTCATGCCCTATGTGCGGGATGCCTTTCTCAAGCGGCTCACGGTGACGCTATCCCGCGGCGATCCTTCGCAACCCTACGACCCGGAAAAGCTTAAGCGCCAGCTCATGGCCGAGAGCGAGAATGTGCTGGGACCGGATATGGTAAAGGACGTTCTGATCAGCGCGACCGCCGAGCGGACCAACCCCCAGTAACCGCCACGCTCCAACGACCGTCGGCCAACCACTGTGGGCGCGGGTTGCCAGGGGCAAGCCAATCTGGCATGTTCCCGCCCGCCCAGCGCCGCCAGAAGGGGGGTGCGCCATCGGCGCAGCCGAGCTTCATTCGGGCGGGCGTCCATCCAGGAAATTAGGATTGCGGCAATAGGATTCGAAACGATGACCAGTACCGATTTGTTGATCGTGGCTTGTGGAATTTTGGCGCTTCTTTATGGGGCGTATGCAGCCCGCGGCGTCCTGGCGGCCAGCGCCGGTACGGATCGCATGCGAGAAATCGCCGGCGCCGTGCAGGAGGGCGCCCGGGCCTATCTGAACCGCCAATATACGACGGTGGCGATCGTCGGCATCGTGATGGGCGTGATCCTGGGCTGGCTTCTCGGCATCCATGTCGCGATTGGCTATGCCATCGGCGCCATTCTTTCGGGTGCTGCCGGCTATATCGGCATGAATGTGTCGGTGCGCGCCAATGTGCGCACGGCGGAGGCGGCCCGCACCAGCGGCATGAAAGCGGCGCTCGGCATCGCGTTCAAATCGGGGGCCATTACCGGCATGCTGGTGGTCGGGCTCGGGCTGCTCGGCGTGTCCATTTACTATTTTTATTTGCGCGACAGCGGCATCGAGATCCGGAAGATTCTGGAAGGCCTGGTTGCGCTTTCTTTTGGCGCGTCGCTGATCTCGATTTTCGCGCGATTGGGCGGCGGCATCTTCACCAAGGGTGCCGATGTCGGCGCCGATCTCGTCGGCAAAATCGAAGCCGGAATTCCCGAGGACGATCCGCGCAACCCGGCGGTGATTGCGGATAACGTCGGCGATAACGTCGGCGATTGCGCCGGCATGGCGGCCGATCTTTTTGAAACCTATGCCGTGACCATGGTGGCGACGATGCTGCTCGCGGCGATTTTCTTCTCGGGCGATGCCCAATCGCAGATGATGATGTACCCGCTGCTGATCGGGGCCGTTTGCATCGTGGGCTCGGTCGTCGGCACGTTTTTCGTGCGGCTCGGCTCCGATAACAAGATCATGAAGGCGCTGTACAAAGGTCTCATCGCCGCGGCCGTGGTGTCCGCCGGTTTAATCGCGGCCGTAACCCAATGGCACATCGGAATCGGCAGTACGGTTCCGATGGGAACGGGCTCCGTATCCGGCAGCAGCTTGCTCGTCTGCGCATTCACCGGCTTGGTCGTGACCGGGCTTCTGGTTTGGATCACCGAATACTATACGGGAACCGATTATCGTCCGGTGCGCTCGATCGCCAGTGCCTCACAGACGGGCCATGCCACCAATATCATTCAGGGCCTCGCGGTCTCGATGGAATCGACGGCGCTTCCGGTTCTGGTGATTTGCGCCGGGATCGTGGTTGCCTATTCTCAGGCCGGTTTGTTCGGCATCGCCATCGCGGCAACGACGATGTTGGCCTTGGCCGGCATGGTGGTGGCACTCGATGCTTACGGCCCGGTTACCGACAACGCGGGCGGCATCGCCGAAATGGCGGATCTGCCGCCGGAAGTGCGGAAGATTACCGATGCTTTGGATGCTGTCGGCAATACGACGAAGGCCGTCACCAAAGGCTATGCGATCGGCTCCGCCGGTTTGGCGGCGCTGGTTCTATTTGCCGCTTATACCGAAGACCTCACGCATTACTTCCCGAATTTGACGGTGACGTTCCGCTTGCAGGATCCGTTCGTGGTGATCGGTCTCTTCATCGGCGGGTTGCTTCCCTATCTGTTCGGCTCGCTCGGCATGCGGGCGGTTGGCCGCGCGGCGGGAAGCGTGGTGGTGGAAGTGCGCCGCCAGTTCAAGGAAATCCCCGGCATCATGGAAGGCAAAGCGCGTCCGGAATACGGCAAGTTGGTCGATCTGCTGACCCGCGCCGCGATCAAAGAGATGATCGTGCCGTCCTTGCTCCCGGTTCTGGCGCCGGTCGTGCTCTATGTCGTCATCGCGCTGGCCGCTGGCCAAGCCGCGGCGTTCACGGCGCTGGGGGCTATGCTGCTGGGAACCATCGTGACCGGGATTTTCGTCGCGATTTCGATGACCTCCGGCGGCGGCGCTTGGGACAACGCCAAGAAGTACATCGAAGACGGGCACTACGGCGGCAAGGGTTCCGACGCCCACAAGGCCGCCGTCACCGGCGACACGGTCGGCGATCCCTATAAGGATACGGCGGGCCCGGCGGTCAATCCGATGATCAAGATCACCAATATTGTGGCGCTCTTACTTCTGGCGATTTTGGCTGCTTAGAGGCGTTGGGCTTAGGCGGGATAGGACCAAGAACGATAAAGAGGCGCGGGTACGGCGCTTCGGGACTAGTACCCGCCGCCTCCGCCACCCCCGCTCGGTCCTTGGCCACCTTCGCCCCGATTGCCGGCACTTGGCCCATACTTGTTCATGTTGCCGATCATCTGATCGAGGAAGGTCAGGTGCTTGCCCTTGGTCGGCGTGGTGCGGCCGACCGGCGTCACGTTCTGCGCATCGGCGAGGTTGTATTGTTTGACGTCGCTGACTTTGCCCGAGTCGTCGAAACTGATTTCGATGATCTTCTGTTCTTGGGTGTCCGGGTCAAAAAACGCAAATTGGCTGGTGCGCTTGCTGATGTAATACCAAGTGGTTGTACCGAAGGTCGATTGGGTGGACGGCGATCCGATCAATTTTTCCACCTCGGCCTTGGTCTGCACGCCGGGCTGAATGGTAGCCAGCTTGTCGGTATCGGGAATCTGACCGTCGGTATGGATCGTCGACTCGCAGGCCGTCAGCCAGCTAAGACCGATGGCGGCGATAAGGGCCGAACGCCAGGATTGGCCCAGACCGAAGCCTAGGCTCCGACCGAAGCTATTGAAATTGCAGATTTGTCTTGCCATTTGATGAGCAAAAGTTGGCACCCGCAGGGCGTCCTGTCAACACCGGAGGAGGTCAAGATTATTGACCCCGGCCGGCCACCCACCCTAATTTGCCCCGTCCCACTAGCGCGGGCTCAGAATACCGCCCATGGAGGGTCAGATGGTCTCAACACCAGTTCACGAGGCCGAGTTTTCCCGGATCGTTGATATCGAAGGCTTGGCGGAAGAGGAAAGCGTCCGTCAAATCGAGGCCAATACCGCCGAGTGCCAAGCATTGGCACGCCGGTTCGGCCTTGTCTCGTTGGAGAGTTTAAAGGCAACCGTCAGGCTGCATAAGGTTGACCGCAAGACGATCCGCCTCGACGCCGATTTTGATGCCGATGTGGTGCAATCCTGCGTCGTAACCCTGGAGCCGGTCGCCGCACACATATCCGACAGTATTTCGGTGATCTTTGCGCCTGAGATGCCGTTGGCGCCCAATGCGGAATTGGACCTGTCGCCAATTGCCGAAGAGCTGCCGGAGCCACTGAGCGGAACCGGTATCGATGTCGGGGAGGCGGTGGCCCAGCAATTGGCCTTGGTCCTCGATCCCTATCCCCGCGCGCCGGGGGTTCGTTTCGAGGCGGCGAATTATCCCGGATTGGCGCCGAATCGGCCGGAAGACGGTCCATTTGCCGCCCTCGCGTCATTGAGGAAAACAGGGCAAAATTAACAATGCGGCCACGCAATCAGGTTGCCCGGCCCAAGGTTTTCGATTAACTAGGCGGCCGCCCCACCGGCGATGGGCAGGGGCGATGAGAGGGAGTAGTCATGGCAGTTCCAAAGAAGAAGGTTTCCAAATCGCGCCGCGACATGCGCCGGGCTCATCACGCCTTGAAGCCCTCGTCCTATGTCGAGTGCCCGAATTGCGGCGAAATGAAGCGTCCTCACCATGTTTGCGGCTCGTGCGGCTATTACAACGAGCGCGAGGTCGTGTCGTCCGAAGGGGCCTAGCGCGCAACCGGCCCAATCCGGGGGATAGCGGGTGAATCGACATTTGACGATTGCGCTCGACGCGATGGGCGGCGACCGCGCGCCTGACATGGTGGTGCAGGGCGCCGAATTGGCGCGCCAGCGTTTCCCCGCCGTCCGCTACGTCATGTACGGCGATAATGCCCGGCTGGAACCATTGCTGGGCCGTTTGCCTGAACTCGCCGCCGCCACTTCGGTCCGGCATACCGATGAAGTCGTGACCGGCGATGCCAAGCCGGCGCAGGCGTTGCGCACCGCGCGCAATTCGAGCATGCGGCTTGCCATCGATGCCGTGCACGATCACGAGGCGGACGGCGTGGTTTCGGCCGGCAATACCGGCGCCCTGATGGCGATCGCCAAATTCGTCCTCAAAATGCATCCCAATATCGATCGCCCGGCGATCGCCACATTTTTCCCGACCCTGCGCGGAGAAAGCGTGATGCTCGATCTCGGCGCCAATGTGGAATGCGACGCCAACAATCTGGTGCAATTTGCGGTGATGGGCGAGGTTTTCGCCCGCGCGGTGCTTGGTTTGGCGCAGCCCACCATCGGCATTCTCAATGTCGGTGCCGAAGAATTGAAAGGTCACGAGGCGGTGCGCGAGGCGGCGGCCATTTTGCGCGGGACCAAACTCCCCATCCGGTTTCACGGCTTCATCGAAGGCGACGACATCGGTGCCGGCACCGTGGATGTCATCGTTACCGACGGCTTCACCGGCAATATTGCGCTCAAGACGGTGGAAGGCACCGCCCGGCTGTTTTCGGTTTTCTTACGCGAAGCCTTCCGCAGCTCGATTGCCGCAAGGCTCGGTTATCTGCTGTGCCGGCCGGCGTTGGAAAAGCTCCGCATCCGGCTCGATCCGCGGCGCTATAACGGGGCCATTCTGCTCGGCCTCAACGGCATCGTCGTAAAAAGCCATGGCGGCACCGATGCGCTCGGTTTCGCCAACGCGATCGGCGTTGCCGTCGACATGATCGGCAACGACTACAGCACGACGATCAAAGACGAATTGGAACGCCTCGGCGGCGAGCAAGATCTCAATGCACGTGCGGCCGCCGGATAATGGTGGTCCGCTCGCAAGTCGTCGGCTGCGGCTCCTATCTGCCCGCACGAATCGTCACCAATGAAGAATTATCCCGCAAGCTCGATACCACCGATGCCTGGATCGTCGACCGCACCGGCATCAAACAACGTCATATCGCCGCCGAAGGCCAATTGACCTCGGATTTGGCGGCGAGGGCGGCAAAAGCCGCGCTCGCCAATGGCGGCATTTCGCCGGCCGAGGTCGATCTTATCATCGTCGCCACCAGCACACCGGACCAAACCTTTCCCGCCACCGCCACCCGGGTTCAGGCCGCGCTCGGGATCACGCAAGGTGCGGCATTTGACATGCAAGCGGTCTGCACCGGTTTTGTCTACGCCATGGCGGTCGCCGACAGCTTGCTGCGAACCGGGAGCGCCACCACCGCGATCGTCATCGGCGCCGAGACCTTTTCGCGGATTCTCGACTGGTCGGACCGGGGGACCTGCGTGCTGTTCGGGGACGGTGCCGGCGCCGTCGTCTTGAAGCGTGTCCAGACCGACGAAAAAGGCCGGGGCGTGCTGTCGACGCATCTCCATGCCGATGGCCGCTATAGCGACCTTCTTTATGTTGATGGCGGGCCGTCATCGACCCAGACCGCCGGGCATTTACGGATGCACGGGCAAGAGATTTTTCGCCATGCGGTGGTCAAGCTCTATGACGTCGTGCACGAAGCCCTCACCGCCAACGGGCTCACGATTCGTGACGTGGATTGGCTCGTGCCCCATCAAGCCAACCGGCGCATTATGATGAACACGGCCAAGAAGCTGGGCCTCCCCGAAGAACGGGTGATCGTCACCATCGACCGCCATGCCAACACCTCCGCGGCTTCGATCCCCCTGGCGCTCGCCGAAGCCACGAAGGACGGGCGATTGAAACCGGGGAATCTTGTCCTGCTGGAAGCCATCGGCGGCGGATTGACCTGGGGATCGTGTCTCATCCGGTGGTAGGATGCGCCTGACAATGCGGCCCGCGCGCTTTTTGACACAAGGATCGCTTTTCCTTGGCGATTGACGCGCATCCCGTGCCGCGGTTAGCCTTAATGGATGTAGGGAGAGGGCAATGAGCGGAAAAACCATTACCCGATCGGACTTGAGCGAAGCCGTCTATGAAGAGGTCGGCCTGTCGCGCAATGAATCGGCGGATCTCGTCGAATTGGTGCTGCAGCAAATTGCGGACGCCCTGAGCCGCGGCGAGATGGTGAAGATTTCGTCCTTCGGAAGTTTCTCGGTTCGCCAGAAGGGTCGGCGGGTCGGGCGCAATCCGAAGACCGGCGAAGAAGTCCCCATTCTGCCGCGCCGCGTTCTGGTCTTCAGGGCGTCGCATGTCTTGAAGGACCGGATCAACAAGGCGCTGTCTGGGGCTGTCGCCCGTATCACGACCTGATCATGACGTCCGCAGAACCCGCGTTGGAGGCGCCGCGGCTGCAAAAGTCGCCGTCGGCCTTCCGGACCATCAGCGAGGTATCGTCCGCGCTCGACGTGCCGCAGCATGTCCTGCGCTTCTGGGAAACCAAATTCGCCCAATTGCGGCCGCTCAAAAGAGGCGGGGGCCGGCGTTATTACCGCCCCGAAGACGTGCAACTCCTGTTTCGGATCCGCGAGCTGCTTTATCGCGACGGGTACACCATCAAGGGGGTTCAGCGTCTGTTCCGCACTGACGGCGGCCGGGGTCTGGAAGGCGGTGAACCGCTTCACCCGGCGATGGCCGAGGCCATGGAGCCGAAAACCGGTCGGATGCCGGCCCTGCGGTCGGACCCGCCGGATCTTGCGGATCCCTTAAATAGGCGCGCCGAGCTTGAATCCGTGCTCCGGGACCTCCTGGAAATCCGCAGTCTGCTTCGCGATCCGGCCGAGCCAAGCTGACCCCGCAAGGGTAATATTCCAAGATCCGTAGCCCCCCAATAGGCTTGGGGACCCGCTGGTGTTGCAGGGCAGCGCCGGGGTATATAGCGACGGCCCGGCGCACCCCCAAAAGGCGCCGGGAAGCCTAGAAGCCGTATCGGTCGGAGCGTAGCGCAGCCTGGTAGCGCATCAGACTGGGGGTCTGGGGGTCGCAGGTTCAAATCCTGTCGCTCCGACCAATTAAATCAATGCATTAGTAAATAACGCGCGTTAACTATTTTGCCTTGGGGTCACAAACGGGGTCACAAAATAGGCGCGGCATAAAAAAACCACGCCGACGCGAGCCAGCGGGGCCAAGAACCGGATCATCGCTTACTTGATCGGTCGTCATGCCGCGGGCCTCCCGCCGGCTGGCAAAGCCTCGTCATCGTCTCCGAACATCCCGAGAACCGTACCGAGCGCGAAGAAGGCCAACGAAGCGGCGTCGACGGCACGCTTTTCTCTTTCTGGCGTCCCCTCTGGCTCCGCAATGTGCCGATCCAGCATTTTCATGCTGAGGCGCGCGATCGTGAGCAATTGATTGTGGTCGGAGTCACAACCATCGATGATTTTAGAAATTTTGTCCATGTCGGGACGAATCAACGGCTCGGGGAATGCGGTGACATTGATTCGGGTCATGCCGCCCTCCGCGTCAGATGCTTGGCCAGCACGATCGCAGTGCGCCCGTTATTTCTGATTGTCTCCTCCACGACAACGCGACGCCCCGACGCGATGAACTTATCGAGGTCGGCGATGATCGATCCCAGCCACGGAGCGTCGGAGCGCTGGTAGACCAGCATGCGCTCATCCTCTCCGTTGCCGATGCGGTTTTGCTCGCCATATTTTCCCGTGATCTGTTGCAACAATTCCAACTTCTCCATGATGCCCTGTGGAGTGCGGGCCCGAAGGCGCCAGACGGCGTTAAGCGCCCTTCCGCGGGCTTCTATCGCAGACATGAACACTCCCCATGTCTTACGGCGGCCGGGGCGCTTTTCCTCCCTGTCTATTTCGGCGTTCTCTGCAAAGGTCAAATTCCGCCCGGATGTTCTTGCGTTGCCGAAAATCCGGTTACGTACTTTACGATAGGGCAGGTAAGCCTTGCGGGCTTCGGCTTCGATCTTGGTTGCTTTCCGATATTCGGCAATCGCCGCCATCAAGCGATCATCGGCGTTGTGCTTTGCTGTCTTGGTCCGTTCCGATTTTGTCATGACGATCTCCCTTAATTAAAGGCCGCCGTCTTGATTTTGTACGGCATTGCGTGTAAATGTAACGTATTGAGTGACATAACTATTGTCAACACGTTTCAACGCATATTAACGCATGACGAAAACGGCCGGATTATCTTTAAGAATCAGCCCAGAGACGCGGGAAGCGATCGCCAAGGCGGCCGCCGAGGACCGGAGAACCGTCTCATCGATGACCGAAGTCCTACTCATCGAAGCACTTACCGCGCGGGGCTATCTTAAAAAACCGAAGCGTCCTGGCGCATAATTAAGCCGCGTTATCGGGATCGGCATCCTGCGTTCGCAGAAGATCCGTCCTCATCGCCATCTTCTCCAAAGCCGCCAGCACTTTTTGAACATTGGAAATCAACACTGCGAGCCCCGCGAGTGCGAATGCCCATGTCATGTCGTCGGCGGCTCGGTCAAGAAGGACGTTGCGGACCAAATCAGCCTGGCCAGCGGATTGGGCAAAATTGAAAAATGCGGCCAGTGCGAGAGCCGCAGCTGCGAGGCCTAGAGCGATAGGCATTTCGGTACTCCTTAAAAAATGCTGCTGAATCTAAGGAATTATACACTGAATTCTTAACGCAGATCGAACATGAACCGCAGTCATCGGAACCGTTGCCGGCACGTTTTGCACAACGCGGCGGCGGCGGTGGCGGCGTCTTTAAAACGGCGCCAGCAGCTATGGCATTTGCTTTTTCCGGCCGCCTGCAGCGCGTCAACCTGCTCTGCGGCCGCGGCCTCGCGTTCTTCCTGCGCCGCATCGAAATATGGCCGCACAGTTTCAATCGGAAGTCTGGACTCGCGCGCCACATCTTCGATGGTGAAATTCATGGCGCGCAAAGTTTCGACCATCGCCTGATACTCTTTTGGTAGTTCGTCGCGCATCACGTCTTATAATGATGGAGTTCCGCGGTGAATACTTTCATCGCGTTAGGATCATCGAGAAGCTTATTGAAATCGCTCATTTTGTTTATGGACGGCGTGGCCAGGCACCCGATGCCAGCGACCCCGATTTCATGATCTCCGATTGTCCCTGAGGGAAGAACCACGGCACCGGGGCCTTGCATGAATGCCGAGATGCCGATCTTGATCCCAATATTTCCGGAAATGACGGGGTTGATCTGCGGCGACCCGGAGACGCCGATGAGAATTCCAATGTTCCCTTGGATAGAATAGGTCGGCGTGAAAGTAAGGATGACACGGCCATTACCACCGAGTTGATTATTGGCCGAGCCATCGCCACCGGCACCGCCGCCAGGAATGCCGCCGGGATTGCCTAAGGCACCGTTGTTTCCACCGGCACCGCCCGAACCATTGCCGTCGCTCCCAGTGCCACCAGCACCGCCAGTGCTGCCGCTATTAGCCGAACCGTTACCGCCGTTGCCCGACGGCCCCGCAGCGCCGCCGCCGCCGCCGCCGCCAGCAGCGGAGCCAGAACTTGATGCACCATTGCCACCGGAATTCTTGACATCTCCAATGCCAACGGCCGCAGCGCCGCCATTGCCACCCGTTCTAGCACTGGCGGCGCGTCCGCCTTTTGCGAGAACCGTCGATGTGCTGTTGAAGAAACTGCTTTCGCCATTATTTTCGTTAGTGCCACCGGAACCGACGCCGACTGTGTAGGATACCCCCTTGAGAACGGTAAAGGTATTTAGCTTGGAATATGCGCCGCCGCCGCCGCCGCCCGAGCCGAAGGTGCTTTGGCCTTTGCCGCCGCCGCCGCCGATAACCTCGGCAGCAACAACGCCATCATCAGGCGCTGTCCACGTCCCTGAGGCATCAAATGTATACTGCGTCACGGCGCGGGATTGACCGTCAGAACAAGCCGCGGCGTCACCTTGTAAAATGCTTGATCGGCAATCGTATAACCGCCGGAAGGCGCGGCAGGATCGACCTCGATGCATAAGATGCGGCGCGTACCGCCAGCAGATTTGGTGACGATCGCGTAGCCGCGTACGCCAGTCCAACTTCCGCCGCTGGCCTGGAAACTTTGCTGGGCATAGGTATCGACGCCGCCGCTCGATGTCCAACTCGCATCGGACAGAATTTTGCGGGCATAACCATTGCCGCTGGGCTCCGTGAGCCCGGAATAGACTGTCGTATGATCGACGCTCGCATTGGTGAAAAGCAGCAATTCCATATCGGCATCGCGGTCGACGCTAATGCGCTTGGCGGCGATGGTCGCTAGAAGCTGCTGGCCTTCGGAGGGAATGAATCCGGTCATGCGCTAATCATTCGGCGCATCCGGGGCGCGGAATGCCTGTTCGGCGCGGTCCTTCGCAGTCGTCAGCCGCGACCTGTGGCTGTCAGAAACCGCCACTGATGACAGGCCGCTGGCGTCTTGTGCGGTAGATTGTTCCGACACTTTAGCCTCGCGGTTGTTTTCCTCGCCTCGATCAATGATCCGCTTCGTGTCGGCCAATGACCTGCCAAGGCCCGGGCGCCGACACCGTTCGGCGATGAATTCGTAAACCCGATCACCGATTCTGCGCCTCACGAGAAAAACATCGCCGCAGTCACAGGCCATCATGGCTGTGCGGGCAATTCCCGGCCTCGACGAATCCACATGCGGGCCGCGGAAGTAAACGCAGCGCGCGCCGGCGGGAGCCGTATCGAGGAATGTAACGAATTCCTCTTCGGTAGAGATAAACGGCAATTCCGCGCTCACGGCATCACCCCAAAGCTAAGGTTGATAGCCCATCCCTCGATGATGTCGATGCGCTCCGGTGGGGTTAGTTCCATCCACGCATCGAGAACAGGCACTAATTTTTTTTGCTCCTCTGTCAACGCAGGCATCTCGTATGATTGGAGCCTTTCGATTGCCATTCGTCGAATCAGAAGTTTGTCGGCAGCATTTACGGCGCTGAAATCGCCTAATACAATTATTGAAAATTCAGCTTTTTCCGAAGCGCATAGTTCGTGGTAAATTATCCGGAATTTCGAAACCGGCCACGCTCCGGGTTGTATAAATTTGCCGCCGCCGCTGTTCATCCAAATGTCCCCGTTGCGATTTGCGCTCTGAGCGCCCGCTCGATAGCTTGCAAACTCGTGATCGCTGGAGCGATTTCCTTCTTGAATCCGTCGATGATGTTCTGAGAGGATTGTTGGATCGTCGGCCCGAGATCGCCGAGGATCGAGGTTTCGGTCTGGCGCTGCTTTTGCAGCACGTCATTCAACGTGGTGTTGACCGCCGTGAACAGATCGGCGTAGGCCTGTGAACTTCCGTAGAACGAGCGGCCTTGCGTCAACAGATTCTGCGCTGCGCCGGGGAAACTCGCGATCGAGTTGAGATCGCCGCCTTGCGCCTGCGCCGATATCTGATCGTAGGCCGACTTCGCCGCATTGAATTGATCCGTCGGCGACAGCGGAGAAAGATTGGAAGAGGCAAGCGAGGTCTGGAATTGCGTCAGCGCCGGAATGCCGAGCCCGGTATCGACCTGCGTCTTGATGCCCTGGATCGTCTGGTTGACCTGATCCTGCAGCGCCTGAAGCTGATTCGCCTCGACCTTGTTGATTTGATCGAGTGGAAGACCGAGAGCGAGCGCCGTCGTCCGCATGGTATCGAATTGATCGGTAATTTGCTTGACCGCGGCATTCGCCTGCGTGATAGCCGTGCTGGCGTCCTGGGCTTGGCCGGCCAATTGCTCGAATTGTTGTCCGAACTGCAGATCCGCCGTAATGCCGGCCAAATCCGTCGCCTTGGTATTTTGAAGGATCGCGGCCATCACCGGATCGGTGCTCGTCAGCGCATGGCTCGTCAGGAGATTAGTCACATAGCCGCCGGAACTCGGGAAGAAAGTGCTCCCTGCGAGGCCCGTATCGGCGATGCCGCCGAAGGCCGGAACGGCGCCTGGCTTGACGGTGAGATTCAACCCCGTGAGAAGCTGATTGAGCGCTGTGATCGCTTCGTTCGCCGCAGCGGTAACATTCGCCGTCGTGTCGCCGTTGTCAGCGCCGACGCCGCCGAGCCCAAACTGATTTTTGATCTGATCGTAGGTGATCGTGGCATCGGCATTCGGGCCGACCGACTTTCCGCCGCCGAACAGGCCGCCGAGGATCGAGCCAAGGAAGGCGCCAGCGATCGCACCGATGGGGCCACCTACGCTTCCACCGATCACAAGCGAACCAAGGACGCCGCCGCCGATCGATCCGGCACCACTGAGCAGCGTCGATGCGATGCCATTGCCACCCAACCCCGTAAGGCTCGCTAGAAGTCCACCGATGATACCGAATGGAGCTGCGTCGAATCCGTTGACGAGGGCGCTTCCGAGGCCCGTAGAAGCACCGATCGAATTCGCGATCGAGCCGCCGATCCCGGCAAGGAATGGGCTATCGAATGAACCTGTCAGAAGTGGAACGCCCCCGAGAAGGTTACTGATGAGGGACATACCGCCGCCAGCACCGGATGCACCGGATGCTACACCTGCAACCCCTGCGATATTCGACGCACTTCCGGTCGTCCCGGCGATCCCGAACAGTGACGATGTAGAGCCCACAATCTGCGTGACGATCGGGATGATGACTTCTTGCTCGGCAAAGGTCGCGATGATGTTGATCGCGAGCCGCTTGGCACCGGCGAGAGCACCGTCCCATAGATTCTGGAAGATGCTCTTGCCCTGATTGTTGACCCCCGTGAATCCATCGACCAGGAAGTTCTTGATGTCGTCGGACGTGGTTTTCGCCTGATTCTGAACGTCCGTCCAATAGCGCGCCTGGTCGCGGTTCGCCGCGTTCTGGTCCCACAACGCTAGGCGCTTCGCCGCGACCTCGTCGATAATCGAGCCATATTGAAGAGTCAGATCGTTGATTTCCTGCTGGCGCTGAATTTGAATATCCGCGGCGTTTCTCAGCGTCGGATCGGAGATTTGCGCGGCATGGGCCTGCATCGCAGAGATTTGAACGTCATTCGTGGCCTTATCAATTGCGGTCTTGTTCTCCTTCGCCTTGGCGTTATTGGTAAGCGCGAGCGTGTCCTTATCGAGAGCGGAGACTTCCATGAGAACCTGGCCGATCGTATCGGCAGTCGCGGCAGATAGTGCTTTTCGTACCGTAACTTCATTCGCAAGTTCAGCAGTGGCGGCTTGCGCGGCTTGCGTACCGCGGCCTTCGGCGTCGATTAGCGCGTTGCTGGCGGCAACCTGATCGTTCATCTGATTGACGCTCTTGGTCAGGTCCACGAGGCTTTGCGCCGCGGCGCGGTCCTTGATCTTCTGAGCCAACACACTTTCGGTATATGCGGAGTTTTGGCGAACGAGATTCGCGGCCTGCATGTTGGCGGTCGCATCGTTCCCCGCCGCATCACTTACGCTATAGGCCTGTGCTACCGTCAAAAGACCCGCCGTCTCGGCCTGTATGGATTTCAGGTTGTCGTTGGCTGCCTGGGTGAGTTTATCGTGAGCCTGAGCGACGCGGAGCGTTACAAGTTCATCCCTTTCGCCGGCCACTAATTGCTTATCAAACGCTTCTTGAACGGCTTGCACCTTCGCAATTTCGATAGTGCGAATACCAACATTCGCCTGCATCGCGATACTGAGCCGACCATAAAGCTCTACCTCTTTGTTCAGCGCATCGATCGATTTCGGATCGGAGACGTAATTTGGGTTCTGGATCGGCTGCGGGAAAGATGAAGCCGCAGAAATAGGCTGCGGTCCCATGCCAGTCGGAACCTCGACACCGGCGGGGAAAGCACCTGGCGACGATGCCGCATTGGGAGCGTAATAATTGGTGCCGAGATTGCCGCCGGTCAGATAACTCAGCGCCGACGAGAATGGCTTGCCGAGAAAAGTGCTGTAGAGGCCGCCGAATTGCTTACCGAGATCAGTTGTGGCCTGCCCAGTTTGGATGCCGGAATTGATGGCAATGGTGACTGTTCCGACGGCGGCCTTTGCCAGAAAATCGACGAGATCGGACCAAGCGTTTTTGATCGTCGTGATCGCGTCCGTTGCGGCTCCCTTGCTCGCATCCCAGGCACCCGCATCGCGGGCCGCCGCCGCCGCAAACACCGCCGCAACGGCACCTGCTTGATTGCCTTCTTCGACGAGCAAGCGAATATGCGCCAGTTGATCGGGCGTCAGTAAGTTGTAGGCATCATCGAGCTTTCTGATCGCTGCATAGCCTTGAGCGCCCATCTCCGTCAGTTGCTTGGTCGCGAGATCGATATTGACGCCGAACGCGGATGAGAAATTAGGCGCTGCGGCGGCGGCCGAGCTGATATCCGAGAACGTGGCCCCAGGAACGCGCGCAGCGCCGGTGATTGAGGCCAATGCATTGGCGTGGCTGACGCCAAGCCGCTGCATATTGGTGATAAGGCCTTCGAGTTGCCCAGCCGAGATCTGCGAGTCCTTGCCGACGGCTGTGAGCGCCACGCCAAGTCGATTGGATTCCGTTTGCACGGTATCGGCGTGGAGAGCCAACCCGATAAAAGCCGCTGCGATAGATGCAGCGCCAATTGTGACTGGGTTCATCGCTGCCGCGAGAAGGCCAAAATGATTCGCAACAAATGCGGCATTCTCGGCAACTCCGATGTAACGACCACTAAGGGTATCGGAGAAAAGGCGTACTGAGTAACGCAGGCCTTCTACCTTATCGATGGCATCATTATGCGCAGCGCCGAACGCGCCGACGGCTGCACCCCCTGCGCTATACCGCTGCGTAAGGAGAGACATGAGGTTCGCCGCCTGATCGGTCGATATCCTGCCTTGATCGACGGCGCGCTGAACCGTCGCTTGGCCGGATGCAAATTTTGCCGAAGATGCGGCGGCCGGATCGAGCGAACGAGTAAGCCGGTCGATCGCCGATGAACTGACGCCGAGTTTCTGTTGCGTCGTCGTCGTCGAGGTATCGACGGCTTTTGCGCTGTCGATCATGCTCTGATCGGCGGCTACCTTCTGCGCAGCACCTTGCGTATAGGCGGACGCATCGAGCGCGGCAGAAACAACAAGAGAATCAAGCCGGGTTGTCATTTTCATGACCCTTCGAATCGGTCAATCGAGAATCGAGATCGGCTGCCAACTGAGTGCGGAAATCGGCGTTTTCGAGCGCCAGAACCGCGTCAATAAGAGCCCGCGCTGGCTTGGTCTTGCCGGCAGCGATCAGTTTTTCCACGGTCGTAAGAACCGAGCGAAGACTCGCATTGCCGTCGAGCGCGGCGTCGACAAAACCGGCAACTTTTAAAGTCATCTCGACAAGCTCGTCGCGCGGCAACGATTTATCGGCCGAAATCCATCGCCGATAAATTTCTGCCATTTTGGGTGTCTCAGCCATTTCGAGACGCCGTATAGAACGAAGAAGTCAGCCCGGACGGCATAGCCGAAGAAACGATGCTGCCCGGGCGCTCGACGCCGTGGGATGAGTTCGGCGGAGGGCGAAAATTTCGGATGGTCGATTCACGCATGGGATGCATTGAGGGCTGCTAATTTGGACAATGCCGATAACACGCGGCGCGAAGCGGCTTCGTACGCTATTCCGCTACTGCGCGCGACGCCGCAAAAACTCTGCGCTGTTCGCTCATAGATTTTGAAGACGGACGTATTTGCGATCGCGGGAAACCGAACCGCACTTATTTCGGTAAGTTTGGCTTCGGCGACGCGCCGCACCTTGCAACCTTCGATCTCCACGAAGTCAAAAACCTGCGGAAAAATTCCGATACTCATACGCGAGAGCGCGCCGCTTTCGACCTCATCGGCTAATTCTTGCGAGGCTGTGTCGGAACCAAGCCCTAATTGGAACGACAACCCGTTTTCATCGTCGGCAAGAACGAGGCTACAAGCATCCGTGCTGCCGTAATCGAAAGATGTGTCATGACTTTTCAAAAATCGCACATTGCTGCCGGAATCGAGCGACTTGGTGAAGCACCCCGGAATAAGGACATCGAAAACCAAGGGATCGAGCGACAAAACGTAGGGCTTTTTATATTGCGTCGCATTGCCGCGCAACGCCGCGCTGGAATTTCCGGAGATCCGTTCGCTAGACCCGCGGCTAAATTTAATCTCCTGGCCACCGGCACAGACCGATACAATCCGGCCGGTCGCGCTGTATTCCATATCGGTCCAGCTCATCGGATTTTCTCGGGGATCACAGACGACTTGATGAAGTCATAAGTCGCCGCTTCACGGAGATACACGGCAAGATTACTGTTGCGGCTAGTCGGCGCGCCGAGGAATTTCGCCGGCATCGCACGTAGTTGGCTCCATGCGCAGCCGTCGGCATTCAGTGCACTCGTGAATCGGTGATAGGAAAACGATGCCTCGTGCAACCTCAACAGGCAATCGCAAATTTCCACGACGAGAGCCTTGTATTCGCCTCCGATTTTTTCGCGAACGATCGCCGAAGCGTGCATGCGCTCGGCATGAATTTTTCGGTCAAGAATTTCTATGGCAGACTGGATATCCGAGAATCGCAAATTAATTTGGGCGTATTCCTTAAAGGAATCAGTGCATTGTACGGGCGCCTCACCGATGATCTCGGCGACGCGCACAATTTTTGCTTTGGCATTCTCGGCCGCGACTTGGTCAACGCTGACGAAGTAGCCTAAGGCGTCGATCTCGCGGGCCAAGCGCCGGCGCGCGACGTTCAATTCAACCAGTTCATCGGAAAGCTGCTGACGCTTCGCAACGAGATCTCGGTACATAGGACTAACTTCGGCCAGCGCGGGCGGACGGCGCACGTCGCCGGTAAGCATCTTGTTTTCCCAATTCATAAGTCGCATCGCAAAATCCTGTCCTGAGTTCGTTTTCATGTTTCGAATATGGCACTAAGCAAGGTCCGGAAAAACAATTCTCCGGATCAAATCTTTCGTGCCTTCCATTTCTGGCGCAATCTTTCGGCAACCGAGCGGACATTGGAAAAACCATGAACCGCCGCCGCGACTTGGCGGAACGCGGCGTTCATCGAGCGCGCGTTGCCCTCACGGAACAGGGCGACGGCTTCCTCGATGGCACGGCGATCATTGATGGCCGGCCTGCCAGTCGACGTTTGTTGAAAAAGGGCGCGGGCAGCCCTCGCAAACGCCGCGTTTCCGCTCGCGGCGGCGAGTTTCTCCAATTCGACCGCGACGGCGCGCGGCGTTTTTAAATTGAGAGCGGTTGGCGCTGCTACAACTTTGGTCGATCGGTGTGGCGCGGGAGGTGCGACGACGTTACCGGCGGTCATTGCCCATCTCACGCACCTGAGCGATGTCGCAACGCGCGATCATTTTCCGGTCTCGGCGGCGGGCCTGGCCATCAAAATTACTATGGTTACGACGATACAGCCGCCAACGATGTAACCCGCAGGTGGATAGATCAGCCACGCCCCGTAGGCGATCGAGCTGATGCCGCCAATGCCGGCGAGATCGATGGCGAGGGCGGGTGCCAAGGCGCTTGTGCGGCGCGCGGCGGCAAAGAGCGCGCTGGAAATATTCTTCATGGGCTTCCTCGTTTGATTTCGTCGAAAATCGATTGATTCATGCCACTACCCGTTGATCTGTTTGACAAAATCAAACAATCCCCACAGGAAGTTTTGCTCGCCGGTGACCCCCAAGCGGTTAAGGGGTCCAAAGGCCTTAAGATTTGATACCCCCTACCCAGTCTGCCGACCATCATCGATCATCTTCTTGTGAAACTGCGGCGCTGAACTGAATGGCACTGTCGATCTCGCCGAGCGCGTTCATCAACTCGCTTTGCGGCGTGATTGATGGCCGTAATTCATCTTGCCATCGATCGCCGTTCAGCCAACTCGCAGCGTGCAAGATGAAGCGGGGCTCGGTGCCGTTGCAGCGGACGTGACTGGCATAATCCTTCATCGCCTGCAGGATTGTACCGCTCGCCACACGCTTCAGTGCTTTCTCGTAGGATTTACGCGCTGCTGCTTTGGCAGTCTTACGCGGAACGAATGACCAGAATTCGTCAAACGCATCATCGATGCGTGTTTCTCTAATGATAAGGTTCTTCTTATTGATA
>JBGOXX010000015.1:0-23689 GCA_041479345.1 Alphaproteobacteria bacterium
AGCCTTCCTCGATCATGCCAGTGCGGTTGTTTCTTCTTGCGTCGATTTGGAAAAATTACTGTCACTCGCGATGCCGGCACGCCTCAACCCAGGAAATGCCGATCACTCGCCGATGCAGACGCTCGGTCAACGGATTGCCGTTGCGCGGGACGACGCTTTTGCATTCTGCTACGAGGCGACGATTGCCGGTTGGCGTCAGCAGGGTGCGGAAATTTCGTTTTTCTCGCCGCTTGCCGGCGAATATCCCGATTCGTCCTGCGACGCCATTTATCTTCCCGGCGGCTATCCCGAACTTCATGCCGGCAAAATCGCCCGATCGCCGGCGCTTCCCGGTTTACGCGACGCCGCCGCCAGAGGCGCGGCGATTTACGGCGAATGCGGTGGCTATATGGTTCTAGGCTCCGGGCTCGAAGATGCATCAGGCAGCCGGCACGAAATGGCGGGTTTGCTTCCGCTGGAAACGTCTTTCGCCCGGCGGAAACTTCATCTCGGCTACCGCGAAATCGAGACCGCCCAAGACTCGCCGCTGGGTGCGGCCGGCGCCCGCTTCCGAGGTCATGAATTTCATTACGCGACGACCTTGAGCGAAGGCCCGGGCACGCCGCTGTTCCGTTGCCGCGATTTGTCCGGCGCGCAAATAGCCCCCGCCGGGATTATCGCCGGCCGAATCCTCGGTTCCTTCGTTCATTTGGTGGACCGGGCTCTCTAACCGGGCTCTCTAAATAGATCCGCTTCCTAGCGGATCCCGATGTTTTGCATCACCTGATCCCAGAATCCGGCGCCCGGATTGCGATGCAGATGGTCGTAGGCCGCCGCCTGCTCGGGGCTCATTGGCTCCCGTGCGGAAGCTTGCTCGGTTGCGGGCGGTGCGGCTCGCGCCATAGGAGCTTGCGGCAATTCCGGCGCCTCTAATCCCGGTAATTGCCGCGCCGGCACGCCCGCCAGAGCCTCGGTCATGAAATCGTGCCAGAGCTTCGCCGGAACCCGGCCGCCGGTCACATGTTGCATCGGCGCCTCATTGTCGTTGCCCATCCAAATCCCGGCGATGAGGTCGGCGTTGTAGCCGATGAACCAGGCGTCGCGGAATCCTTGGCTGGTGCCGGTCTTGCCGGCCGCCGGGCGATCGATTGCCGCGGCCTTGCCGGTGCCGTCGGTAATCACGCGCTCGAGCATGGGGATGATTTCCGCAACCACGGATTTATCGAGCAGACGCCCGGGCCCCGATCCGCTGCGCCGATAGAGCACCTGCCCCTGCCAGTCGCGAATCTCGGTGATGCCATAAGACCAGACGCCGATCCCGTCGTTGGCAAGTGCGGCGTAGGCGGAGGTCAGCTCGAGCAACGTTACCTCGCTCGTTCCCAGCGCAATCGAAAGATTGGGCTGAAGGCTCGAGGTGATGCCGAGGCGTTGCGCCATCTCGATGATATGCGGCACGCCGACGCGCTGGGCGACGCGCACCGCCGCGGTATTCCGCGATTCCGACAAGGCTTGGGTCAGCGTGATTTCGCCGGCGTATTTGTCGTCGAAATTCCCCGGACTCCAATTGCGAAATGTGATCGGCGCATCGAGAACCGTGTCGAAGGGATGCATCCCCGATTCAAGCGCCGCGAGATAGACGAACAATTTGAACGACGAACCGGGTTGTCTTAGGGCTTGAGTCGCCCGATTGAATTGGCTGGTGCCGTAGTCGCGGCCGCCGACCATCGCCTTGATGGCGCCATCGGGGGTGAGGACGACCATCGCCCCTTCGCTGACTCCGGCATCCTTGGCGGCGCCGTCCAGGGTGTCTTTCACTTTCGCTTCGGCGATCCGCTGTAATTTCGGATCGAGACTCGTTTTCACCACAAGATCGCGATTGATTCCGCCGGTAAAGCTGTCGGTCTGGTCGACGATCCAATCGACGAAATAGCGCGCGCCGGAATCGGCCCCGTCGTTCTTGGCATAGGCGGCGCCCGCAGCGCTCGCTTTTTTCGCCTCCGCCGCCGTGATGAAATGGGTATCGATCATGCGATCGAGAACCTGTTCGGTGCGCGCCTCGGTGAGATCGGTGGCATGGGTGGGGGCAAAGCGCGACGGGGCTTTCAAGAGTCCGGCGAGAACCGCCGACTCATAAAGAGTCACGTCCCGCGCGGATTTGTTGAAATAGCGCCGCGCCGCGGCATCGACGCCGTATGACCCGGCGCCCAGGTAAACACGATTGAGATAGATGGTGAGGATCTGATCCTTGGTGAAACGATGCTCAAGCCAGAGCGCCAGCAGCGATTCTTGAATTTTGCGTTTGAGGGTGCGTTCCGGGCTCAAGAAAAGATTCTTGGCCAGCTGTTGAGTGATCGTGCTGCCGCCTTGCACGATTTCGCCGGCCCGCAAATTGGCGACGACGGCCCGGGCCAGTCCGCGGAAATCGACGCCGAAATGCTGGTAGAAGCGCCGGTCTTCGGTGGCGACCACCGCTTCGGGAAGATATTTCGGCATGTTTTTGACATCGACATATTCGCCGTATTGATTGCCGATCGTGGCGATTGTCGATCCGTCAGCGGCCAGAACCGTGACGCTCGGCTGCCGAGTCGGGGTGGCCAGGGTGTTGATGTCGGGGAGATCCTGGGCGTAATAAGCAACCACACCGGCCGCGAATACGACCGCCCAAACGGCGGCGATGGCACCCCAGAAAAACAGCGTTCCGATCAGCGAATGCCGCGCCCGGCGCCGGCCTTTGGGCGCCTCCGGTTTGCGGCCGCCGCTCTTCCGACCGTTTTGGCGGCCGCTTTGGCCTTTCTCGGGGGAGCTACGAGTCATTTCTCGCTATGTGGGGTCTGAGTTTATTCCTGCCATAGGCGTCTCGAAGAGGCGCAAAGGCCGTTCACAATCTTGGCAAGGCTGAGGGGTATGACGAGATGAGGCATGATGGGACGGGAGCCTCCGGCAAATCAAGGCGCAAGCAGGATTGCCGTCAGAATACATAAGACGCTCGTTCGCTTATAAGCGGGATTCAAGGCGGCGATGCGTGTGAAAAATGCGTCACGCGCATTCCCTGTTGACGAGACCGCCAAGCTATTGCGACTAAACGTCGAGATTGGCGACTTTCAGCGCGTTGGTTTGAATGAAATCGCGTCGCGGCTCGACCACGTCGCCCATTAGCGTCGAGAACACCTGTTCGGCCTCGTCGGCATGGTCGATCCTGACCTGAAGGAGCGCGCGCGCATCGGGGTCCAGGGTGGTTTCCCAAAGCTGTGACGGATTCATTTCGCCCAGACCTTTGTAACGCTGGATCGCGATGCCCCGGCGCCCCAACTCCATCACCGCGTCCACCAGGCCGGTCGGCGAGGCGATCGAAACCTCGCGCTCCTTGCTCTTGAGCCGCGCAAAACCGCGATAAACTTTTTGCAGCTCGCCCGCCATTTCATCGAGTCGCCGGGCCTCGGGACTCCGCACCACGGCGTCGTCGATCACGTAGCGTTCGGCGACCCCGCGCAACGTGCGCGAGAAAACGAGGCCCAGTTTCGCATCGGCCAAACCGGCCCAGCCGCGCTCGTGCTCGCCGGCGAGCTTGTCCAGCCTTTTGGCGATATAGGCGGCGGCTTCACCGGCCGCGGCCGGATTCCCCAGCAATTCCGGCGTGAGTGCTGCGGCGATGGCCGCCTGTTCGACCACCGCCGGGCTGCCGACTTTGCGGCCCAGGGGGGCTAGCGCCATGCGGGCAAGCCGCGCGCGATCGACAAGCTGGTGCAAATCGTCGCCGGCCCGTTCGGTGCCGTCGAAGAGAACGAGCACCACATCCTCGATGGCGGTGGAAATCAGAAAATCCTCGAGCGCCCGGTCGTCTTTCAGATAGCGCTCCGACTTGCCCTTCTTGACGCGGTAAAGCGGCGGCTGGGCGATATAAAGATAGCCCTTATCGATCACCGCCTGCATATGACGGAAGAAAAACGTCAGAAGGAGGGTGCGGATATGACTGCCGTCGACATCGGCGTCGGTCATGATGATGATGCGGTGATAGCGCGCCTTGGCGATGTCGAAATCTTCCGGCCCGATGCCGGTGCCGAGTGCTGCGATCAAAGTTCCAATTTCGGCAGAGGAGAGCATTTTGTCGAAACGCGCACGCTCGACATTCAGGATTTTTCCGCGAAGCGGCAAGATGGCCTGGAATTTCCGGTTCCGTCCTTGTTTCGCCGAGCCGCCTGCGGAATCGCCTTCGACGATGAAGAGTTCGCTTTGCGCCGGGTCGCGCTCCTGGCAATCGGCGAGCTTGCCCGGCAGATTGGCGATATCAAGCGCCCCTTTGCGCCTGGTCAGTTCCCGTGCCCGCCGCGCCGCTTCCCGGGCCGCCGCCGCCTCGACCACCTTGGCAACGATCCGCTTGGCCTCGGAGGGGTGTTCTTCGAACCATTGGCCGAGCTTGTCGTTGACGACGCCCTCGACCACCGGCCGGACTTCCGACGAAACAAGCTTGTCCTTGGTTTGGGACGAGAATTTCGGATCCGGCACTTTGACCGACAGCACGCACGTCAGTCCTTCCCGCGCGTCATCGCCGGTCAGCGCGACCTTTTCCTTTTTGGCGATGCCGGATTCGGTCGCGTAATTATTGATGGTGCGGGTAAGCGCCCCGCGGAACCCGGCCAGATGAGTGCCGCCGTCCCGTTGCGGGATGTTATTGGTGAAACACAGCATCGTCTCGTGATAGCTGTCCGTCCATTCCATCGCGACTTCGACCGTGACGCCCTCGCGCTCGCCGATGACGGCGATTACCGGCTTATGAAGCGCGTTCTTGCCGCGATCGAGATATTGAACGAAAGCCTCGATGCCGCCGTCGTAATGCATCTCGACGGATTTGGGTTCGACCCCGCGCACATCCTGCAGCGTCATGGTCAGGCCCGAATTGAGGAACGCC
This sequence comes from Alphaproteobacteria bacterium, assembly GCA_041479345.1. Lineage (GTDB taxonomy): Bacteria > Pseudomonadota > Alphaproteobacteria > DATDPM01 > DATDPM01 > DATDPM01. The sequence continues at coordinate 4,886 of JBGOXX010000015.1, forward strand.
AATTCGCGCAAGCGGTGTTCGATGGTCGCAAAATCGAATTCGACCATGGTGAAAATCTTGGTCGACGGCAGGAAGGTGATTTCGGTGCCGGTGCGCTCGCCCGCTTCGCCGGTCACTTTGAGCGGGGCCGTCGGATCGCCACCCTCGAAGCGCATCCCGTGTTCCTTGCCGCCGCGGCAGATCTTGAGCTCTAACCATTCGGAAAGCGCGTTCACGACCGAAACGCCGACGCCATGGAGCCCGCCGGAGACCTTGTAGCTGTTCTGGTCGAATTTCCCGCCGGCATGAAGATGGGTCATGATGACTTCGGCCGCCGATACGCCTTCCTCGGAATGGATATCGGCCGGAATGCCGCGGCCGTTATCGGTCACGGTCACCGAGCCGTCGGGGTTGAGGCGCACGTCGACCCGGTCGCAATAGCCGGCCAGGGCCTCGTCCACCGCATTGTCCACCACCTCGTAAATCATATGGTGAAGGCCGGAACCGTCATCGGTGTCGCCGATATACATGCCGGGACGCTTGCGGACGGCATCGAGCCCGCGCAGAACCTTGATCGATTCGGCGTCGTAAACGGGCGCGGTCTTGCCGGGTGCGTCGTTTGCCATGCTTGCCATTGCCATCCTAAGCCGGCATTGCAGCGCCCGCGCCGACGCGGAAGAACTGCGCTTGTACGCCAAGATTGCCGAAGGTCTCGCGCTCGGTCCCGGTGAGCCAGAATTGGGCGCCGGTTTCGGTCAGGTGTTCGAACAGCGCCCCGCGGCGAAGCGAATCGAGATGGGCCGCGACTTCATCCAGCAACAAAAGCGGCGCACAGCCGCGCTCTTGCGCGATGAGGCTCGCAATCGCCAGCACCATGCCGATCATCAATGCCTTCTGTTCGCCGGTCGAGCAAAGCTCGGCTGCAAGATTCTTGACGCGGTGGTACACCCGCAAATCGCTGCGATGGGGGCCAAAAGAAGCGCCGCCGGTCAGCGCGTCATCGCCCCGCGACTGCAATAAGCTCTGACGCAGCTCCATTTCCGCTTCGAGTGCCGGCATTTCCGACAGCGATTCTTCGACCGAGCCTTCAAGAGCAAGAACCGCCCCTGGAAAGGGTCCGAATCCCGCTGCCGCGATCTTCGAAATTCGCGCCGCCGCTTCGATTCTCGTTGCGGCAACCGCCACCCCCTCACTCGCCATGCGCTCTTCCAAAGCATCGAGCCACAAGGGATCCACCCTCCCTGCGCGCAGGAGCCGGGCGCGCTCACGCAGCGCCCGCTCATAAGCGTTGACCCGGGTCGCATGGCTGCGCTCGAGACCGTAAATGGCGCGATCCAGAAAACGCCGGCGCCCGGATGCGCCATCGAGGAACAGCCGGTCCATTTCCGGCGTCAGCCATAAAGCCGCGAACACCGCGCCGAGTTTGGCGGGCGTGCTGGTTTCACCGTCGATGCGCGCCAATCTGCGCTCCGGCATGGTCGCTTCTTCCTCGCCTTCTTCGTCTTCAATACGGGCCGCCGCGCGCGGGTCGCGCCCGGTTCCAAGCCGGATTTCGCCCTCAGCGGTCGAAACGCTGGCCGCCACGGCCCAACAGGCATCCGTTGCCGCACCGTGACGAAGCAAATCCGCCTGACGCGCCCGGCGAAGCCCTCTACCCGGCACCAGCAGGGATAAGGCTTCCAATAAATTGGTTTTGCCGGCGCCATTGGGTCCGAACAGCACCACCGGCGTACCATCGGTTTCCATCCGCAAGCTCGCATAGCAGCGGAAATCGGTGAGCCAAAGCCGCGTCACCGCAAGGGGCGCCGGATGCTCCCGCATCTCGCCCCGAATGAGGGTCGCCTCTCTCACACCCGCATCGGCATCAGGACATAAAGCGCGCTCGCGTCGGCGACATCCCGGACCACCGTTGGAGAAGCCGCATCGGCCATCGCGAACCGGGCGGTCTCACCCTCGATCTGGCGCGTGATGTCGAGGAGATAACGCGAGTTGAATCCGATTTCGAGCACGCTTCCCGAATAGCTCACCCCGAGCTCTTCGGTCGCGGTACCGTTCTCCGGACTGGTGGCGGAAAGCTTCAATGTCCCATCTTTGAGCTCGACTTTTACCGCTCGCGATTTTTCAGTGGAAATCGTCGAGACGCGATCGACCGCCTCGGCGAATTCCTTGCAGCCGACGTCCATCACTTTGTCGTTGGCCTCGGGGATAACCCGCTGATAGTCGGGAAAGGTTCCGTCGATCAGCTTCGAGGTCAGCTCCACGTCGTCGAAAGCAAAGCGAATCTTGGTGTCCGACAGGCTGATCGAGACTTCGGCGTCGAGATCTTCGAGAAGCCGCCGCAATTCCTGGACCGTCTTGCGCGGAACGATGACGCCCGGCATGCCGGCCGCACCCTCCGGCCGCGCCATTTCGACCCGGGCAAGCCGGTGGCCGTCGGTTGCCACCGCCCGCAGGACCGGCACCTTGCCGCTCTCGGTCACGTGTAAATAAATACCGTTCAGGTAATAGCGCGTCTCTTCGGTGGAGATGGCGAAGCTCGATCGATCAATGAGTGTGCGGAGCTCTGCCGCCGGCAAGACGAAACGATGAGGAAACTCGCCGCCCGTCATCATCGGAAATTCTTCCGGCGGCAGCGACGCCAAAGTGAATCGCGAGCGCCCGGATTTGATCGCGAGCCGCGCACCTTCCTCGCCCAATGTGATTTCGACTTCGGCACCTTCGGGCAATTTGCGCACGATCTCGTACAGCGTGTGCGCCGGCGCGGTGGTCGCGCCTTTGGCGCGGATGGTCGCCGGAGTCTTCTCGACAATGGCGATATCCATGTCGGTCGCCGTCAAGGACAGGGCGTCGCCGGTGGCGCTCAACATCACATTGGCCAAAATCGGGATCGTGGTGCGGCGCTCGACGACGCTTTGGGCATGGGCGAGCGACTTGAGAAGTGCGGCGCGTTCGATGGTGAACTTCATGCGCGTTTAAGTGGCTGCAAGGCGGCCCCGAAGAAGGCCCGAATCGAGGGGCTTTTGAACCCCGTCCGGGCACCTCGCCACAGGGGGCCTTATCAGCCCTTTCGGCGGGTTTATTTATTATAGCAGAAGCGGTTGAAATCCGAAGTTTTTTCGGCTGAAAAACCGGGCTCTCTTTGCCCCGGAAAAGGGTGGTTTTCCAGGCCTGAAATCGGGTCTTGGAGCGGGCCTGGGAGCGGGTCTCGAATAAGGGGTCCGGAGACCCCTTCAAAAGGCGGTCTTTTTCAGCCTTCCAGCATCCGGCGCAAAAGGTCGATGTCCTCGGCCAAGCCAGAATCGGTGGCCCGCAGCTCCTCGATCTTCTGGACCGCATACATGACTGTGGTGTGGTCACGGCCGCCGAATTTGCGGCCGATTTCCGGCAGCGAGCGGGAGGTGAGCTGCTTGGACAGGTACATGGCGACCTGGCGGGGCCGGGCAACCGCCCGGGCGCGCCGGGCCGAATGCATGTCCGAGGTGCGGATGCGGTAATGCTCGGCCACTCTCTTCTGAATTTCCTCGATCGTGACCCGGCGGTCGGAGGCCCGCAACAGGTCATGCAGGACTTCCTGGGTCGTCTCCAAGGTCACCGGCCGGCCGACCAGGGTGAAATGGGCGATGATGCGGTTGAGGGCGCCTTCGAGCTCACGCACGTTCGAGCTGATCTTATGAGCCAGGAATTCGAGCACCTTGGAGGGGATTTCGATTTTCAACTGCTCGGCCTTGGACTGCAGGATGCCAAGACGAAGCTCATAGGTGGTGGGGTGAATGTCGGCGACCAAACCCCAGCCAAGCCGCGAGCGCAGGCGTTCTTCAAGCTGCTCCAAATCCACCGGCGATTTGTCGGCGGAAACGACAATCTGATGGTTCTGATCCACCAAGGCATTGAAAGTGTGGAAAAATTCTTCCTGGGTCGTTTCTTTGCCGCTGATGAACTGAATATCGTCGATCATCAGCACGTCGACCGACCGGAATTGCTCCTTAAACGCCATGGTGTCTTTGAAACGCAGCGCCCGGATGAACCGGTACATGAATTTCTCGGCCGACATGTAGAACACGCGGCGCTTGGGGTCCCGTTCCCGGATATGCCAGGCAATGGCGTGCATGAGATGGGTTTTGCCGAGTCCGGTGCTGCCATAAAGGAATAGGGGATTGAACGAAACGCTTTCGCTTTCGGCAACCCGCCGCGCTGCGGCAAACGCAAGCTCGTTCGGTTTTCCGACGACGAAATTGGAAAATGTGAGTCGCGGATCGAGCGGCGCACTGAAGTCGTCACGCTCTTCCGTCCCGTCATTGGCGGGAACACGGCGTGACATCGACGGAAAAGTCGCGGTCGGCGTGGATTCCGACGAACTTTCGGTCTTCGTTGCTCGCCCCGGATCGACCTGGATGGCAATGGCTCGAATCGCCGGATTCTCTTCGCGCCAGAGCGCCTGGATGCGGTCCACATAGTGATCGACAATCCAATCGCGGACGAACCGGGTCGGCGCCGAAATGCGAATTTCGCCGTCGGTGGCGCCGATCAGGGTGAGTGGCTTCAGCCAGCTGCGGAAGGCGTCTTCGCCGAATTCCTGGCGAAGCTGGCCGCGCACGCGCGCCCATTCGGCTCCCAATCCAGCATTGTTGTGGCCGACGGTCATCCGCTATTCCTGCGTCCATGGTAGATCGGCGTGTTTCCACCCGCCGGCGGCACCCCGATGCCCTTGATCGTCGGTCGGACCCTCAAACCCTTCGGCGACGTTGTAGCAGCGCTTGAATCCAAGCGCGCTCAAGGCCATCGCCGCCGCCTTCGATCGGTTCCCGGACCGGCAAATGAAAAGGAGGGGGGCCTCTTCGCGCGCGCCGCCGGCCCGCACCTGCTCGGCGAAGGCGGGATTGGGCTGCATCGCCGGGAAAATCTGCCAGGCCGCAAAGATCGGCTTCTTGCCGAGCGGCCGCAAATCCGGGACGCCGACGAACATCCATTCCGGAAGCGTGCGGCAATCCACCAGCATTGCTTTGGGATCAGAGGCGAGCAACTCCCAGGCTTCTTTGGGAGCAAGGTCGCCTGCGTATTGTCCCCCCGTCACGCCCGCGCCTCCCTTTGAGCTCGTGGCCTGCGACGCGAGCAAACAAACCAATTCGTGTCCGTCACATAACGCAACACGTTTGCCCCGCCACGAAAATCGAAACCCCGCCCGTTTCGCGTGAGAGAAGGAAAGTTCTTTTCGGAAATTTACGCCCGAACCCGGAGACTCGAAAATCGCGAGATTTTCGACGTATTATATTTGTGAATTTTCCGAAGTCCTCGCCCGCCCTCGCCGGTGACTCTACTCAGAGACCCCGTTTCTGGCAATACGATTGAATCGCGCAACGAGAGAAAAATCGGGTGTGGTGCGATGACGCGACATAGGAAATGAATCGCGGCAGAAACAATGACATGCACACACGAGCACACACATGTACACAGAAGTATTGTGCGTTGCCGTCGACGAACCACTAGGTGCGGCGGTTCGATATTGACACAAGGCATCGCCGCGGTCATGGGATGCCGCGGCGCGAAAATGACGTCGTAAAATTTTTCGTTAAAGCTTTTTGATGCGAGCCGAGAGTCGCGAAAGCTTGCGTGCCATGGCGTTCTTGTGAACGATCTCGTTGTGCACGCCGCGCATCAACTCGGGTTGAGCCGCGCGGAACGCAGCTTGGGCGGCTTTCTTGTCGCCGCCGGCGATCGCTTCTTCGACTTTGCGCAAGTAAGTATGCAACCGCGATTTCCGAACGCGATTGACCGCGGTGCGCGTGATCGTTTGACGAGTTCGCTTTTTCGCGGAACGAATATTGGCCATGCCCGAAACCCCTGTTTGCCGTCGAGAAGCCCTGCCGCTCGAGGGCTGGGCCTTATAACCTTGGTCCGCCGCCCCGTCAAGCCGAGGCCAGCGCCGTCAAAGGCCTCTTAAACGCCTGTAAAATCAATGCCGGCGCAGGTTATGGAATGGCATTCGGCGCCAAATAGAAGCGAACCGTGGTCGACCTGTCGTCGCTTCCTTGCCCGTCGCTGATTTCGAGATCCAGAACCTCACCCTCACGGCGATAACGGCGTGCCGTCACCTTTTTCCAACCGAGATGGGGCAAGGTCTTATCGTAGAAGGCGGCGACTTCGGCCACCGCAACCTTGCCTTTCGCGTAGGCTTCAACGACCCGGCCCGATGGCGTATCGAACATCGTTCCGGCATCGGGCACCTGGGTTAACCCCGGCATCAGAGGAAGATCTTCGAATCCCGAAATGAAACTGCCGACGTCGGCGCCGCCGTTCTCGGCTGCAAGAAGCGGCTGTTCAACGAACGCGCAAACGACAATAAGCGCGAGCACAAAGCCGAATTTGCGTAGCCGGGCGGGAAGAGAGTTCATCAACAAAGTCTATCACATTCATCGTCCCGATTTCATCGCGCCAGCAGGCCGGAGATGGCACCGGCGGTTCGGGGCTTGCCGGTAATTTTTTGTCAGCGCTGGCGGCGCGGGCAATAAAAGGTCGCGCGCCCGGCTTGGACGATACGCTTGATTCCGCCGGTTGCCGCAACATCGCAATCGCAACCCGGGCAGGCTTCGCCCTCGCGTCCGTAGACCGTAAAATTGTGCTGGAAATAGCCAAGCTCGCCGTCCGGCTGGCGGTGATCGCGGAGGGTGGAGCCCCCCGCGGCGATCGCATCATTCAGCACGGCGCCAATGGCCGTAACGAGGCGGGCCAGCCGGTCCGGGCCAAGAGACCGTGCCCGGCGCCGCGGCGAAATGCCGGCCCGGAACAGCGCCTCGCTGGCGTAAATGTTGCCGAGCCCTGCGATCACGTGTTGATCGAGAAGGGCGGCTTTGATCGTGGTCGCACGATTTTTCAGGGCCTTGCGCAAATTCGGCGCGTTAAAGCCGGGCCCCAGCGGCTCGATACCCAAATCCTTGAGAAGCGGGTGACGGAATAGCTCGTTTTGATCGGCGAGCGCCATCAAACCGAACCGGCGTGCATCATTGAAATAAACGAACGTTCCGTCATCGACCCCCAAGATGACGTGGTCATGCGGCCCGGGCGGCGGCGGCTTTCGATAGAGCAGCATCCGGCCCGACATGCCGAGATGCGCGATCAACGCCTGTCCGTCATCGAGGTTCAAAAGAAGATATTTGGCGCGGCGCTCGATCCCGGTGATTTTCCGGCCGATCAGGCGCCCCGCAAGATCGCGGGGAAGGGCCTTTCGCAGATCGGGACGGCGCGCCTCGACCCTGGTCAATCGCCGGCCGACGAGCCTTGCCGCCAAGGCTCGGCGCACGGTTTCAACTTCCGGCAATTCGGGCATGGCCGGCACATATAGCCTAGGGTGGCGTCCCTGCGCTATCTTTACGCGATGGACCCGAACGCTCCCGAATCGCGACCGAACGGGGCGCAGATCACCACCGACTTCGGCTTCCGCCGGGTCCGCGCCAGCGATAAATCCGCGCTTGTCCGCGCCGTCTTCGATGGCGTCGCCGACCGCTATGATCTGATGAACGACTTGATGTCGTTCGGCATTCATCGGTTGTGGAAGCAGACGCTTCTCGATTGGCTGGCGCCGCAGGCGGGCATGCGGCTTCTCGATGTCGCCGGCGGAACCGGCGACGTTGCCCTGCGTTTTCTGGCGCGGGTGCAAGGTAAGCCGGGATCGGGACAACGGACTTCCGAAGCCATCGTCTGCGACGTCAACGAGGCGATGATGCAAATCGGGCGATCCCGGGCACTTGACCGCGGAATCGTGCGAAATTTGAGTTTCGTCTGCGGCTCGGCGGAAAATCTTCCTGTCGCGGGCCGGGCGGTCGACGCCTGCACGATTGCTTTTGGTTTGCGCAACGTCACCGATTTCCGCAAAGCCTTGGCCGAGATGTATCGGGTCCTCACCCCGGGCGGGCGGTTTCTCTGCCTCGAATTCAGCCGGGTCGATACGCCGATTCTGGCCGCCCTCTATGACCGTTATTCTTTTTCCGTCGTGCCCGCCTTGGGCCGCGTCGTTGCCGGGAATGAAGAAGCGTACCGCTACCTGGTCGAAAGCATCCGGCGTTTTCCCGACGCCGATTCGCTTGCCGCGATGATGCGCGAGGCGGGTTTCGGCCGCGTGCGATACCGGCTGCTTTCCGGCGGTGTTGCCGCCCTGCATTCGGCGTGGCGGCTTTAGGCCCATGGATGCATCGCGCAGCCTTCGCAATCTCGCGCGCCTGATCGGCATCGCCCGTACGCTGGCGCGTTTCGATGCTCTGTTCGCGCTGAAATCTCTTGGGGTTGCGCCGAAGCCGGTCGCACTCGTCGGCTTGTTTTGGCGGCCTCAATCGGCGGTCGCCGGTCTGCGCCCCGGACAACGGCTGGCGCGGGCCTTGCAGACCCTCGGCCCGAGCTTCATCAAACTCGGCCAGATGCTTGCCACCCGTTCCGATCTGGTCGGCGAAGGGATCGCCACGGATCTCTCCGAACTGCAGGATCGCCTGCCGCCGTTTTCCGGAGCCATCGCCAAAGAAACCATCGCCGCCGAGCTGGGCCGGCCGGTAGAGCAGCTTTATGCAAGATTTGACGACGTTCCGATCGCCGCGGCGTCGATCGCGCAAGTTCATTACGCCACAACGACCGATGGCCGCGACGTCGCGGTCAAGGTGCTGCGCCCCGGCATCGAACGGGCATTCGCCCGCGATCTCGATCTTTTCCTATGGGTAGCCGAGACGATTGAACGGCTGCAGCCTCAGTTTCGGCGCTTACGCCCTTGCGAGGCGGTAAAAATATTCGCCGATACGGTGCGCGCCGAAATGGATTTGCGGCTCGAGGCCGCGGCCGCGTCGGAGCTGGCGAAGAACTTCGCCGACGATCCCGGATTCGTGGTTCCGAAAATCGATTGGACGCGCACCGCGCGACGCGTCCTGACCTTGGAACGCGTTAGCGGAATTCGCATCGACGATCGCGCGGCCTTGATCGCCGCCGGCCACGATCCGGACACGATCCTCGCCAAATCGGCCAATCTCATTTTCGCGCAAGTTTTCCGGGACGGATTTTTTCATGCCGATCTTCATCCCGGCAATTTGTCGGTGGACGCCAAGGGACGCATCATCGCGGTCGATTTCGGGATCATGGGCCGGCTCGATCACAAGACGCGCAATTACCTCGCCGATATGTTGATCGGCTTTTTGAACGGCGACTACGAGCGGGTGGCCGACGTGCATTTCCGCGCCGGCTACGTTCCCGCCCATCAATCGCGCGACGTTTTTGCCCAGGCCTGCCGCTCGATCGGCGAGCCGATCCTGGGCCTGCCGCTCCATGAAATTTCGATCGCCCGGCTTTTGGGCCAACTCTTCCAAGTGACCGAAACTTTCGAGATGGAAACTCAGCCCCAGTTGCTGCTGCTTCAAAAAACCTTGCTGATGGCCGAAGGGGTGGGACGGCGTCTAAATGATCGCGTCAACATGTGGGTCTTGGCGCGGCCGCTCATCGAGAAATGGATGCGCGACAACCGCAGCCCCGAGGCCCGGCTTCGCGAAGTCCTGCGCGAGGTCGTTTCCGGGCTGGATCGGCTGCCAAGCCTTCTCCGGGATATGGAGACCGCGACCGCCATGATCGCCGACGGCGGTTTGCGGCTGCACCCGGAGTCGCTCAAACAACTTGCGGCCCAGCATGCCCGTCAAACGCCCTCATGGCCGCTTTGGCTGGCGGTAGCGCTGGCGATCACCCTTTCCCTCATCGCTTTGCTCTAGGGCCTGTCCGGCGGTTACATCCAGGCTGACAGCCCTCGGGCAGCCATCGGGCAGCAATCAAGCTTGCGCCCATCACCCTTGCTCCGCTACGATAATACAAGGCTCTTGCGTAAATACTCTGGATTTTACGGTGTTGACCGACATGCTTGCCGGCAAACGCATCCTTCTCATCATCTCTGGCGGGATCGCCGCTTATAAGAGCCTCGATCTGATTCGGCGGCTGCGAGAACGCGGGGCCTCGGTACGCTGCGTGCTGACCAAAGGGGGTGCGGAATTCGTGACCCCGCTTTCGGTCTCCGCCCTCTCCGAAGACAAGGTCTATACCGAGCTTTTCTCCCTGACCGATGAAAGCGAGATGGGCCATATCCGGCTGTCGCGGGAAGCGGATCTCGTGGTCGTCGCACCCTTAAGCGCCAATCTGTTGGCCAAGATGGCGCAGGGCCGCGCCGATGATTTGGCGAGCGCCGTTCTGCTCGCCACCGACAAGCCGGTTCTGATCGCACCGGCGATGAATCATCGCATGTGGACCAATGCCGCCACCCAAAGCAATTTGGCATTGGTCGAAAAACGCGGCCTTCGCCGCATCGGCCCCAATGAGGGCGCCATGGCCTGCGGCGAAGAAGGGCCCGGCCGGATGGCGGAAGTTTCCGAGATCGTCGCGGCGGTCGAAAATTATTTCGCGGCCGGCGCACCGCTTTCGGGCCGGCGGGCTTTGGTGACCAGCGGCCCCACCCAAGAACCGATCGATCCGGTTCGTTTCATCGCCAACCGGTCTTCGGGCAAGCAAGGCCACGCGGTGGCGGCGGCCCTGGCAAGATTGGGCGCCGAAACGATCTTGGTCGCGGGCCCGACCTCCCAGCCCGATCCGCCCGGGGTTTCGGTGGTTCGCGTGGAAACCGCAGCACAGATGCTGGAAGCGTGCAAAGCAGCGCTTCCGGTCGACATCGCGGTTTGTGCGGCGGCAGTCGCCGATTGGCGGCCCTCCGAACCGCAATCCCGCAAGATCAAGAAAAAGAACGGCGCACCGCCGGCAATCGCGTTGACGCCCAATCCGGATATTTTGGCGGCACTTTCCGCGGCATCGAATATGCGGCCCCGTCTCGTTATCGGATTCGCCGCCGAGACCGAGCCGGACGCGAAAGAGATCATCGCCAAGGCAACGGCCAAGCGCGCCGAGAAAGGCTGTGACTGGATCGTGGCCAACGATGTCGGTGAGGCGACGGGCACTTTTGGCGGCGACGAAAATGCGGTTCATGTCATCGACGAGGCCGGCGCCACCTCTTGGCCGCGCTTGCCGAAGGTTGAAGTTGCGCAGCGCCTGGCCGAGCGCATCGCCGGATATTTCACGAGGATTCAATGAACACCCTGACGCTTGCGGTGCGCCGGCTTCCCCATGGCAAGGACTTGCCCTTGCCGGCTTATGGCTCGGCGGGTGCTGCCGGGCTGGATTTGATGGCGGCGGTCGACGCCGATCTCGTGCTGAAGCCGGGGAAACACGCCATGGTTCCAACCGGCATCGAGATCGCCTTGCCCCCGGGATTCGAAGCCGAAGTGCGGCCGCGTTCAGGCCTGGCGCTGCGCCACGCCGTCACCGTCCTGAATGCGCCGGGAACGATCGATTCGGATTACCGGGGCGAAATTGGCGTCATCCTCGTCAATTTGGGTGAGGCTTCGTTCACGGTGACGCGGGGCATGCGCATCGCCCAACTCGTCGTGGGCCGGATCTCACGCGTCGACTGGCAGGAGACCGAAGTCCTCGAGACAAGCGACCGAGGCGGCAATGGCTTCGGTTCGACCGGCGGAATCGGATCGTAGCGCCGATGCTGAAGCTTTCAAAAAAACTGCTGTTCGCGATCGAGGCCGTGCTCGATATCGCGTACAACGCGGGGAGCCAGCCGGTGCAAAGCCGCGAGATCACGCTGCGCCAGGGTATTCCGCGGCGTTATCTTGAACAGGTCCTGCAGCAATTGGTGCGGGCCGAAATTCTGACCGGGGTGCGCGGACCCAAGGGCGGATATCGTTTGGCCCGGGAGCGGCGGCGGATTTCCGTCGCCGACATCACCCGGGTCGTGCGCACCATGGAGACGGCCGCCAATCCCATCGAGGATCCGGCCGGTTCCGAGCTCGGCCACAAAGTCGTGCGTCCGCTTTGGCTCGAACTCGAATCCGAGGTCATGAACCGCCTGGAATCAGTCACCATCGAAGACCTTTGCCTTCGCGCCCACAAGGAACAGGTGGAAAGCGAAGCCAATCGAAAACTCGACTTTTCGATCTGAAAATATTGACCGCTGAGAGAGTCACGGGAAAACGGAGGAAATCACGATGAAAGCTGCGCCAATGAAGACCGCAACCGCGCCGGGGCCCGAATTTCGCGGCCGCATCTACGACAGCATCGTCGAAACCATCGGTGCCACACCTTTGGTGCGCATCAACCGACTCGCCAAAGAGGCGGGGTGCAAAGCCGACATTCTCGCCAAGCTGGAATTCTTCAATCCGCTGGCTTCGGTCAAGGACCGAATCGGGCTTGCCATGATCGAGGCGGCCGAACAGGCGGGGAAGATCGGACCGAATACGGTGCTGGTCGAACCCACCAGCGGCAATACCGGGATAGCGCTGGCTTTCGTTTGCGCCGCCAAGGGCTACAAGCTGATCCTCACCATGCCGGAAAGCATGTCCATAGAACGCCGCAAGATGCTGATGTTGCTCGGCGCGCAAATCGAACTCACGCCCGCTGCTCAGGGCATGAAGGGCGCCATCGCGCGGGCCGAAGCCTTGGTGAAGGAGCTGCCCGACGCCTTCATGCCCCAACAATTCAAGAACGCCGCCAATCCGGAAATTCACCGCCGGACCACCGCCGAAGAAATCTGGCGCGATACGGGGGGCGGCGTCGATGCGGTGATCTCCGGCGTTGGCACCGGCGGCACCATCACCGGCATCGGCCAGGTGCTCAAATCCCGCAAGCCCTCGGTCAAAATGATCGCGGTCGAGCCCGAAGACAGCCCGGTGCTTTCGGGCGGACTTGCCGGCCCGCACAAGATTCAAGGCATCGGCGCCGGTTTCGTGCCGGATATTCTCGACCGCAGCGTGATCGACGAAGTGATTCGCATCGGAAATGAGACCGCCTTTTCGATGGCGCGCAAGGCGGCAAGGCTCGAGGGAATCCCGGTCGGCATTTCTTCCGGTGCGGCGATTGCCGCAGCTCTGGAGGTGGGGGCCCGGCCCGAGATGGCCGGCAAGATGATCGTGGCGATCATCCCATCCTTTGCCGAGCGCTATCTCTCGACCGCGCTCTTCGAGAATTTGTAAGCGCCCTTTTCGATGGACTTCAGCGACGACCAGCTTCGCCGCTATGCCCGCCACATCAGTTTGCGGGAGATCGGCGGGACGGGCCAGGCGAAGCTCCTGTCGTCTTCGGTGCTCGTGGTGGGGGCGGGCGGCTTGGGCTCGCCGCTCTTGCTTTACTTGGCGGCAGCCGGTGTCGGCAAAATCGGCATCGCCGATCATGACACGGTCGACCTGACCAATCTTCAGCGCCAAGTCATTCACGGCACATCCCGGATCGGGATGGCGAAGGTCGAAAGCGCCAAAAAGACGATCGCCGACATCAATCCCGAAGTGACCCTCGTCGCCTATCCCGTAAAAATAGAGGCGCGCAACGTGGCCGGCATCATCGCCGATTACGATCTTATCGCCGATGGGTCCGATAATTTCGAGACCCGCTATCTGTTGAACGACGCCTGTTATTTTGCAGAAAAACCGCTGGTGATGGCGGCGATCCTGCGCTTCGATGCGCAGCTTTCGACCTTCCGCGCTTATCAGCCGGGCGATAACCCCTGTTATCGCTGTTTGTTCCGCGAGCAGCCCCCGGCGGGGCTTATCCCGACTTGTTCCGAAGGCGGCGTTTTGGGAGCTCTGGCCGGCGCCGTCGGCTCGATTCAAGCGACCGAGGTCATCAAGGAATTGCTGCAGATCGGTGAGGGCTTATCCGGCTCGCTCCTCGTCTATGACGCGCTGTCGGCGATGTTCCGCAAGATCCGCATCCACCGCGATTCCGATTGCCCGCTTTGCGGCGATCATCCGGCGATCACCGAGATCGGCGGTCATGGCTAAAATCCTGCGCGGCGTACTGGGCATCATCGTTCATTCCGGCGACGTGGAGCGGGTGCACTACGCCTTGGCGCTGGCAAGCTCGGCCACCGCCGTCAACACGCGTGCGATTTTGTTCTTCACCATGGGTGGACTGCGCGCGCTGCTGAAAGGTCGCGACGGCCAACCCGGCTGGCATGCTCTTTCACCCGGCGAAAGCGGGCTTTCCCCGGCGGCGCGGGACAAGCAACTTGAAGAACGCGGGGCCGCGAGTTTCGCCGAGCTGCTATCGGCCTGCGCCGAGCTCGGCGTCACGTTCATGATTTGCGAAATGGGACTTCGCGCGATGGGATGGAGCCGCGGCGATTTGCGCAGCGATATTCCCTATGTCGAAGGCGGCATTGTCACGATGCTGAATGAGACCGAAAACGGAAAGATCGTCTTCGTTTGACGTCGTCCCGGATGTTCCGGCCCCGATGGCGCTAGAACAGGATCTAGAACATCGTCTCGATGACCCGATCCGGCGGGTTGTGGCCGTCGGCGAAGGTCTTGATGTTGATGATGACCTTCTCGCCCATATCGATGCGGCCTTCCAGCGTCGAAGAGCCCATATGCGGCAACAGCACCGCATTCTCGAGCTCAAGCAATTTCGGATTGATCGACGGCTCGTGTTCGAACACGTCCAATCCGGCGCCCGCAATCTCGCCCGCGCGCAGCATCCGGGCGAGCGCATTCTCGTCGATCACTTCGCCCCGCGAAGTGTTGACGATATAGGACTCGGGCTTCATCAATTTGAGGCGCCGCGACGACAGCAGATGGAATGTCGCCGGCGTATGCGGGCAATTGACCGAGACGATGTCCATATGCGCCAGCATCTGATCGAGGCTCTCCCAATAGGTCGCCTCCAATTCTTTTTCGACGTCGGCCGAGACCCGGCGGCGGTTGTGATAGTGAATGGCGATACCGAATCCCTTGGCGCGCTTAGCGACCGCGCAGCCGATCCGGCCCATGCCGATGATCCCGAGCTTCTTGCCCCAGATGCGGTGGCCGAGCATGGAAATCGGGCTCCATCCTTTCCACTCGCCCGAACGCACCAGCCGCTCGCCTTCAACCAGCCGCCGCGGCACGGCGAGAATGAGCGCCATGGTCATGTCGGCGGTGTCCTCGGTCAATACGCCGGGCGTATTGGTGACCACGATGCCGCGCTGGCGGGCGGTGGCGAGATCGATATTGTCGACTCCGGTGCCGAAATTGGCGATCAGCTTGAGCCGCGGCCCGGCCTGGGACAGCACCGAGGAATCGATCCGGTCGGTGACGGTCGGGACCAAGACGTCGGCATCCTTAACGGCCGCAATCAGATCCGTCTGGCTCAACGGCTTGTCCGCCGTATTAAGGCGCGTCTCGAAAAGCTCCACCATCCGGGCCTCGATCACGTCCGGGATTTTCCGGGTGACGATCACCACGGGCCTTTTGCGCGCCATTTTTGCCTACTCCAGCCGGTTTCCTTGGGCACGGGCCCCTGCTACGCCGCGGCCCGTCTTTGTTCGCCACGCCCATAACAAGATGGCGCTGCCTTGTCCAGTAAATGTCCGGGCCTGCGATATCCGGCCCGGCCGAGCCTTAACGGCAACGGCTTGACCTGCCGTTTCCGCTCGCCCTTATAATGCGCGCCCCATGCCCAAGGCGCATTCTTTAGGCCGCATTTCTGTTTCCGCCGGATTTCGCTTCGGAGCGTTGGCCTTAGGGCTATGGCTCGCCCTAACCGGTTTCGGTCTAGCCCAAAGCGGCTTGCCCGTCCCCCGCTTCGTCTCGATTCATGCCCCGAAAGTCAATGTCCGGACCGGCCCCGGGGCCCGCTACCCGGTCGATTGGGTCTTGGTGCGCAAGAGCATGCCCGTCGAAATTGTCGCCGAATTCGAGCACTGGAGAAAAATTCGCGATTGGCAGGGAACCGAGGGCTGGGTCCACCAAAATATGCTTTCCGGGAACCGCACCGCCGTCGTGATGAACGAGATCCGGGCCTTGAGACGAAACGCGGACGAGGCCTCGCCGATCGTGGCGAAGGTTGAGCCGGGGGTCATCGGGCGAGTTCTGTCCTGCGAGGATGCATGGTGCCGGCTCGAGATCTCCGGCTTCAGAGGCTATATGAAGCGGACCGAGATCTGGGGCGTTCTGGACGACGAACGCTTCGAATAACCGGTCAGACGAAATCGGCGCTCAGCGCCTCGCGCGCCGATTCGGCTATCACTGTCATGTGCGCGTATTCCGGATGATCGATCGCCGCCACGACGCGCGCACCCGGCTTCTTGAACTGCGCAATCTGTTCACCCGTAAACGCAAAATGCATGAAATGCACGGATGAAGCCTTGCCGGCGGCAGTGGTGCGATCGACGTCTTCTTCCGGAACACCCACGATCTTTTGATCGCCAACCGTCAACGACATCGTATTTTCAACGCCGCCGAGTTTTTCGAGGACTTGCTTCCGGCGCACCGGATCTTCGATCTCGAACATGACGGTGGCCACCAATTCGCGGCCCTTCGGGATGAGCGGATTATAAGCGGCAAGCTCATCGGCAATTTGCGCCTCTCCGCCCTTTTCGATATGCAGCATTTCGTGAACCTGATGCCACATGGTGTCGAAATTCTCGAAATAGAACGTGGCGAACGGGCCGACCGAGATGCGGCGATTGCGCTTGATCGCCGTCACCGCCTTGCGGCGGTCGGCGCGAATTTTCGCGTAATCGGCGGGAGCCATGATATCCGCCTTGGTGATCTCAAACCGTGCCATCATTCAAACCCTCTCCCTCCGCCGCAGCGGTCTTCATTCCGTAAACAAAAAGCCGCCAACTACAATCCATAAGCCCGGGCAAAAAGCTCGATGGGATGCGGCGCCCCGCCTTCGACGGGGGCCCCGTCCAATTTTTCCATGCCCTGAACGATGTGCACACCGGCAAGCGGGCACTCGGACGCGACATAAGGTGCCGGGCTGTTTGATGGCTCGGAACCTTCCTTGGCGAGCCTTGCTGCCTGGCGTGCGACCGGTGCGCCGACTTTTAGGGCCGTCTCGAAATTACCTTTGAACACGCCCCAAGAACCGCCATGCCCCGAGCAACGCTCGATCACGTTAATCGACGTATCGGGGATAAGGCGCAGCATTTCGGCGGCCTTTTGACCCATGTTTTGGGCGCGGGCGTGGCAGGCGATGTGGACCGTCACCGCGCGATCGAGCGGCTTCAGGCCCGGCGCCAGGCCTTCATGGCGGGCGATATCCACCACGTATTCGCTGGCGTCGTAAGTGGCTTGCGCCAAGCGTTTGACATCCGGGTCGTCGGGAAGAATGAGCGGCCATTCGAATTTCAGCATCAACGCGCAGGAGGGAACCAGCGCCACCACGTCATAGCCTTTGTCGACAAAGCCGCAGAGTTCCTTCGCGACCTTGCGCGCATTCTCGGCCACCGCCGCGATATCGCCATGTTCGAGCTGCGGCATTCCACAGCAACCCGGATAGGCAACCTCCGTCTCGACTCCATTGCGAGCGAGAATGGCCCGGGCCGCCAAACCGATATTCGGATTGTTGTAATTGACAAAGCAGGTCGCGTAGATCACCGCCTTGCGCCCGAACCCCGGTGCTTCGCGATTTGCGGTCAAGGGATCGGATTTGGCGAGAGCGGCGAAACTCTTGCGGTGGTATTGGGGAAGCTCGGCATTGCGATCGACATGGACGATCCGTTCCATTGCCGCACGCGTGAATTTGCTTTTGCGGGACGTCGCCCAATTGGCGAGCGGTGCCAGAAATCCGCCGATTTTGGCGTTGCGGTCGGTCTTGGTGAGCTGGCGCTCGGCGAAAGGAATTTCGCCCTTTGCCAGTTCCGCCGCGCGGTAGCGCAGCATCAGATGGGGAAAATCGATATTGAACTCATGGGGCGGCACGTAGGGGCACTTCGTCATGAAGCACATATCGCACAGCGTGCAGGCGTCGACGACCGGCTTGAAATCCGGGCTCGCGACCGAATCCAACTCGCCGGTTTTCGAGTTGTCGATCAGATCGAAAAGCCGCGGGAAGCTGTCGCATAAATTAAAACAACGCCGGCAGGTATGGCAGACGTCGAAAACCCGTCGCAGCTCGGCGTCGATTTTTTCGGCATCGGTGAAATCAGGATCGGTCCAGGCCAAGGGCTGGCGGACCGGCGCCTCAAGGCTTCCTTCTCTCATGACAACATCCTAATAGAACCGCGCGAAGAGCGGGCGGCGTTCGATGGGGATGGCGATAGGGGGGCCTGCCGGCCCCCCACATCGCGTGACGTCGTCTTCGTTAGCGGATCTCGTCCAACGCCCGTTGGAAACGGCCGGCGTGGGACTTTTCGGCCTTGGCGAGCGTCTCGAACCAGTCGGCGATTTCCTCGAACCCTTCTTCGCGGGCAGATTTGGCCATCCCCGGATACATGTCGGTGTATTCGTGGGTTTCGCCGACCACTGCGGACTTCAGATTCTTGCGGGTGTCGCCGATCGGCTCGCCGGTCGCGGGATCGCCAACCTCTTCGAGAAATTCAAGGTGGCCGTGCGCGTGTCCGGTCTCGCCTTCCGCGGTCGAGCGGAACACGGCGGAGACGTCGTTGAGGCCTTCGACATCGGCCTTTTGTGCGAAATAGAGATAACGGCGATTGGCCATCGATTCGCCGGCAAAAGCGTCTTTCAGGTTCTTTTCGGTTTTGCTGCCTTTGAGATTCATCAAACACACTCCCGTGCTGCAGGCGTCATTCATATGCCGGCGGGCTGGCCCACAACAGCGCCAGCCCCACGGCTCACAAATAACTATGGGGCCCGCAGGCCCCATTGTCAATAGTTTAGAAGTTTTCTAAAGTTGTTTCCAAGTACCGAACATTACTAGGAATTATTTGCTCTTAGCGGCAACCCTGACGATGACTTCGACGCGGGAAACCGTGCTTCCTTCGGGCGGTGCCGGCAGGTTGGCGACCGAAATCCCGGCCGCCGGAATATCGACGAGCTTGCC
>JBGOXX010000016.1:0-23345 GCA_041479345.1 Alphaproteobacteria bacterium
AACCGTTCGAATTGGGCATCGTTGCCGATCGCCAGAATCAAGAGTCCGTCGGCGGCGCCGAAGACCTGGTAGGGCATGATGTTGGGATGCTGGTTGCCGAACCGGCGCGGCACTTGGCCGGAGGTAAGATAGTTCTGGCCGACATAGGAAAGCCAAGCCACCTGGGTATCGAGCAAAGCCATATCGATAAATTGGCCGTTGCCGGTCGCGTCGCGATGGCGCAGCGCCGCCAGAATCGCCACCGCCGCATACATGCCGGTCATCAGATCGGCGATGCCCACACCCACTTTCTGCGGCGGGCCGCCGGGTTCGCCGGTGACGCTCATGATGCCGCCCATGCCCTGGACGAGATAATCGTAGCCGGCGCGTTTGGCATAAGGCCCGGTATGGCCGAAGCCCGTCACCGAGCAATAAATAAGCCGCGGGAACCGGTCTTTGATCTGCTCGTAAGCCAGCCCGTATTGGCTGAGATTTCCGGTCCGGAAATTCTCGATCACCACATCGCAATGAGCGATCAGCGACCGCGCCAATTCCTGGCCTTCGCTACTGGTGAGGTTGAGGGTGAGGGAGCGCTTATTCCGGTTGGCGCTCATGAAGTAAGCGCTTTCGCCGGTCTCCTGGCCTGCGGCGTCTTTGAGATAGGGCGGGCCGAGGCCGCGGGAATCGTCGCCGGTTCCCGGCCGCTCGATCTTGATCACATCGGCGCCAAGATCGCCCAGAATCTGGGTGGCGCTGGGGCCAGCCAAAACCCGGGTGATATCGAAAACGCGGATACCGGAAAGCGGCATTGTCGAACCGTGATCTGTGCAGCGGCTGGCCAGCCGCTGCTATATAAAGAAGAGTGCCCCCTACCGCAATGAAGCTGGCCGCAATGAAACTAGCCCCGCAGCCGGTCGAGCACGCCTTGGAGGATTAAGGCGGCGGCCACCTTGTCCACGAGCTGGGCCCGGCGTTTGCGGGATAAGTCGGCCTCGAGCAGGCTCCGCTCGGCGGCCACCGTCGAAAGGCGCTCGTCCCAGAACGCAATCTCGATGTCGAATTTGGCAAGCAGATTGGCGGCGAATTGACGGGTCGATTGGCAGCGCGGCCCCTCGCGCCCGTTCATTTCCACCGGCAGGCCGATGACCAAGGCCCCGACATGGCGCGCATCGATGATGCGTTTGAGGGCGGCGCTGTCTTCGCTAAGACCGTTCCGGCGCAGGGTTTCGAGGGGCGAGGCGACCGTCAGCGACGCGTCCGAGATCGCCAAGCCGATGGTCTTGCTCCCCACGTCGAGGCCCAGCAAACGCTGGCCCGGACGCAGGATTTCCTTCAATTCCGCGGGATTGCGGATCGCCATGACGGGTGTTACCTTCCGCCCGATTTTGAGGCCCCAAACCTAGACGCACACCGAAATAGCGCAAGAAAATCCGCGCCCCATTTGGGCCTCAGACCCTTCACAGCCCAGACGCAAACGGGCGGCGGTTCCGGAGTCACTTAACATCATGTCCCTCGACAAAGCCACAGTGGCGCATATCGCGGCGCTCGCCCGGATCAAATTGAAGGACGACGAGTTGGAGCGCATGGCCGGCGAGCTCAGCCGCATCCTCGATTGGATCGAGCAATTGAACGAGGTGGCGGCGGAAAACGTCCCGCCCTTGGCCAGCGTCGTCGATACCAAGCTGCCGTTTCGCAAGGACGTCGTGACCGACGGCAATTACGCCGCCGATATCGTCGCCAATGCGACCGATGCCGCTCACGGCTTCTTCACTGTTCCCAAGGTCGTCGAATGACGACTGGGCCCAAGGTCTTCGAATGACGGCGGCGCTGACTGAGCTGTCGATTGCGGAAGCCCGCGACAAGCTGAAGGCGAAAGAAATCAGCGCGCGGGAATTGACGGCGGCGCATGTCGAGGCGATGGCCGCGGCCAAATCGCTCAATGCCTTCATCACCGAAACGCCGGAACTGGCGATCCAACAAGCCGATGAGTCCGATGCGCGGCGAAAACGCGGCGAGGCGGGCGCCATGGAAGGCATCCCGATCGCGATGAAGGATCTGTTCTGCACCAAGGATGTGCTGACCACCGCCGGCTCGCATATCCTGGATGGCTTCAAGCCGCGCTATGAATCGACGGTCTCCGCCAATCTGTGGAAGGCGGGGGCGATCATGCTCGGCAAGGCGAATCTCGACGAATTCGCCATGGGTTCGTCCAACATCACCAGCTATTACGGCGCGGTCGAAAGCCCGTGGCGCAAGCGCGGCGACAACCGGCCCTTGGTTCCGGGCGGCTCGTCGGGCGGATCGGCGGCCGCGGTTTCGGCGCGCATCGCCATGGGAGCGACCGGCACGGATACCGGCGGCTCCATTCGCCAGCCCGCGGCCTTTTGCGGCATCGTCGGAATCAAACCGACCTATGGCCGCTGCTCGCGCTGGGGGATCGTCGCCTTCGCCTCGTCTCTCGATCAGGCGGGTCCGATGACGCGGAGCGTTCGCGATGCCGCGATCATGCTCGGCGCCATGGCCGGCCACGATCCGAAAGACTCCACCTCGGCGCCGCGCCCCGTTCCCGATTTCGAAAAAGCCCTGACCGGGAACATCAAGGGCCTCAAGATCGGCGTGCCGAAGGAGTACCGGGTCGACGGCATGTCGCCGGAAATCGTCGCGATGTGGGATCGCGGCTTGGAATGGATGAAGGCGGCAGGGGCCGAGCCCCGTGAAATTTCGCTGCCCCACACCAAATACGCGCTGGCGGTTTATTACATCATCGCACCCGCCGAGGCGTCTTCGAATCTGGCGCGCTACGACGGTGTCCGATTCGGGCTTCGGGTGCCCGGCGAAAATCTAAACGAAATGTATGAGAACACGAGGGCGGAAGGCTTCGGCGCGGAAGTGCGGCGGCGGATTCTGATCGGCACCTACGTCCTCTCCGCCGGCTATTACGATGCTTATTATAAAAAAGCGCAGCGGGTGCGGACGCTCATCGCGCGGGATTTCAAACAGGCCTTCGAGCACGTCGATGTGATTCTGGCGCCCACCGCACCCACGCCCGCGTTCGCCATCGGCGAGAAAATGGACGATCCGATCGCCATGTATTTGAACGACGTGTTCACAGTTCCCGCGAGCTTGGCCGGATTGCCGGCGATGTCGGTTCCAGCCGGGTTATCGGGCGATGGCTTGCCGCTAGGCCTCCAGCTCATCGGCAAGCCCTTCGATGAAGAGACGGTGCTGAAGGTTGGCGGCGTGATCGAGGAAGCCGCCCAATTCAAGCACAAGCCGAATGGGATGGTTGGGGGATGAGAGCAGAATCGAGATTGCGTCTTCGACCCCCCACCCTAACCCTCCCCCGCAAGGAGGGAGGGGAAGAAATTGCTGCTTGCATAACTTTCCACCGCAGGGAGGGAGGGGAAGGAGTCCCCGCTCAATCTCTTACTCCTTCCCCGGAAGAAGGAGAGAATGAAGCCGCTACTCAATCTCTTATCTCCTCCCCCTCGACGGGGGAGGGAAGGGTGGGGGTGACGAATGTGCAGCAGTAAGCATAAGGTTTTGATGATCAATAAATTGCTATTCGCGCGAATCGCATCGCTATCGTTGATTGCCGTCCTAGTTGTAGGCGGAATGCATCACGCCGCGGCCGAAGGCGCCCGGTATGAATTTGCCGGCAAACAGGCTTCGATTGCCGTGACGCCCGGCGTGTCGCTGCAAGCTTCGAGCGGATTGCCGCCGGATACCGAATTGCTCAATGCCATCCGGGGTGGACGACGGATCTTGGGCATTTATGCCGGCAATAATCCGGACAATCGGGGCCTCGGCACGGAATCGTCCAAGGAGACGATCGGCGGATATCCGGCGCTGACCTATCGCGTTTCGAACGAACACGGCAAATCCCGCCAGACCTTCGTGCAATTCAAAGATGATGGATTCCCGAACGTCATTCATTTTTTCTATAGCGGCGTCACCGACGAAGAGGCGGGGATTGCGGATGAGATGATCGAGTCCCTGCAACTCAACGGCGCGCCGGCCGCGCAGAAATAAAGGAACAGAAGGGTGCGTCATTGCTGATCAAAGGCGAAACCGGCGAGTGGGAAATCATCATCGGGCTTGAGGTCCACGCCCAGGTGGTCTCGAAGGCGAAGCTGTTTTCGGGGGCGGCCACCGATTTCGGGGCCGAGCCGAATTCGCAAGTTTCCTTCGTCGATGCCGCCATGCCCGGCATGCTGCCGGTCATCAACGAAAAATGCGTCGAACAGGCGGTGCGCACCGGGCTGGGGCTCAAGGCCGAAATCAATCTGACGTCCGTCTTCGACCGGAAAAATTATTTCTATGCCGATCTTCCCGCCGGCTATCAGATTTCCCAATACACCCAGCCCGTGGTCGGCAAGGGAAAGATCGTCCTCGATCTTCCCGACGGCAAGACGACGGAAATCGGCATCACCCGTCTCCACTTGGAACAGGACGCGGGGAAAAGCATGCACGATCAGCATCCCACCCAGTCTTATATCGATCTCAATCGCTCCGGTATCGCGTTGATGGAAATCGTGTCCGAGCCCGATCTGCGTTCGCCGGAAGAGGCGGGCGCTTATTTGCGAAAGCTCCGCTCGATCTTGCGATATCTGGGCACCTGCGACGGCAATATGGAAGAAGGCTCCATGCGCTGCGATGCGAACGTATCGGTGCGCAAGCCCAATGGTCCGCTCGGCACGCGCTGCGAAATCAAGAACGTCAATTCGGTGAAGTTCGTGATGCAGGCGATCGAATTTGAGGCGCGACGGCAAGTCGAAGTTCTCGAAGGCGGCGGCCAGATCCGGCAGGAAACCCGGCTCTACGATTCCGGCAAGGGCGAAACCCGCCCCATGCGGAGCAAGGAACACGCCCACGACTACCGCTATTTCCCCGATCCCGATCTGCTGCCGCTGATTCTCGATCCGAATTGGGTCGAGGACATCAAGCGCACGCTCCCCGAATTGCCGGACGACAAGAAGGAGCGGTTTATCCGCGATTACGGCTTGCCTACCTACGATGCCGGCGTTTTGGTCGCCGAGCGCGAGACCGCGGAATTCTACGAATCGGTGGCCAAGGGCCGCGATCCGAAGATCGCCGCCAATTGGGTGACCGGCGATTTCTTTGCAGCCCTCAACCGGATGGGCCGAGGGATATCCGATTCTCCGGTTTCCGCCGCGCATTTGGGCGGGCTGGTCGATCTCATCGGCGACGGCACGATTTCGGGCCGCACCGCCAAGGAAGTCTTCGAGATGATGCTGGAGACCGGCAAGACCGCCGCTACAATCGTCGAGGAAAAGGGCCTTCGCCAGGTTTCCGACGAAGGGGCGATCGCCGCCGCCATCGATCAAGTCCTGGCCGCCAATCCCGACAAGGTTGCGGAATTCAAGGGCGGCAAGGACAAGCTGTTCGGCTTCTTCGTTGGCCAGGTGATGAAGGCGACCGGCGGCAAGGCCAATCCGGCAAAGGTCAACGAACTCTTAAAACGCAAGCTTTCCTGAGCCTCTCCGGGCTTTTTACGTTTAGAGGATTTTAAACAAAGCTCTCTAGGCTTCTAAGTTCAGCCGCGAAAGATCGCGGGAGCGGGTCATGAAGCAAGATCACATCACCGACAGCGAATTTCTGGACGACGTGGAGCAGAATTTCGGCGCGCCGGAATACAACCGGCGCCTGACCGACAAGATTCTGGCCGCTTTCAACCATGCCTATGCCGCCGGCGAGCGGGATGTCGCCCGCCAGCTTCGCGCGATTCTCGACGAGATCGAGCGTCGGGTGAAGAAGCTCGGCCGCAAGCGCCTCAGCAACGGGGCGGTGGAAGAGGCCGACCGCTGGATCACTTTCGTCGATGCCCGGGACCATTACCGGGAGGTCAGCAAGGACCCCCGCTTCAAAGCGTCCGAGGTCGGCGAGGCTCTGGATGAAATGAAAGAGGCCTTCCGGAGCTGGAGCCTCACTTAGGCCCGTATCCGCCGTTCGTTAGGCTTTTCCCAGGAATTGTCACGGGTTAAGGGGTGCCGGGGAAACCGGCGCCCGGCTTGAAGCGTTGACAGGGCATGATGCGGTTTGTAGAACCCGCGTACTGCGGAGGGGTGGCCGAGAGGTCGAAGGCGGCGGTTTGCTAAACCGTTATAGGGCCAAAAAGCCTTATCGTAGGTTCGAATCCTATCCCCTCCGCCACCCTGCGCCTTCGGCTTCGGGTGGCCTGAACAAATCAGAGTCTCCACCGCTCCGGTAATTTTTTATCCCGCAAAAGTTTGGCCTGTTCGCGCGACGCCTCCCCGCCGCGCGATTTTTCGCGCCGCGCTGCACAATGCATGGCTGCGGACAGCCGTTGCGACTCCCGCTAAAATAGTGGACGGGGGTATAGGGGCCTAAGGGGGCGATAAAAATGAATGCCGGTGAAGCCTTTGCGGGCACGCTTGGCCTAGCGCTGATCGTGCTGGCAATTCTTGTTGCGATTCTTTGGGTGTTTCTGCCGTTCGCCGTTTTTGGCACGAAAGATATTCTTCGTGAGATTCTCGCCCAGTTGAAACAGATCAACGAAAAGCTAACGCGACAATGAGCGGCCCGACGACCGCAAGAACTTTGTTTGTTGTAATCGTACTACTGATGACGGCTTTCGTTTCCTTGACGCCAGCGGGTGCACAAGACCTTCAGCGGGGTCTGAAAAATTATCAATTCATCATCTCTGGTCAGAAGCGCCTAGACCAGTTCACGCCGGAGGAACAGCAAGAAGTCCTGCGAGTGGTGCAAATGCTGCGGAAAAGTGAACCGCCAAGTGATTCGTCGGATGAGTGCAAAAATGCGTGGTCCGAGGCCGGATCGGCAGCATCCGATCTGTCTTCCTACGCGCGTCGCCTACAGTCATGTGCCGATTCGGGCGACTATCATGATGATTGCGATTCTGAATTTCGAAGAGTAAAGAGCGCATATGATGACTACGAAAGCGCCGTTTCGTCCGTTGGATATGACTGTCACTGATTCCGCATGATCTCGGAACTCGAGATCTACCGCTCCGCCAACATCCTTATCAAGCAACACAGCGAGCACGCAGCGATTCACGCGGTGATGATGGCAGACGAGTTGTTGGGGAGCGGAGACGTGGCGGCGGAAACAGCGCGGGCCGCGACTATTCGGTTATAGTGTTTTGCCCATGAAAGTCACCTTGACCCAATTAATCGGTTACTTCGGCACCGTGGTATCTGCTGCCTCGCTCGTTCCGCAGGTGGTGCGGACGTGGCGAACCCGATCAGCCAGGGATATTGCCGCCGGATGGCTGGTGATGGGTTTCCTCGGCGCGTTGGCCTGGATGATCTATGGGTGGCTCCTGCCAGCGTTCGAGGTTTTCATCGCCAACGCTCTGATCGCCGGGATGCTGGGAGTCTTGTTGGCGATGAAATTTCTTTTTTACCGTGATTTTGGGCCCTGAGCCCGAGCGTCTTATTCGCCGGATGGCGTGTGTGCCTGGAAGCTACAAGCAGGGGTACATTCCGTTGCCGAAGGGTCCAAAAGGGTAGTATAAAGTTGCTCGTAAGAGGAGGTCAAAAGTCTAGGTTTTCTGCGCCTTTCGGCGGTTCGCGACAGAGTCCTCTCCTCTCCGCCAGTTTTTCTGATCTTCCCGATTTTCCTTTTCCGACTTCTCCCTAAATACGCGAACCCACCGAAGGCTCGCTTATTTCGCGACGCTCACTCCGTTGCGATCGGCGATTGCCAATAACTTAGCAAGGTCGGGCGGGCCGGGCGGAATTTCCTTGTCGATGTCGGCGAAGAGTTTCGAGGCCCGGCCATTGTGGCTCGTCATCGATATCATTTGGCCGCCGCCGGGAGCAAAGCGGAATGAATGCACGGTGCCTGCCGGCACGTGAACCAAGGTTCCGGGTGCCGCCGACACCGTCTTGCCTGCGCAGGTAACCTCGACTTTCCCCTTCACGATAAAAAACGATTCGTCCCAGTCATGACTGTGAGGCGGCGGGCCGCTTCCTTCCGGACCTTCTTGCAGGAATATCTCATAGCCGCCAGTCGCTTCCTTCGAGGCGAGAACGATGATCTTCTCGCCGACGACGTCGAGCGGGCGGGCATAATCCTTTGGCGTTACGACAAGCGGCTTTGCCGACATTGGGTCTTCTCCTTTGTGGAAATTATGAAGGGCGAAAATTCTGCGCATCAATCTCAAAATGTGGCAGCGCCTCACGAGGCTTTGCTGGATGTTCCTGGATGGACGCCGGCCCTTTGGGGGATGAGTAGGATGCAAGCGACGATAAAAACAGCGATGACTGCCGATGCTATCGGCCGACTCAACGCTAGCCCGCCGTCACTCACAGGTTTATCCAGGAAGTCGCCCACCGTAGCCCCGAGCGGCCGCGTTAGGACGAATGCCGCCCAAAACAGCAGGACACGCGACACATGCGTCCAGAAATACGCGGCAGCGACGATTGCCAGCGCCGCCGCGAACACCAGCGCACCGCCCTCGTAGCCGAGGCCAGACGTATCGGCGATCCAGTCACCGAGAGCGGTTCCCAGCGTTTGAGAAAAGGTGATTGTCACCCAATAGAACGCTTCCACCTTCGGTGTGGTAACCGTTGCTACGGATACAGTCCCTTGCGACCAGTACCACAGGCCAAGAATGGCCATGAGGCAGAGAAACAGGCTCAGCGACCCTCCTGTATAGCCGATGCCCATAGAGCGATCTGCGAAATCGGCCATTGTTGTGCCGGCCGTCGTGGAAGCCACAATTGTGCCCCAGTAGAGATACGGGTGAAACTTCTTAGCCGCGATCTGAAGAACCGCCATCAGCACGAAGGCCGAAAGGAATATGGCCGTCCCGGTCAGGTAGCCCAAATTCATCGTCATGGTCACCGTGTCGCCGCCGGTCTCGCCGAGTGTTGTTGCGGCAATCTTGATGATCCAGAACCCAAGGGTTACTGCCGGTACTTTGCTCATCATCGAATTGCTGTTCACGTCACGGACCTCGCAGAGTGAACTTTAGAAAGTGAAAAGGATCGATACACGAACACCTTGGGAACCGCGCTTGGCGATTTTATGGCAGATAACTCGGGTCTCGGCTATGCAGGCAGCAACCTGATTATATCCGGCGCCATCGCCGCAATCGTGCTGGCGTATTTTTTACCTCGATTTCCCGGACGGCATTGTTTTGGGCGGCCTTCGTGCTGACGCGGCCATTCGGGGCGACGATGGGCGATCTTCTCACGAAGAGTCCGGACAAGGGCGGGCTTGGCTTCGGAACGGTCGGCTCTTCGGCGGTGCTGCTTTCGATCCTGCTGATTTTGATCCTGGTCAGCATGAGGAACGAACGAAGGCAGCAGTCCGGCGCGTAAATTCAACAGTCGAAAGCCACGGCGAACTCGCCGTGTGCGCATCTGCCGAAAGAACGCGATACCGTTCCCGCTGGTTTGGACGAATAATGGCGCTGCAACTGGCGGTCGCATTTTGCGCTATCAGCTTGCCGCGCCGGCGCGGTAAAAACGGAATTGATTGCAGGGGTATGCAACCCGGGGCGACTAGAAAAAAACAGGCTGCCGGGGCGGAAAGCGGGGGATTTTTTCGGAATGAGGTGGGGGCTCGCGCGTTTTGGCGCGGCTGTGTTGAGCTTGTGCGCGGCCGCCCCGATGAGCGAGGCCCGTGCCACGCCATGGGTTCAAAACAATTCGAATTACGGGGGCGGAGTTCAGGCGAGCGACACGGTTGCCGCCACGGTCCTCGGCCCGGGCAACGGCCTGGACACCGCTTTCGACGATTGGAACGCGTGGAAAGCGGAAAACGGCATCCCCGTGAATATGGGGGCCTATCATTGGTTTCACGTCAACAATGGCGGTCCCTACCCAACGGGCTATGGAATCCCCGGGATTCGCGGCACGTATTTTTATTATCTGCAGCTCGATCCCCAGACGAAAACCGGCGATGCCGCCATTCCCACTGTCGGCTTGCACATGGATTTCCGGTTCCGGGACAGCTCGGAGCCGCTTCGCGCCTTTTACGACAATCCGTATTGGTTCCAAGAACTATACGGATGGATAGATACCGGATTCGGCCGGATCAAGCTCGGGCAGATCTGGAAACGCTTCGGTCTCGATTGGGACAATTCCTGGTGGGGCAGCGTCCCCTATTTCGATGCCTTCAAGGCCAATCCCGATTACGGGATAAGCTGGGAGCGCCACGGCACGATATCCGGGAATCTTCAGCTCGACAGCTACATTCAATATTACGCGGCGCAGGACGGCGTGAATGGTTCGGTGGTGGGATCCGATCCCGAAAGCGTGCACGGCGCCAAAGTCCGCAATGGCGGAGTCATTCGCCTCGTTCCGACCTGGACCTTCGCCGATTCATCGAGTTTAGCGCTCGGGGCTTCCGTCCTTGCGCGGGAGATTCGCGGCATCACGCCGAGCGGGGGCGGCGACACCCAGCGCGCTTTCGGAATCGACATGAATTACACGAAGGACGCCGTCAACATTTTCGGCGAGGCGCTGCGTTCTTACGGAATCGTCAATCCGGTGCGCTATGTCTCGGGGGGCCCCAGCGACCGCATCAGCGATTTTCTCGCCGGCGCTTCCTATCGCTACGGCCCGATGCTGTTTCGGTTCAGCTGGTCCGCCGGTTTCGATGAGCATCCGTCGGGCCACCAGTATTTATGGATTCCCGGCGTGACCTGGACGCTGACGAAAAATCTCAGCTTGTATACGGAATATGTGCGCTGGGATGTGACGCGAAGCACCGGCCAGCATTTGACCGCCGAAAACGGCGGCGAATTGGTGTTGTACTGGCACCTGTGAAATCCGCCGGCGATGGAAAATATTTACAGAGCCCCATCGTAGAAACCTTTAAAATCACGGCGACCTCATAAACGAGGATCGAGAGAAGAAAAGCATCATGCCGCCGGAAACCGGCCTCACCGCCATCGCCCATGTCATTCAACTGGCCGTAGCCCCGGTATTCTTGCTGACCGGTGTCGGCGCCCTGCTTTCGGTTCTCACCAGCCGGCTGGCGCGGATCATCGATCGCGCCCGGGCCTTGGAAACCGCCTTGGAGTCGGCGGCGGAAGTAAAACAGCGCGACATTGAGACAGAACTTGCGGCGCTCTTGCGGCGCTCCCGCCTCATCAATCAGGCGATCAGTCTGGTGACGACCAGCGCGCTTCTGGTCTGCGCCGTCATCGCCGCGCTGTTTTTCGGGGTGTTCTTTTCCGTCGACGTGTCGACGCTGGTCGGCTTGGTCTTCATTGCCTCGATGCTGTCGCTCATCGTCGGGCTGCTGGCGTTTTTGCGCGAGGTCCATGTCGCGATCCGAACCCTGCGGATCGGTCCGCCGCCAAAGAAAATGTAGGTAGATCGAGGCGAAAGGAAAGGCGCTCTCGGCCGGCTGCGGCGCCAGGGCCATGGGCCCTGAGGCTCTCCGGGCTTGGATTGATCGCGCTGTTACGCCAGCGGCGAGGCCCGGCGCTGCCAACGGGTGAGGAGTCTCCGCCGGAGAATTCCCTCATCCGTTGTGCTGTGCCGCTGTTTGGCTTACGCCGCCCGGGGGCGCTGACGGTTTTGACCGGTCCGGCCGCTCCGCCAATGGGGAACCTGCTGTTGCGGGCGCGCCGGCCTTCCGCCACGTCCGCCTTTCGGTGCGTTCTGGCCGCGGAAGTCAGTCCTGGCGATGGAGGCGGCGTGGTAGGGATGGGCGTCGTGAACCGGAACCGGCTGGCGGATCACCTTTTCGATTTCCCGTAAGAAGGATTTTTCCTCGGCGTCGCAGAACGAGATCGCGGTGCCTTGGGCGCCGGCGCGCGCGGTGCGCCCGATGCGATGCACATAGCTTTCCGGCTCATTCGGCAATTCGAAATTGATGACGTGGGTTATCCCGTCGATGTCGATCCCGCGGGCGGCGATATCGGTCGCAACCAAGACCCGGACTCGCCCGGCACGGAACGATTCCAGGGCCCGTTGCCGCGCATTCTGGGATTTGTTGCCGTGAATGGCATCGGCCCGAACGCCGCTTTTGCCGAGATGCTCGGCAAGCCGGTCGGCGCCGCGCTTGGTGCGGGTGAAGACGAGGGCGCGTTGGATCGATTTATCTTTCAGCACGTCGAGGATCAGCGCCTTCTTGTCCGCTTTTTCGACAAAGAACATGTGCTGGCGGATTCGCTCGACGGTCGTTGCCGGCGGTGTCACTTCGACGCGGCGCGGATTGCGAAGAACGCTCGCGGCCAGTCCGGCGATGGCGTCGGGCATGGTGGCGGAGAACAAAAGGGTCTGCCGTGTTGCCGGGATCGTGGCGGCGATTTTCCGTACGTCGCGGATGAACCCCATGTCCAGCATCCGATCGGCTTCGTCGAGGACGAAGGTTTCGACGCTGCTGAATTGGACATGCCGCTGATTCATAAGATCGATCAGCCGTCCCGGCGTTGCGATCAAGACATCGACGCCGCGCGCCAAGGCCGTAACTTGCGGATGTTGGCCGACTCCGCCGAAGACCAGCGCATAGCTCATATGAAGGTGGCGGCCGTAAGTGCGGAAGGAATCGCATATCTGCACCGCCAGTTCGCGGGTCGGAGTCAGGACCAAAACGCGGGCGGATTTCGGCGCCGCGCGATGCTTGTTCGCGGCGAGGCGCTGCAAAATCGGCAATGCGAAGGCCGCGGTCTTGCCGGTGCCGGTTTGGGCGATACCGAGCAAATCATGGCCTTCCAGCAAATGGGGAATGGCCTGCGCCTGGATCGGCGTGGGTGTTTCATATTTTTCGGCGTGCAAAGCGCGAAGAAGCGGTTCGATAAGTTTGAGTTCGGAAAAAGCGTTCATTGAGTTTTTTTCTTTCATTGTGAATGGTTATTGGAAGTCACGGCGGCACGAAGCCGCGCGCAGCGAACAGCCCAAAGGCGGCGCGCAATGCTGGAATCGTGAACGGAAATTGTCGTTAAAGCGTGGTAAGATAACGCAGTTCGTCCTGTCGGTTCGGGCCTGGCGACCCGTGCGCAACCGGGACGGTGCTTGTTAAATCAGTAGGATGGTCTCGGGATTGTCGCGCCGGGTGTTTCGAAAAGAGTGCTTCGAAAAGGCCACGGCGCATTTGCGCGATCACAAGATCAAATCTTGATTGGATACATGCACACTTTGTGCGGAGATTACAAGCTCTAAATGCGCCACGGCGTGTATTTTTGCATGATTTACCAAGAATTAAGACACGTCAATCGCTCGAAAAGCGCTTGTTTCTAGATTAGAATAGCCTACGCAAGAATAGCCTGTGCGCAGGTATTTCTTGTATTACGCTCCCGCAATCCCAACATTCACTATAGATATGTCAGAAGCTCTCATGAAAAACCGTTATCAAAAAAAGCCGGAAGCCGAAGCCGTGACCGAAGAGGTCCGCAAGGAGCGTCCCTGTCTCATGTGCCACAGCGATTTCATGAGCGGTTGGTCGGGCGAACGGATTTGTCCTCGCTGCCGGTCGAAGGCGGCGTGGCGCGAGGGTCACGGCTTATCTGGCAGCGGGACGTCCTAAACCGCGCGGGCAATTTCAGCGTTTCTCGGCGCTAGCCAAAACGGCTTCCAGACGATCCAGGCTTTGGCCCCAGCCTTCCTTCATTCCCATCTTCACCATCGCGTCGCGAATTGCGACTGATTCCATGAGAGTCTGGACGGTGAGCTTCGTCTTGCCGGCTTGGTCCTCAAAGGTCACCGTACAGAGCAAGTCCAACGCAGGTCTGCCCTTTGCCTTATCGCGATTCGGGTTGACCAGGTCGTGCCACTCGTCCGGATGTTCGGAACAATCGAAGGTCATGACGAGTCGTTCGGGTTCGACAATTTCCCGAAAGACGCCCTTGAGCGGATAGTCGATGCCGTCGGGGGAGCGCACGACGATGCGCCAGGCACCACCCGGCCGTAAGTCCATCTGGCACACCGGGTTCGTGAACGCCTTCGGCCCCCACCATTGCGCCATGTGCTTCGGATCGGTCCATGCCTTGAAAACCAGCTCGCGTGGCGCATCGAAGACACGCGTCAAGACGATCTCCCGATCCACCACCGGCTCCGCGACGAGACTATTTTTTCCGGCCATGTTTCTTCTCCTTGCGTTGAAGCTTTTTTAGGTAGTCGTCCAGGCGATCCAAGCTCTCTTCCCAGAATCGCCGGTACTGCTCCACCCAATCGGCGACGCCCCGGAGCGGCTTCGCATCGATCCGGCAGGGCCGCTATTGCGCCGCGGCCCCCATTCTCGGCGAGGTCGCGATAGATCTCCCGGTAATGGGCGCCTTCGGGATGGGGTTTCAAGCCAAGCTGGCGGATGACGTCATCGGCATTCATCGCGATCTCCCCAATTGGCAGGAGAATACTGCCGCAGGTATTGCCGCCATGCCTAGGGCGGCCGGGGTATTGGACAACGAGCTTTATTCACCCGATGCGGCGACGTAACCTCTTGCAATTCAGTTCTAATTCGGTTTACGGAATCGGACTTCGGCCAGAATTGGCCCGCCAGAATTGGCTCGAAAGGGAACGAATCATAAGCGAATGTCAGGAATGAACGACGGACCATGAAACGGCCGGTTCTTTTAATGTCGATCTTGATCTTCTCCGCCTTGGTCGGCGGAGCGAAAAGCGCCGCTTATGCGACGAAGAACGAGATCGTGGGTGCCTATAACGGCAATACGCTGTACGAGGAGACGAGCTGGTACGAATTCGCCGGTTACTACAACGGGGACGGCACGGTGCGCGGTCGCGGCTGGAATTGGATGGGCGAAGAAACCTCGGGCGGTGAATGGCATGTGAACGACGACGGCAAATTCTGCGTGCGCTGGGACCGCAAGAATTGGGGTGACGGCGAAGAGAATTGTTACAACGTCGAGCTCAGCGGCGATAAGACCGAAATCGTCCACATTTCCGGCGGCGGTGGCGAAGACCGGAGCTTCGTCATCAAAAAGGGCAATCCCTATCAATTGTGAATATGGGAGTCTGCCCGGGCCTGGGATCTCCTGAAAGCTATGATGCCGTGACCCGCGTTCAGCGGCCGTAAGACAGGCCGTTCACGATCGGCGGCACGAATCGGTCTAGGTAAACCGTCAGCTTGACCACGCCGCCGACGCCAGTGCCGGTTTCCTTCGTCAATGGGACCAGGGCTTCCGCGCCTACGTCAAAACCGATATCCGAATAGATGACACCCGGGGCGATCAAGGCTTGCGGCTTCTCGCCGTAAGGCTTGGTGACCGGTGTTTTGTAGGTGAATTCGACGAGAGGGATCAGACGTCCGATGAAGCGTGGGAGATTGAGGTATTCCACGTTCCCTTGAAGATATTTGAAGCTATATTCCAATGCCCCGCCGACAACGAAAAAATTCGGGCTGTGATCCTCGCCGATCGTCGTCACGCCGGTCGAGGGATCGACGGAACTTGTCCGGTGCGAGCGGTCGTCGGCGATCGTGTAGCCGAACGACCCGGTAAACGCCAAGGGCCGGAAATATTTCATTCCATCGGGCAGATCGCCGAGGCCTTTCGCGAAATAAAAGGTCGGCGTGGTTGAGCCAACGTCTTCGGCGCCGATCCGGTTGGCACCCGTGCCGCCGAATTCGTGAATGACTCCGGCCGATAGCAGCAATTCATGTTCGTCGTTCACATAGAACTGGTATTTGACGTGGGCTTCGAGGTTGTCGAAACCGTAGCGACTACTTTCGTGATCAGGATCCTGAATCACGTATTGGCCTTCGAGTCCGATTCCGAGATTGTCGGTCAGACGCAGACTGAATTCCGATCCCAGCCGGGTTTCGTCGAAGGCGGACCCGGAATCCCCGGCGCCGTGAGGAAGATGGGTGACGCCAAAGGCCGCTTCGCCCGCCACAAACGGATCTTCGGTGGTCGGGGTGGCGGGAAAGATGCGGTTGCCCGCGGCATAGGGAGCAGCAAGCGCCGGCCCGGCGGTCGGCAAGAAGAATCCGATCAGCGCCAGCCCTGCCGCCCACTGCGCTATGAGCTGGGCTCGAAACATCGGGCTTCTAGGAGGCTTTCGCAACGGCTTGGGGCCGCGCTTCGGTTTGGACGGGCAGGATGACGGAAACCGTCGTGCCTTTGCCAAGCTCGGTATCAATATGAATAATGCCACCATGCAATTCGATGAGCTTCTTGCTCAGCGCGAGGCCCAATCCGGTTCCCTGATGGGCGCGGTCCAGCTTGGTATCGATTTGACCGAACGGCGACAGCGCCAAGGGAACGTCTTCGGGCCGCATCCCGATCCCGGTATCGGCGACATCCACGCGAATAAGGGAATCGGTAAGCGCGATGGCCGAAAAAGTAATCTTGCCGCCCCGTTGGGTGAACTTTATGGCATTGGACAGCAGGTTGAGAAAAATCTGGCGCAGCTTCTGCGGCTCGCCTCGAACGCACAAGCGCGATTCAGGAATCGCGATAGTGAATTCGAGTTCCGCCGATGCACATTGCTTTTCTATGATTTTCGCGCACATGCGTAAGATTTCGGGGAGATCCACCTCGTCGGCACTGAGGACATAATCCCGGTCTTCGCTTTTAGCGAGATCGAGGACGTCATTGATGATCTCGAGGAGATGCTGGCCGCTTTGGAGAATTTCGCTCGCGAACTCGGCATATTGGGGATTTTCGAATTTGCCCAAGGTCTCCTGGGAAATAATCTCGGAAAACCCGATAATGGAATGAAGGGGCGTCCGCAATTCGTGGCTCATATTGGCCAGAAATTTGGTTTTGGCGTCATAGGCAGCCTCGGCCCGCTTTTTCGCTTCGATGACCGCTTCTTCGCGCTGTTTGATTTCGGTGAAATTGCTGACGAAGAGGAAAAATCCGCCATCCTGCGCCACGCTGCGGCTGACATGGATCCATCGGCCGTCGGTCAACCGGAATTCGCCGCCGGAAGACAGCGGCACGGGCTTCGCCTGGTCCGGCAATGCGACCGCATTCTCGGTTCTCGTATTGGTGGCCCAGGCGATCTCACGTTCGACCTCCGAGAACACGGCGGCAAAATTGGCGCCTTCCACAAGATGGGGCGCAACGATGGGAAAGAATTCGGCGATTTGGCTGTTGGCGCGAACGATCTTGCCGTCGGCATCCACCAGCATCATTCCTTCACGGACCCCTTCAAGGGCATCGGAAAAGCGGCGCTGGGCCGAACGGCGCTCGGCGACTTCCCGTTCGATCATGGCGCGGATGCTGTCTTGCATGACGGTCATGGATCGCAGCAGCGTGCCCGTTTCATCCTCTCCGCCGGCGGGAATAGGCGCTTGAAGTTCACCGCCGGCAATTTTGTCGGCGACAGCTGCCGCTGCGGTCAAAGGCCGGACGATGCGGCGCGCCAGCAGCAAAGTGAGGGCGGCGGAGCAAATCAGCGCCAGTACAAGGGCGCCGGCATTGGTGTACTCGAAGCGAGAGATTGCGGAAATTGCCTTGCGGCGCTCCACGAACCCATGATCGGTCGTCAATTCGACCAGCATGTCGAATCGATCGGCGATCTCCTCGGACAAAGCGTTCAGGTCGCTGGTGTTGGTGGCTTGGAGTTCGGCGCGCCGCCGCTGGTTCCATTGTTTGACGAGATCCTTGATTTGTTCGGTAAGCGCGCTGTCATCCGCCGCCATCGATCGCTCGCGCGCGATATCGAGATCGCCGAAGAAATTGGCGGTGAGGGATTCGAGGGACTGATCGATGTGACTGCGATCTTCCGCGGTCGCCGTCGAGCGGCGCAGCAGCATTTCTTCCATTTGCGTGAAAGTCTGGGCCGCGGCGCGCGCATAATTGATGGCCATGAGTGGCCGGTCGTAGGTCTCAGCGACGATTCGGCCGGCGGCCGTCAACACATAGAGGCTGTAGACGCCGAGCGCCGCCGTTATGAAGCTCATAACGACGAAGGCGCCGAAGATTCTGGCGCCGATCGACCTCCGCGCGGCCCATTGCAGCATGGCGAGCGCTCGCCCTCATTCGTGGATGGAACGGGACCCCGGTAATCCCGGTCAAATCAATCGCCTATCATATTGATTAAAGGGCTTAAAAAGCCCTTAATGTGCTTAGAATTGAGATATTCCTTACGGCTTATGGCCTTGTCGATGACATACCGCAACGGATCCCCTTGAATTGTCATATTTCTTTTCTGTCACGGACAGATCAAAAAAATCGAGCGGTGGCGATGGCCTTTGGGGCGGAGCGGTCGCCCGAAAAGGCGCTGGCCCGGCTCATTTGGCGTTCACGGTCAGCGACATTTTGGGGTGGATATGGCAGCGGATTTCGTAGGGTCCCGGTTTTGAAAATGTGATCGAAATCACCTCGCCCGGCGGCTGTTCCGCCGAATCGAAACTGAGCTCCCCGGAGGCGACATAAATTTGATGAATGAATTTGTCTTCATTGCTGAATTGCACGGTGTCGCCGGCCGCAATATCGAGCTCTTTAACGTCGAATGACCGGTCTTTCTGAATGACGGTGTGATTCTGGCCAGCCAAGGCAATCGCCCCGATCTGGGCCGTGGCCACAACAAATGTGGCGATAAGGGCCCGGTTGAGAAGCCGGGGCACGAACATGACGGCACGCTCAAAAAAGGACAAGCGAATATGATTCATTTCGTTCGGCGGCGATGAGGCGGCATATCGTGGCATGACGACACGAAGGAATCGGGACAGACAGCCCGTTTTGTCCATCCCTACTATCTATCAGAGACCTTCGTTCCTTGCCAAGGATCGTCGTCATGCGAGCTCGGTATCAAGATCGCTCTCCCCAATACGCGAGAAAAGCCGCAATCGCGCCAGATCGCGAAAATGTGAGCCTGCGGCGATTCTCCGGCAACATGGATTGCCAAGCCGCCGCCTAGTCGGTTATTCAATTTCCGCCCCCTTGAGAAACTTCCGAGCCGCCGCGTTCTCTGATTGATCGGTGTGTCTAGGCCGCTTGCTTAGTCACGCTTCCGCCGGACGCACTTTATCGCGACGTGCCGGTATTATTGCCCCGATTGTTGGTGATGGCCTTTACCGCCTTGCGAGGACCTGCCGAAGGATTGGAGATGGCCGCGGCGGCAGCCGTCCGGCGGCGTTGCATTGTGGCCCTCATCGCCAGCCTTGCCGCTGCCAACTTGGCATTGGCCATGATCGGCCCGCTTGTTTCAATCGTCCTTGATCGGGATGGTTTCAGCGCGACGACGATCGGGCTCAATGCAGCCATGCCGGCGGTGGCCCTTGTGGCACTCGTTTTCAGCCTGCCCGTAATCCTGCGCAAAGTCGGTGCGGGTTTTGCGATGTATGCCGGGCTGGCAATCTGGGCCGCCGCAGTTTTGCTGATGCCGGTGCAATCCGGGCCGGTGGCCTGGCTTATCCTGCGATTTCTCCTCAGCATCGGATTTTGCTTTCATTGGGTATTGGGCGAAGCGTGGGTGAATGCCGCGGCGACCGAACGCAACCGCGGCCGCGTGATCGGCGCTTATGTGATGTTTGCCACCCTGGGTGCGGCGGGCGGCCCCGCCGTTTTGTCGCTGACGGGATTTACCGGGACACTGCCTTTTCTCGTGGTCGCGGCGGTCGTTGCGGCGGCGGCGGTTCCGCTGCTGGCGATGCCCAAGATTTCGAGTCCGATGATGCCGCGCGGCTCAAAAAGTCTCGCCGATATGGCGCGGAAGGCTCCCGTTGCTATGGCGATGGGCCTCGTCGCGGGATTTTGCGATATTACCTTGTTTTCGCTGTTCCCGGTCTACGGCGTAAAGATCGGGCTTTCTGTCGATGCGACGATGGCGCTTCTCGTCGCGTTCCTGATCGGAACCGCGGTCACGCAATTGCCCCTGGGTTGGCTTGCCGAACGGGTGAATGGCCGGCTGTTATTGGCCGCCTGCGCGTTTAACGTTATCGCCGCCGCGGTGATCTTGCCGTATTTGACGAGCTCCATGACGGCCCTGTTGTTCGTCATGTTTTTGTGGGGCGGCGCACAAATCGGATTTTACACTCTGGGCCTGGTCGAATTGGGGTCGAAATTCGAACGTAATGAACTGGTCGGCGCCAACAGTATTTTTTCCCTGATGTACGGCACGGGCGCTTTTGCCGGGCCGTTGATCGCCGGCGCCGTCATGGACGGTTGGGGCGCCAACGGTTTGTCGGCAACGGTGGCGGCCGTGTCCGGTGTGCTGCTGTTGAGCGTTGCGATCGGGTTTGCGCAATCAGCGTCTTGGGGCGGGCGTTGACGCGGATCGTCGCGCCCAATATGAAAAGTGTGGCCAGGATTGGATGAAGAGGGATCATGACTGAAATCCAAGTTTTCGTGTTTGCCATCGTACAGGCCGTTACGGAGCTGTTTCCGGTCAGCAGCGTCGCGCATGGCGTGCTGACGCCTTACCTGTTCGGATGGGATCTTGATCCCGAGTTCTTGAAATTACATTTCCTGCCCTTCATCGTGATGCTTCATCTGGGGACGGCCGCGGCGCTCCTCGCTTTTTTCTGGCGCGACTGGCTGAATATCCTTGTCGGCTTGTTCGACAAACAGAACAAAGGCGCGCGGCGGACATTCGTCCTCATCGTGGTGGCGACGATCCCGGCCGCGGTGATCGGGTTCTTGGCGGAAAAGGCGCTG
Organism: Alphaproteobacteria bacterium; assembly: GCA_041479345.1. Classification (GTDB taxonomy): domain Bacteria; phylum Pseudomonadota; class Alphaproteobacteria; order DATDPM01; family DATDPM01; genus DATDPM01. The sequence goes on from JBGOXX010000016.1 coordinate 20,513, forward strand.
CGCGGAATTTTCTCGAGCGTCACCGTGGCAGCGGCTTTCCTGATCGCCAACGGTTTTATTTTGTTCGTGGGGGAGCGGCTCCGCGGGAGCGGAACCCGCGAAATTCAAGATCTCAGTCTCGGCGAAGCGGTGGCGATCGGGCTTTCCCAGTCGATCGCGCTCGTTCCGGGGTTTTCGCGCTCAGGCGCCAGCATGGTCGCCGGTTTCTGGGTGGGACTTCGTCATGAGGCTGCGGCGCATTTTTCAATGCTGCTGGCGACTCCGATTATCGCCGGTGCGGGCGTCTTGGAAATCCCGAAGCTCGTCCGTGATGCCGACCCGCAGGTCCTTCACTCGGCCTTGATCGGGGGCGCCGCGGCGGCCGTTTTCGCTTATGCCACGGTGTGGGCGCTGATGCGCTGGTTCAGGACCCATGAAGTGAACGCCTTGCGGCCGTTTGCGGTCTATTGCTGGATTTTGGGCGGGGCGGTGTTGTCGCGGATCATGATGGGGTGATCTATAGCGCGGATGAATGTGCGCAAGCTCCAGTCGTTGCCGACCGCCGCGACTGTAAAGGGAACTGATCTCTCGTCCGATGCAAATGACGCGGATGACAATTCATCGGAAAAAAGTCTGGTGGCTCGCCGCCACGGTCTTACTCGCCGTCTTTGTCCAGGTTGCCGCCCCGGTGCTCGCGGACGATATTCTCAACGATACGGACAACGGGCCGCATCCTGTTTTGGACTTCCCGCCGGTCCTGGATATCGCCGGCGCGCAACTCCAGCGCGCCGCCTCTCATGACTCTGAGGGAAGACCCAGCGAGATGTTGACCGTCCAGCGCGGCCAGCATGTGTTGCTCAGGCTCCGCGCTTATCGATTCGAATTGAACTATCGGGCCAAGGTTTCAGGGGCCGGGTCGGATGCCATTGTCACAGGCTGGACGGGCGGCGCCCATTGTTGTTTCACCATCCACGCACTTTGGCTTTCTCATGACTTTCGCCGACAGATCATTCCGGTGATGGACAACGATGAAACGGGGTTCTTGTCGGACGAAAGGGGACCGGACGCACCGCCGAAGCTGCGCATCGGCGATTTTACTTTTGCCTATTGGCGGGCATCCTTTGCCGATAGTCCGGCGCCGACGGTGATTTTCCGATTTGATCCGCCCACCGGGCGTTACGCGCCGGATATCGAGGCGATGCACAAGCCGGCTCCGGATGACGCTGCGCTCGCAGCGATGGCCAAAGACATCCACGACGCCGAACGGGATCTGCCGAAGGGCGATAGCCCTCCGGCACCTCTGCTTTGGAAGGACATGCTGGATCTCATCTATTCCGGAAACGCGCCGGCGGCGCATCGCCTGTTCGAAATGGCGTGGCCGGAAGACCGTGAAGGCAAGGACGAGTTCCTGGCCTGCTTTACCGAGAAGTTGTCCAAGGGGATTTGGTGGCGGTCGGAAAAACTCGGACGCTTGCTCGAAGCGGAAGGGGTGTTTCGCGTGTCGGCGACGACGCCGAAGGATTGTGTGGACGACGAATAGAAGCGGCCGGTTGCGGCCTATCCGTTGCTGCCGGCAGAATCGCCATGGGCCGTCTTCTCGCGCAATGCGTCGATCAAGCCGGAAACCTTGCCGTCGTGTTGCAGGATCTCACTGGCGAATTGATCGCGGTAGCTGATGATCAGGCTGACGCCCTCGATCTTGATGTCCTGGATTTTCTGCTTGCCGTCGACGATGCCGATCGTCCAGTTGATTTTGGTGGTCGGGCCGTCAGATCTGTCGACGGTCGAAACGACCACGACGGCGCGTTCAGCCGGCCGGCTGCCTGTGACCTTGAATGTCTGACCGGAATACTGGCGGAATTTATTCGAATAAACTTGGACGATATATTCTTCGAAAACCTTCAGATACTCGGCCTTTTCCTGATCGGTTGCCCGCGGCCAGAATCGGCCCAAGGCGCTCCGTGCGATAGCGGGAACGTCGAAGCCTTCATCGAACAGGGCGCGAAAGCGCTTGAACAGCTCGTCATCGCTCAAATTCGGCTCTGTGAGTTGGGCAATCGCGCGATGGCCGAATTCATCGATGAAGACGGTGGCATCCTGGGCCGGGTCTGCGTTCACCGGGTTGGTGAAGAAGAGCAGCGCTAAGGCAATGGCAGGAATTATGCGCCGTACTGTCATTTCGATACCGCTCCATCACATCGATGCGTCGTCTGCGGGCCGCCAAGTCCCGGCCATTGATGCCGGGACCATGGCAAGGGCCGACAGAGTAGGGGAGCGGCCTTGTCCGATCAATGGATTCCGACGTGACCGCCATGTGGCGGAAATTGGAGGATTTTCAGGGGTTTTCGCCCAAAAACGGCTGCATCGACGCATCGCTGCGGATAACCCCGACGGGGTCGGGCGCCCTACCGGACGACCTGGCACCCTCGGTTCCGCGATTGACTTCTTCGGCTGCCGCGCCAAGCTTCGCGTGATGATCGCCGACATCTACCGACTCTCCGATACCGACCCCTCGATGTTCCGCCTCTTGCTGCTGATGCAGCCACCGCCGTCGACTCTGCCAAAGCGTCTAAATAATCCCGCAGACGCGCTTGCGCGCTCTTGATGCCGAATGAAAGTATGATCCGAGATAGCAAGATGTGGGAGCGGCATGACCGATAAGGGGATTTTCGATCTGTTGCGCCGCAGGCGGTTCCTGCCGCTGTTCATCGCTCAGTTTCTGGGCGCGGCCAACGACAATCTGTTCAAGAACGCGATGGCGATCTTGATCATCTATCGCATTGGCGACGTCGGCTTTGCGAGAGCGGATGTGCTCACGAATATCGGCACGGGACTTTTCATGCTCCCGTATTTC
>JBGOXX010000017.1:0-22629 GCA_041479345.1 Alphaproteobacteria bacterium
CCGGTTTCGATGGCAAGATCGCGAAAGGCGGAAAGCGCTTCATGCTTTTCTTCGCTTTGCGTCTTCGCGCGCAATTTCGCGCCCTCGGGCTCCATCATCGCCACGTTTTCCGGTAGCGCGATCAGATCGGCTCCGCCTGCGCGCGCCGTGCGAATCTGGGCGGCGGCGAAATCCAAATTTGGCGCCAGCTCGCGGGCCGAATTGGTCTGAATGCAGGCAATTTTGAACGGCATGATCAGCGCGCCAATCCCAAAACGATATTGAGCTCATTCTTCGCGTCGAGTGCGGCAAGTTCGGTACTGTTGCCGATATGAACGCCGTCGACGAAGATTTGCGGCACCGTGCTTCGTCCGCCGCTGCGGGTAATCATTTCCTGCCGTTTTTCCGGATCGTTGGCGATGTTGATTTCGGTAAAGGCGACACCCTTGCTCTCCAACAGCTTTATGGCGCGCCGGGAATAGGAACAAGTGGGCCGCATAAAGATTTCGATCTTTTTCGGCCCGGTGATCGCCGGGGAGGTAACGTCCTTAGAGGCAGCGCTCTTGGATCTGAAGAAGGGGATGCGCATGCGGCACATATAGGCCGGAAATCCGGTGCCGCCAATGCTATTCCGCCTGGGGCGCAGCCACCCGGGCCAGCGCCAAGACGTCGACGCGGGTGGCCCCCGCTTCCCGCAAAGCCTGGGTGCAAGCCGCCGCCGTCGAACCGGTCGTCAGCACGTCATCGATCAAGACGATGCGCTTTCCGGCAATTCTGCCGGCATGGCGCGCCGGCACCGCGAAAGCCCCGCGCATATTGCGCCGGCGTTCGGCCCGGTTCAAATGCCCCTGCGACGGTGTGGCGCGGCGGCGGATCAGCGCCATAGGTTCCAGCGCAACGCCGCTCATCTTTGAAACCACGGCGGCCAGCATCGCCGCCTGGTTGTAGCGGCGCGAAAAAAGCCGCCACCAATGCAGCGGCACGGGAACAATCAGATCCGCATCCTTCAAAAGCTCGCCGCCCGAACGGGCCAACCACGAACCGAAAGCGCCTGCCGCGTCCGTCCGATCCGCGTGCTTGAATCGCAGCACCAAATGCCGGCTTTTCTCGTCATAACGAAATACGGCCCTTGCCCGGTCCCATTCCGGCGGTTCGCGGCTACACGACGCGCAGACCGATCCATCCGCCGCGGTAAACTCAAAGGGGCGGCCGCAACGCTCACATAAAGGCGGCGCAATGAAGCCGATCCCGCGCCAGCATTCGGCGCAAAGGGTTCCGGTTTCCTCCACCTGGTTGCCGCAACCGAGACAGCGCGGCGGCAGCAAGAGATCGAGGATCTTGCGCCCGGCGCGGCGCCCAGCGCGGAGAACGAATTGCGGGGCTATTTGCAGCGCGTCCATCCCGTCATCACTGCGCAAGGCGGCCATGCCTGTCAATGCATGCGCGGGGATGCGGACCCCGGATGGGATGCCCTATATTGAGCCATGACCGGTATTGAACGATGAACGCCGGGCCCTTCGATCGCCGGCTTTTGCGCCTGCGGCGCGACCGCGCCGCGGACGGCATGGCCGCGCATGGATTTCTGTTCCGCGAAGTGGCGGCGCGCCTCACCGAAAGGCTCGACGACATCAAGCGCCGATTCCCGGTGGCGCTCGATTTGGGATGCCATACCGGCGACGTAGCCCGAGCCCTTGTTTCGCGAAGCGACGTCGAGACTCTCGTCCAGAGCGATCTATCTTCCGCCATGGCACAGCAGGCCGGCGGTCCCTCGGGCCTTGCTTTGTCAGCGGATGAAGAAGCCCTCCCCTTTGCGCCGGCCAGCTTCGACCTGGTTCTGAGTTCGCTCAGCCTGCATTGGGTCAATGATCTTCCCGGCGCGCTTTTTCAGATTCGCCAGATTCTGAAACCGGACGGTTTATTTCTGGCCGCGATGCTGGGCGGCGGGACCTTGGCGGAACTCCGCACCTCTTTCGTGGAGGCCGAACTTGCCGAACAAGGAGGCGCCGGAAGCCATGTGGCGCCCTTTGCGGATGTGCGCGACGCCGGCAATTTGTTGCAGCGCGCTGGCTTTGCCCTTCCCGTCGCCGACGCCGAGACGATCACCGTCACCTATCCGGACGTTTTCGCCCTGATGCGCGATCTCCGCGGCATGGGTGAAACCAATGCCGGCAGCATGCACACGCCCTTGCACCGAAACAGCCTAAATCGCGCCGCCGAAATCTACCGCTCGAATTACGCCGATAATGACGGCCGCATCCGCGCCAGTTTCGAAATCATTTACCTGACCGCCTGGGCGCCTCACGAGTCTCAGCCGAAGGCTCTCAAACCCGGTACTGCGGTATCGAGATTGGCGGAAGTGTTGGGCACCGAAGAAAAGAAAGCAGGGGATAAGGCGCGGCCGTAAAGACTCAGAGCAAATCGCAGAGCATGGCGATGAGCGGCAGATCGGCGGGCGGCATCGGATAGTCACCGAGATTTTTCGCTTTCACCCATTTGAGTTCCTGGCCTTCAAGCGGGGTCACGGTGCCTTGCCATTTCCGGCAGACATAGAGCGGCATCAGAAGATGAAACCGTTCATAGGCATGGGAGGCGAAAGTGTAGGGGGCTAGGCAATCACCGTTGACGTCGATGCCGAGCTCCTCGCGAAGCTCGCGGATCAAGGCCTGTTCCGGATTTTCGCCGTCGTGAAGCTTGCCGCCCGGGAATTCCCATAGGCCCGCCATCTCCTTGCCGGCGGGACGGCGCGCCAACAGCACGCGTCCATCCGCGTCGATGAGGGCGACCGCCACCACGAGCTTGAGGGGAAGTGCCTCAGCTCCGGTAGTCGGCATTGATGGCGATATAGCCGTGGGTGAGGTCGCAGGTCCAAATCGTGGCGCGGCCCTTGCCGACTCCGACATAGACGTCGATCACGATGTTCCGCGTCTTCATGTGGGCCGCCACCGGCGCTTCGTCATAACCGGAAACGACGGCACCGTTTTTCGCGACCTGAACGCCGCCGATCGCGATACCGAGTTTGTCGCGATTGGCCTTTTCGCCGGATTTACCGACGGCCGGGACGATGCGTCCCCAATTGGGGTCTTCTCCGGCGATCGCGGTTTTGACCAGCGGCGAATTGCCGATGGCAAGCCCGATCTTGCGCGCCGAGCTCTCGGAGACCGCCCCGCTCACATTGATGGTGACGAATTTCTGGGCGCCTTCGCCGTCGCGCACGATCTGCTGCGCCAGATCGCGCATCACCTCTTCGAGCTTGGCGGCGAAATCGCGAAGTTTCGGGTCGCCGGCCCGCGACACTTTTTTGTGCTTTGCTTTGCCCGTCGCCGCGAGAAGGAGCGTGTCGCTGGTGGAAGGGTCGCCATCGACCGTGATCGAATTGAAAGTACGCGTATTCGCGTTCTTCAATAGCGTCTGAAGCACCCGTGCCGGGATCGCCGCATCGGTGAAGATGAAGGCGAGCATCGTTTCCATATCCGGCGCGATCATGCCCGAGCCCTTGGCAAAGCCGTTGATCGTGACCGGCACGCCGCCGATGCGAGCCGTGCGGCTCGAGCCCTTGGCAAAAGTATCGGTGGTGGTGATGGCTTGGGCCGCCGCTTCCCAATTGCCGGATCCCACTTGCCCTGACAATTGAGGGAGAGCGCCGGCCATCTTTTCCACCGGCGGCGGACTGCCGATCACACCGGTGGACGCCAAAAAAACTTCATTGATCTTGCATGAAACGGCCTTGGCCGCCGCTGTCGCCGTGCGCCGCACGACCTCAACGCCCTTTTTCCCGGTAAAAGCATTGGAATTGCCGGAATTGGCAACGATGGCCCGCGCCTTGCCTGAGCGCAACGATTTGCGGCACCACAGAACCGGCGCCGATTGCACGCTGGAATGGGTAAAAACTCCGGCAATGGTTGTGCCCGGATCGAGCACCGCCAGCATCAGATCGGTCCGACCGCTATAGCGGATGCCGCAGGCGCCGGCAGCCAAACGCACGCCGGCAATATCCGGCATGTCGGGAAAGCGGTCCGGAGCAAGCGGGGAACGTTCGGCCATAGCGGGATTTAGACGGTGCTCAGTTGTGAATTTGTTCTGTGACAAGCGGGAGTTAGGGCGCAAAATCAGGGCGCCCGTGATCCGGCATCTTGCACATCGCGGCCTGACGCGCAAGGGATTGCCGGGACATTGCCGGAACCGGGCTTAAAGCCTCGCCAGCCTCGTTGACAGGCCTTTCCCCCGCCCCTATTTGTCTTAGGGCCCGCCGCGGCATTCCCCGGCGGCTTTCCCAGATTCCCCGCTTTTTCGAGGGTGCAGATGATCGGGACTATCGCCCGACGACTTTTCGGTTCGGCCAATGAGCGTTACGTCAAACGCCTGCACCCCCTGGTCGATCAGATCAATGCCTTGGAACCGGAGCTCGTCGCTCTTTCGGACGAGACGCTGCGTGCGCGCACCGAGGACTTCCGCAAGCGTCTGAAGGAAGGCGAATCGCTGGACGACCTTTTGGTCCCCGCCTTCGCCACCGTGCGCGAGGCGGCCAAGCGGACCCTGGGCCAGCGCCATTTCGATGTCCAGCTCATGGGCGGCATCGTCCTTCATCGCGGCCAGATTTCGGAAATGAAAACCGGTGAAGGCAAGACCCTCGTCGCAACCCTCGCCGTTTATCTCAACGCCCTTCCCGGCAAGGGCGTCCATGTCGTGACGGTGAACGATTACCTGGCCAAGCGCGACGCCGAATGGATGGGACAGATCTATCGTTTCCTCGGGCTCACCGTGGGCGTCATTGTCCACGATTTGAGCGACGAGGAACGGCGCGCCGCTTATGGATGCGACGTTACCTACGGCACCAATAACGAGCTCGGTTTCGATTACTTGCGCGACAATATGAAGTTCCGGCTGGAGCAGATGTCGCATCGGCCGTTCCACTATGCGATTGTGGACGAAGTCGATTCGATTCTGGTCGACGAAGCGCGCACGCCGCTCATTATTTCCGGCCCGGCCGAAGATTCGTCCGAGCTCTACCGCCGGGTCGACAAGCTGATCCCGAAGCTAGCACCCGACGATTACGAAAAAGACGAAAAAAGCCGCAGCGTCGCGCTGACCGACAAGGGCGCCGAGACGATCGAGACCTTGCTGCGCCAGGAAGGAATGCTGACCGAGGGCTCGCTCTACGATATTCACAACGTCACTCTGGTCCATCACGTGAACCAAGCCCTGAAGGCGCATCAGCTATTCCAGCGCGACGTCGAATACATCGTCAAGGACGGCAAGATCATCATCATCGACGAATTCACTGGCCGCGCCATGGAAGGCCGGCGCTATTCGGAAGGCCTGCATCAGGCGATCGAGGCCAAGGAAAACGTCGAGGTTCAAACCGAAAATCAAACGCTGGCCTCAATTACTTTCCAGAATTATTTCCGGCTCTATCCGAAGTTGGCCGGAATGACCGGCACGGCGATGACCGAGGCCGCGGAATTCGCCGAGATCTACAAGCTCGAAGTGGTCGAAATCCCGACCAATATGGATTGCATCCGCATCGATCACGACGACGAGGTATACCGGACGGCGCGCGAGAAAAATTCCGCCATTCTCGACCTCATCGCCGAATGTCATGCCCGCCAGCAGCCGATTTTGGTCGGCACCGTCAGCATCGAGAAATCCGAGCTTCTCTCGGAGATGCTGAAGAAGCGCACGATCACACACAATGTCTTGAACGCCCGCTATCACGAGCAGGAAGCCTATATCATCGCCCAGGCCGGCATGCCGAGCGGCGTCACCATCGCCACCAACATGGCGGGCCGCGGCACCGATATTCAACTCGGCGGCAATCTCGATATGCGCGTCAAACGGGAACTGGCCGAAGTTACCGACGAGGGCGAACGCAAGAGGCGCACCGCGGAAATTGCCGCCGAAATCGCCGCCGCCAGGGACATCGTGCTCGAGGCGGGCGGCCTGTTCGTGATCGGCACCGAGCGCCATGAAAGCCGGCGCATCGACAACCAGTTGCGCGGCCGTTCGGGCCGCCAGGGCGATCCCGGCGCCTCGCGATTCTATCTCTCGCTCGAAGACGATCTGATGCGCATTTTCGGGTCCGAGCGCATGGACAGCATTCTGCAAAAGCTCGGGATCAAGGAAGGCGAAGCGATCATCCACGTCTGGATCAACAAGGCGCTGGAAAAAGCCCAGCAGAAAGTCGAAGCGCGCAATTTCGAAATCCGAAAATCGCTGCTCCGCTTCGACGATGTGATGAACGATCAGCGCAAAGCGATCTACGAACAGCGCAAAGAGATCATGAGCGCGGAAGACGTCCACGATACGGCGACCGACATGCGCCAATCCGTGATCACGGATCTGGTCGCACGCTGTATTCCGCCATCCGCCTACGCCGAGCAGTGGGATGTGCACGCGCTTCACGAAGAATGCCTGCGCATTCTGGCGGTGGATCTTCCGATTGCCGACTGGGCGAAGGAAGAAGGCATCGCTGACGAGGAGATCACATCGAGAATCACGGAAGCCAGCGACCGCAAGATGGCGGAAAAAGCCGCCAATTACGGGCCCGACATCATGCGGCTTGCCGAAAAGAGCCTCCTCCTCCAGCTCCTCGATCAGACCTGGAAGGATCACCTGCTCTCGCTCGATCACCTGCGCCAAGGCATCAATTTGCGCGCCTACGGTCAGCGCGATCCGCTGAACGAATACAAGCGCGAAGCCTTCCGCATGTTCGAAACGATGCTGTCGCGACTGCGCGAAACGGTGACCGGCGTCCTGTCCCATGTCGAGATGCGCGTCGGCGCGCCGCCGGAACAGGCGATCCCGCAACGCCAGCCGCCGCGCATGCAAGAGCTGCATCCGTCGCCGGATGGACCGATGGCCGAGGGGAATGGCGATCGCCCGGCACCGGCGCGGCTTCCGCGCGCGGCGTTCAATGCCGACGATCCTTCAACCTGGGGGAAAGTTCAGCGGAATTCCCCTTGCCCCTGCGGCTCGGGCAAGAAGTACAAGCACTGCCACGGCAGTGTGGTGACCGCCGGCTAACTTAGGCCAACCTTGCCCATATCGAGGAATTTGGCGCGGCGTTTTTGCGCCAATTGGTCACGGTCCAGCAATAAGAGATCGCTCAGCGACCGGGCGATGGCGTCGCCCACCGCTTTCATCGTTTTTTCCGGATGACGGTGCGCGCCACCCACCGGCTCGGGAACGATTTCGTCGATCACCTGAAGCTTGAAAAGATCGTCGGCGGTGAGGCGCATGCTCTCGGCAGCCTCCTGGGCTTGGCCTTGCTCGCGCCACAGAATCGACGCGCAGCCTTCGGGCGAGATCACCGAATAGACCGCGTGCTCGAGCATGATCACCCGGTTTGCGGTGGCGAGCGCAATGGCCCCGCCGGAGCCGCCTTCACCGATGATGACCGAAACAAAAGGCACCCGCATATGGAGACAGGCGGCGATCGAGCGCGCGATGGCCTCGGCTTGGCCGCGCGCTTCGGCGTCCACGCCCGGATAAGCCCCCGGCGTATCGATGAGCGTGATCAGCGGAAGATTGAACCGGTCGGCGAGTTCCATCAGCCGGATCGCCTTGCGATAGCCCTCCGGGCGCGCCATCCCGAAATTGTGGATCATGCGCGTGGCGGTATCGAATCCTTTTTCATGACCGATCACCGCAACGGATCTTCCGCGAAAACGCCCCAAGCCGCCGACGATCGCCCGGTCTTCGGCAAAGGCCCTATCGCCAGCCAAGGGCGTAAAATCATCAATTAAGGTGGCGACGTAATCGCGGAAATGCGGCCGGTCCGGATGGCGCGCGACCTGGACTTTTTGCCAGGGGGAGAGCCGCGCATATTCGTGGCGCAGGATTTTGTCGATGCGCGCCTGGAGCTTTGCCACCTCGTCGGGGACATTCAGCTCGCCGGCATCGGTCAAATGCCGCAATTCCTCGATCTTGGCTTCGAGCTCGGCGACCGGTTTTTCGAAATCCAAAAAATTGTGCATGCCGCCCAAGCTCTAGGCCCGCCTCATGCGGGCAAATCGCGGCCCGGCCGCGCAAGCGGTATCAGCACAATCGCGCAAACGGTTCCGCTCTAAGAGCGGCCAGCGATCAGCTCCGCTTTCTTCACCATGACTTCGGCCTGTTTGATCGAGGCCGCGTCGATGAGCCGGCCGTCGAGCGTCACGGCACCCTTGCCCGCCTTCTGGGCTTCGGCCATGGCTTCAATGATTCGCTTCGCCTTGGTCACCTCGGCGTCGCTCGGGCTCATCACCGTGTTGGCGAGATCGATCTGGCTGGGATGAATGGCCCATTTACCTTCGCAGCCCAGTGTCGCGGCGCGGTTGGCCTGCGCCGTAAAACCATCCGGATCGTTGAAATCGCCGAACGGCCCATCGATCGGGCGCAAGCCGTTAGCGCGCGCTGCCACCACCATGCGGGCGATGGCGTAGTGCCACATATCGCCCCAATGCACGTCGCGATTGCCCTTCTCGTCCTTGTCGGTCAGGACGTGATAATTGGGATTGGGGCCGCCGATATTCGTGGTCTTCGCCTTGGTCGAGGCGGCGTAATCGGCAACGCCAAAATGCAGGCTCTCATTGCGCTTGCTGGCGGCGGCGATCTCATGAACGTTTTGCATGCCGAGTGCGGTTTCGATGATCATCTCGAAGCCGATACGCTTCTTGTATTTTTTGGCGGCCTCGATCTGGGTCACCAGCATGTCGACGGCGTAAATATCGCCCGCGGTTCCCGCCTTCGGGATCATGATCAGATCGAGCTTGTCGCCTGCCTGCTCCACGACGTCGACGACGTCGCGATACATGTAGTGAGTGTCGAGGCCGTTGATCCGCACCGACATGGTCTTGCCGCGCCAGTCGATCTCGTTCAGCGCCTGGATGATGTTCTTGCGGGCGTTTTCCTTCTCGTCGGGGGCAACCGCATCTTCGAGATCGAGAAAGATCACGTCGACATTGGAGGCCGCCGCCTTCTCGAACATTTTCGGATTGCTGCCCGGCACCGCGAGTTCACTGCGGTTCAAACGCGGCCGTGCTTGCTCGACAATATGAAAGCTCATTCCCGCCCCCCTGGCACTTAAATCTAGGTTATTGAAAATATTATATTTTCCGCCTCATCCGGCGGAAAAAGAAGCGGCGAACATGCGGGAACAGCCGGGAATTGTCAACGCCGCTCGGAGCGTTTGGCCATGGGGTGATGGTCGTGGACGAGGGCTTTGAGCCGGGCGGCCAGAACATGGGTGTAGATCTGGGTGGTCGAGATATCGGCATGGCCCAGCATCTGCTGAACCGCGCGCAAATCCGCCCCATGATCCAATAGGTGCGTCGCGAAGGCGTGGCGCAACACATGGGGCGAAACCTGCGCCGGGTCGAGCCCGGCGTCGAAGGCCAGTTTCTTCAGGACTTGGCCGAAACGCTGACGCGTTAGGTGCCCGCCACGCGACGGAAACAGCCAGGGGCTGTTGGCGCGGCCTTTGCGGGCGAACCATTCCCGGTGCCTGAGGTAGCGGGCAATGGCCGCGCGCGCCGGATCGCCCAACGGAACGAGACGCTCCTTGCCGCCCTTGCCGGCAATGGTGACGAATCTCCGGTTCCGTGACAACGCCGAGAGCCTGAGCCCGACCAATTCGGAAACCCGCATGCCGGTGGCATAGAGAATCTCCAGGAGCGCTTGTTGCCGCGCGCCTTCCGCGCCGTCGCCGCTTCTGGCGGCTGCGAGCAGCTCTTCCGTCTCTTCTTCGCTCAAAATTTTGGGAAGCGGCCGGCCGCGCCGCGGCGCTTCGATGGTTGCGGTCGGGTCGTCACGGCGCAAATTTTCCGCCAAGAGATAGCGATGGTATTGGCGCAAGCAGGAGAGCCGTCGTGCCGCGGTGCGCGGCGAAAGCTTGGCGCGGCTCAGACCGGAGAAATAATTGCGGATATCGTCGGCATCCGCTTTCTCGATCGCCTCATGATGCGCTTCGAGAAATTCGATAAAGTCTCTGAGATCGGACTCGTAGGAATCCGTGGTATTGGCGGCGGCACCGCGTTCGGCGGTTAGCATTTCGAGAAAGGCCTCGGCAGACCGGGGAAGTTCTTTCTTTTGCGCGCCGCGCTTCGTCACTGCGCCGCCATCGCCTCGACGGCGAGTTTGCGCGCATCCGCGCCCAATCCGGCTCGATCGAGGGCCGAGACGACGGCTTGCAGCGTCACCGGGCTCGCCGGAACGGGACCGTCGTCGCCCAACGCCAGCATCGCGAACAGGACGGCAGCACCCGTTCGATTTTTACCGGCGGCGTCGTGGAGCGATGTCCATAACGCCATCCCCGGCATTTGCGAAGGGATGCGTTCGGTCCGGATGAGCAACTCCCACGCGCCCGGATCGACCGGGATTTCGAGCGCGTCGAACAGACCGAGCGCATTGGCGGCGCGGTTTTCCCAGCCGTCGCCGCCGGAGCCACGTTCCGCGTCGAGCCATTTCTTAACCGCCGCGGCATCGAGCGTTTTTTCATTGTCGGGATTGGACAACACGGCGAGCGGCCATAAGGCGGCTTGAGTGGCGGGCGCATCCTTCTCGCCCGAATCGGTGGAAAGTTTATACCAGGCGACGGCGCGATCCCGGTCACCGGCGATAAAAAGTGTGCGGCCTGCATCCGCTCCAATCCACATCAATTCCGGGGCCGGCGTGATATCGGCGGTGAGCGGCGCCGTAACTCGGGCCATGCTGGCAAAGACCCCGTCCCTGTGCGCAAGCTTCCACGCCGCCTGCAAGGCTTCGGCGCGTGCCGCCGGCACATCCTGTTTGAGGGCTGCCTGATAAAGAAGAGCCCGGCCCCGGGCACCCTCCATTTGATCGGCTGCGGTCAACGCGTTCGACAGCTCCTCCGGCTGAAAGGCGACATCGACATAAACATTGGCAAGTTCGGTGGCGGGAAGCGCACCCGTCGCCTCCGCCCGTTCCGCCGCCTGAAGACGCGCCGCGATATCGGCGCCCGTATTGGAGGCAATCGCGCGCAGGACGGACGGATCGGCGCCGTTCGCCGCATCGGGCGGAAACGGCAGGTTGGCGGTGTGGAGCATCGCGACCTCAAGCGGCGAAAGCGGGCCGGTAATTGCGACGCTTGTTGCAGGGGTCGTCTCCTTTGCGTCCTTCGCGTCTTTCTTTCCTTTCTTCTTTTCCTTGGGCGCGGGGGACGGCGCCGGCGGTCCGTTGAGGATGAAATCGGCGAGCGTGAAGAAGGCCGGATCCTTGTCGGCCTCGGTATCGCGCAACAAAGATACGGAAAGCCGCGCCTGCTCTTTCTGGCCCGACAGCATCTGACAGAACGCGAGGGTTTTCTGCCAATAAGGGTCCGTGTATTTGTTGATCAACTGAGTGACGCTGTCGCAGGCGGTCTTGGTGTCGTCGCTGAGAAACTGGCCGTTGACCTGAATGCGCGAAAGCGCCTCATCGGTCTGCTGCGGGGCGTTGCCCAGAAGCTGATTGACGCCGTCGCTGTCGCCCATCGCCGACAGCCGTTCCGCGCGCAGCGAGATGAGATTGGGCCCGCCGCCTTCGCCTTCCGGCGCCTTGGCGACGGAAAGCAGCAGCCGGCGCATGAGATCGTGCATCGCATGGGAAGGCGCCTTGACCGGCAATTGGGGCAGCAGCCTCTGGACCAGCGCCCGCGACGTCCCCGCCCACATGGCAACCCCGAAACCGCCCTGGCTGGAATCGAGAACGCCGGCCGAATCGGGATCGATCGCGGCAAGCGGATTGGATTCGACCACGGGCGCGATCTTTTTCGGCGGCACGTAGGAGGACGCTGGGGAGGACGCCGGCGGCTTTCCGGAGGGCTGTCCGGCGGCAGTCCCAGGCGGCGGCAGAGTTGGCGATGCCGTCGGCGGCGCATTCGACGGCGCCGCCGGCGTCGCGGCTTGCGGCGCGCCTTTGGGTGGCGGGCTCAATTGAACCGGCGCACCGGTATCGGCCGCCTCGACCGCCGCCGCGAAGAAAAACGCGGCCAGCAGAATCGCGCCGAGCCCTACGCAGGATTTAGTGCGGGAATTTTTCATCCGGGATGGTTTTCTCAACCGGCGCCTTCGGTGCCGGAATTTTCCATTGCGAAAGCACGAAAGCACCAACCACGCCGCCGACAACCAGTACCGCGACGATGAACAACAACAGTTTTCTCATGAAAAGGACGTCTCCCCTTGGTCCTATCCCGGCGCGGGAATGACGGATTCCCGCAGAATACGCAGTTGTTCACCGCATGCGGGCGTCGCCCAGACCCAAGCCTTCTGGCGACAGGATTCGCCGTTTGTGATAAAAATGCACTATGGCGAATTTGCGGCAGTCTAGCCTTGGCGCGCGGCGGTATCAACGCGCCACGTGGTTTGCGATGCGTGAAGCGGCGTGTCGGCGTTGGGCCATGCGCGGACAGTATGCCGGCATGAACCCGCCGGCATCATGACCGCTCCCGAACTAAGCGTGCCTAAGACCATCGTCCTCATCGGCATGATGGGCGCGGGCAAGACCTGTATCGGCCGCAAGCTTGCCGAGCGGCTCGGCCTGCCGTTTATCGATGCCGATCAGGAAATCGCCGACGCCGCGGGGTGCTCCATCCCTGATATTTTCGCGCGGCATGGCGAGGCCGCCTTCCGCGAAGGCGAGCGGCGGGTGATCGGGCGGCTGCTCGACGAGCCGGTGCACATCTTGGCGACCGGCGGCGGCGCCTTCATAAGCGAGCAGACCCGCGCCAAGATCCGCGATAAGGCGATCTCGGTGTGGCTGCGCGCCGATATCGATTTGCTGCTGCGCCGGGTGGCGCGGCGCAACAACCGGCCGCTGCTTCAGCAAGGCGACCCGCGCGAGGTTTTGGAAAAGCTGATGGCCGAACGTTACCCGGTTTATGCCGAGGCGGATATTATCGTCGACAGCATGGACGGACCGCGGGACACGATGGTGAATAAAGTCTACGACGCAATCGCCGACTATCTCGCCCATGGCGGAAGGCAGCCGGCACCGATGCGGAACGCGGCGCCGTGACTAAATCCGCCCCGAATGGAATGGAGACCGTGCGCGTCGAGCTCGGCTCCCGCAGCTACGATATCGTGGTGGGCGCCGGAATTATGAGCCAAGCGGGCCGGTTGATGGCGCCGGTCTTGGCGCGGCCAAACGCGATCATCGTCAGCGACGAGACGGTGGCAGGCCTTTACCTCGATCCCCTGGCGGCGGCCCTGAAGAGTGCCAATATCGCGTTTCGCAGCATCGTGCTCCCGCCCGGCGAGCAGACCAAGGATTTTGCCCATCTTCAGGGCCTCCTCGAAGGAATGCTGGAGGCGCGCGTCGACCGTCAAACCACGGTGATTGCTCTGGGCGGCGGCGTGATCGGCGATTTGGCGGGCTTCGCCGCGGCGATCGTCTTGCGCGGCATCGATTTCGTGCAGGTTCCGACAACGCTGCTGGCCCAAGTCGACAGTTCGGTTGGCGGGAAGACCGGCATCGACACGCGCCACGGCAAGAACCTGGTCGGGAGTATCCATCAGCCGCGACTCGTCCTGGCCGATGTCGCTCTGTTGGAAACCTTGCCCAAACGGGAGCTGCTCGCGGGTTATGCCGAAATCGTCAAATACGGCCTGATTCGCGATCCGGCCTTCTTCGACTGGTGCGAGGAGAACGGAGCATCGCTTCGCGATGGGAACCGGGAGACGCGCATCCGCGCGGTAGTCGCAAGCTGCCAGGCAAAGGCAAAGATTGTTGCCGCGGATGAACGGGAATGGGGCGATCGCGCGCTGCTCAATTTCGGCCACACCTTTGCCCACGCCCTTGAGGCCGAAACCGGCTACAGCAACGAATTGCTCCATGGCGAGGCCGTCGCCATCGGCATGATTATGGCCTTCGAGCTGTCGCAGAGCCTGGGACTCTGCCCGGCCGAAGATGCGCTTCGTACGCGCCGTCATTTCGAAAAGATCGGGTTGCCGGTGACGCCGAAGATCATCCACGGCCGGAAATGGGATGCAAAGGCATTGCTGGGCCATATGCGGCACGACAAGAAGGTCCGGGACGGGAAATTGCGCTTTGTTTTAACCCGCGGCATCGGCAAAGCCTTCGTCAGCGACGACGTCGGCATCGAGGCGGTAACCCGCGTCCTGGAACGGGCGGTGGCGGCGTGAGCCTCGCCGACGTGCCGGCCGACGTTCTGGTCATCATCGGCGTTATCGTTATCCTGCTGTTGCTTTCGGCGCTGTTCTCGCTCTCCGAAACCGGCCTGACGGCAGCGTCGCGGCTGCATATTCATCAGCTTGCCAAGGAAGGCAGCCGGCGCGCAAAAATCGCCGTCAGCCTCAGCCAACACAAGGAAAGTTTGATCGGCACCCTGCTGTTGGCCAACAACTTGGTCAATATCTTGGCGTCGTCGCTTGCCACCAGCGTCCTCATTCGATTCTTCGGGAATCGCGGCATCGCGTATGCAACCGGCATCATGACGGCATTGATCCTGATTATCTCCGAGGTGCTGCCCAAGACCTATGCCATCAACAACGCGGACCGGACCGCGCTGGCGGTGGCGCCCGCGGTACGGGTGCTGGTTGCCGTGCTTTCGCCGATCACCCTTGCGGTGCGGATCATCGTCAACGGGCTGCTGCGGCTGTTCGGCGTCGATACCTCGGCGAATATTGGCCTCACCTCCCCGGAAGAACTTCGCGGTGCCATCGACCTGCACAAGGGTCCGGGCGAGCAAGTGCGGCACGAACGCGCGATGCTGCGCAGCATTCTCGATCTCGACCAAGTGGGCGTCGGCGAGATCATGATTCATCGCAAGGATGTTTTTACGATCGACGCCGATCAACCGGTTCCGGCGATCATCGAACAAGTGTTGGGAAGCGCCTTCACCCGCATCCCGCTTTGGAGCGACGAGCCCGACAACATTGTCGGCATCCTGCACGCCAAAACCGTCGTGAAATCACTTTACGAAAGTGCCGGTAATGTCGAGACCCTCGATATTCGCGGCCTTGCCGCCAAACCGTGGTTCATTCCCGAATCGACCAGCCTCATCGACCAGCTCCAAGCTTTTCGCCGGCGACGCGAGCATTTCGCGCTCGTCGTCGACGAATACGGGTCGTTGATGGGGATCGTGACCCTTGAAGACATTTTGGAAGAGATCGTCGGCGATATCGCCGATGAGTACGACGAAAGCCTGTCGGGCATTTGGCCCCAGCCGGACGGATCGTTTATCGTTTCCGGCAACACCACGATTCGCGATTTGAACCGGCGATTCGATTGGCCGCTTCCCGATGAGGAAGCGGCGACGATTGCGGGTCTTGTGCTGCACGAGGCCCGGCGAATCCCCGATGCCGGTCAGATTTTCAATTTCTACGGCTTCCGTTTCGAGATCCTGCGGCGGCGGCGCAATCAGATTCTTTCGATCCGCATCACGCCGCCCAAGGCAGCTACCGGCACCGACGGTCATTGAGTCGTCGCCTTCGCAGTTGCACCCAGCTCTTGCTGCAGTTGCACAAGGATCTGGTAAGAAACCGTGAATAATTCAGGATCTTGACCAGTGGTCCCGGACATTGCGACACTTCGTGCCCGTTTCTCGATGGCAAGGCGCAAAGGACTGAGCGGCGTCAACAGCGCAAGGGAAGAGAACATCGCTTCGAGGCGAGTTGCGGGAGGACGGAGGGTCATCATGGCGCGCAAGATCGTTCCGGATATCATCAACTCTCAAGTTCTTTGCGAATTTGATCGCGAAGCGACTGTGCTCGAATCAGTCAAGATGATGGCCGAACGTCACGTCGGCGCGGTGCTGATCACCCATAAGGGGCGCCTCGAAGGCATCTTCACGGAACGCGACCTGGCCGTGCGCGTCGTCGCCCAAGGGCGCGATCCGGCGACAACCAAACTCAGCGCCGTCATGACCAAGAACCCGGCGACCCTGGCGCCCAATGACAAGCCTGAAGTCGCCTTGGAGCGCATGCGCTCCGGCGATTTTCGTCATCTTCCGGTGGTGGATGGGAATCGCGTCATCGGCGTCGTTTCGATCCGCGACCTTTACGCCGTGGTGAAGGGACAATTGGAAGACGACCTTCGCAATCGCGACGCCTTCATTTTCGGCAATGGCCATGGCGGCTTAAGCTAAATCCTCGCATGATCGGCCCGCGCACGTTCGGTTAGTCCGCGCGGCCATATTTGGCCGCCGCCCACCGCCGTCCCTTTATCGTACAATGCCGTCATGAGTCTGAAATCTGCGGCACGCCGCGAACCGATCCACCACCGTCAAATCGATTGCCGCGGTTACCGCCGCGAGGACGGGCTTTGGGACATCGACGCGCGACTGATCGACACCAAGACCTACGCGTTTCCCAATACCGAGCGCGGCGAAATCAAACCGGGCGAACCGGTCCATGAAATGTGGATACGCCTGACCGTCGATGACGACCTCAACGTCAAGGCGATCGACGTGGCGATGGAGGCCACACCCTTCGGCATCTGCCCGGACATAGCGCCGGCCTACGAGGCCTTGGTGGGAGCACAGATCGGACCAAGTTGGTCGCGCACGATTCGCAGCTTATTTGGCGGGACCAAGGGCTGCCGGCATCTGGTCGAGCTCTTGGCGCCGGTCGCGACGGTCGCCTTCCAGACAATCGTACCGCTGCGGGAACGGCTCACCCAGGATGCGGGAAAAAAACCGCCGCATCTCGACAGCTGCCACGCGCTCGCCACCGATGGTCCGGTGGTCAATCGTCACTATCCGAAGTTCTATACTGGGAAATAGACGAAATAGACCGAGCTGGCGTTCCGCGGCGCGAAATCGACCGCTGCGCCACGGCTTGACGAGGCGTTTTATCCTTGGGACGCGACTTTTCGCGATTGGGGCTGCGCCGAAAATGCGGTGGCACCGTTCCCTCCATGTCCGGCCAGCGCATGGCCGGTTTCAGTTACGGCCGCGCGGAAATAGCCGAGGATGAAGACCCGCATCGCTGCGGTCAGGCTCGACTGGGTCCGGCGCGAATCGACGTGAGAGCAGATCTCGTGCACGCTCAAATTCTCGCGATGGCAAACATCCTCCAACGCCTCCCACATCGCCGGTTCGAGCCGCATGCTCGTGCGGTGCCCGTTCACCGTGACGTTACGGTTGATGAGGGTGCTTGCCTCGCTGCTCTTCGGTGAGATTACGCCGGCCAAACGGACCTCTCTGCCCCGATCCTCGGTTCCTCCCGCCAACACGTCCCGCGCGGGTATTGCCCTACCTATATATCTTAAAAATGGTAATCATGGAAGATCACACGCATAAGTTGCAATTGGTAATCGGCGGTTGCGGCCGCTTAGCCGCCGGTACTTTCCTCCGGCCCGGTACTTTCTTCGGGGGTCGACAAGGCCAGCGATAGGGCATGGATGGGGCCCCGGAGCTCCTCGCTCAGAAGTTTGTGAACCAAACGTTCACGGGCAACCCGGTTCAATCCCCGAAAAGATTCAGAGACGATCTCGATGCGAAAATGCGTCTCGCCCTCGGGACGGGCGCCGGCATGGCCAGCATGCCGCGCGGATTCGTCGATGACGTCGAGACGAGCGGGTTGAAAGGCCGCCCCAAGCTTGGCGATGAGGGTATTTCGGACAGTCATGGAAGGTCACATTTTCGGTCCGGCGACGGCCCGCCGCAAGGGCCGGAATAGCCCTGAAATCCTTGTTTCCCGCAGCCAGTAACCCCATAATTTATCCTATGAGGCGGTTCAAAATGGAGGCCCCGGAAGCAGGAGCGACCAGCCGTCGTTGCGAACATCCGGGCTGCGGAGCGGAAGGGCATTATCGTGCGCCTCGGACCCGCGATTCCTTGCGCAGCTATTTCTGGTTCTGCCTCGATCATGTCCGCGAATACAACAAATCCTGGAATTATTACGACGGGATGAGCACGCAAGAGGTCGAACATCATGTCCGCGAGGATCTCGTGGGCTGGCGTCCGACCTGGCCGATTGGGGTGGGGCCGATCGGCATGGGCCCGCTGGGTCGCGCGCGAAAGCATTTTACCGGCTCTCACGGTCCGCGGTTTTTCGATCCCTTCGGATTTTTCGAGGATCCGGAGACGGAGTCGACTACCGAGAAGGATAGGGTCTCGGCCTGGCCCGAGAAGTCGCGGGAGGGCAAGGCGCTCGCCCTGTTCAATCTTCACCCGCCCTATAGTCTTGCCGCCATCAAGGCGCGCTATAAGGAGCTGGTAAAGCGCCACCACCCCGACATCCATGGCGGCGACAAGGCTGCCGAGGAAAAGCTCAAGCTGATCAACGAAGCCTACGGGATCCTGAAACGGATCTTCGCGTAACCAAAAGACAACCAGAGAAAAGGCTCATGACTGTTTCACACGACCCGTCACAAGGTCCATCGGATGCTTCGGGGCAACCCAGCGACCTCCCCGACATCAAAATCTCGGTGCGGCAGACCTTCGGCATCGATACCGACATGCAAGTGCCGGCCTTCAGCCATACCAGCGAGCACGTTCCCGATGTGGACGATGCTTACCGCTTCGATCGCGAAACCACGCTGGCGATTTTGGCCGGCTTCACTTACAACCGCCGCGTTCTCATTCAGGGCTATCACGGCACGGGCAAGTCGACGCATATCGAACAGGTTGCGGCGCGGCTCAATTGGCCATGCGTGCGCGTCAATCTCGATTCCCATATCAGCCGGATCGATCTGGTCGGCAAGGACGCGATCGTCGTTCGCGACAACAAGCAGGTCACCGAATTCCGCGAAGGCATGCTGCCTTGGGCGCTTCAGCATCCAACCGCACTGGTGTTCGACGAATACGATGCCGGGCGCTCGGATGTCATGTTCGTGATTCAGCGCGTGCTTGAAGTCGAGGGCAAGCTGACGCTGCTCGACCAGAACCGGGTGATTCGGCCGCATCCCGCCTTCCGCCTGTTCGCGACCACCAATACCGTCGGCCTCGGCGATACCACCGGGCTTTATCACGGCACGCAGCAGATCAACCAAGGCCAGATGGACCGTTGGAACATCGTCGCCACGCTGAACTATCTGCCCCATGACGACGAAGCGAACATCGTGCTCGCCAAGGTCCCGTCTTACGACACCGAAGAGGGCCGCAAAGTGGTGAACCAGATGGTCGATCTTGCCGATCTGACCCGGACCGGCTTTGTCGCCGGCGATATTTCCACGGTCATGTCACCGCGAACCGTCATCACCTGGGCGGAAAATGCCAAGATTTTTGGCGATATCGGGCTCGGCTTCCGCATGACGTTCCTCAACAAATGCGACGAAATCGAAAAGTCGGTGGTGGCGGAATACTATCAACGCTGTTTCGACGCCGAACTCCCCGATTCGACGGTGCATAACCGTCCGGTCTGACCGGAAGGCAAAACGCCATGGCCACGCCGCCCCATGATTCGCCGCTCGAAGAATTCCGGCGTGTAACTTCCGCCGCGGTGCGGGCGGTTGCCAACGATCCGGCCATCGCCGTTTCCTTCGCGGCGACACAACCCCGCGTCGGCGAAAAATCGGTGTCCCTGCCGCAGCCGTCCCGCGCCTTGCCGCTGGAAGAGATCTCACGGCTGCGCGGCGAAGCGGATTCCGCGGCTCTTCGCTTGCGCTATCACGACGAGAAGCTTCATCGCCGCTGCCGGCCCGGCGGACATAAAGCCCGCGAGATTTTTGACGCCATCGAACAGGTGCGGGTGGAAACCTTGGGCGCCCGGCGGATGGCGGGCGTTGCCGCCAATCTCTGCGCTGCCACCGAAGACCGCTGTCGGCGCCAGGGCTTCGAACATCTGCGCTCCGCCGAAGATGCGCCGCTGCCGGAAATTCTCCGGCTGATGGCCCGCGAAGCCTTGACCGGCGCCCCCGTGCCGGAGCCGGCGCAAAATCACGTCCGGAATTGGAAGGCCCGGTTGGGCGCGCCCTTGCGCCGCGAGTTATCGGAGCTGGGGAAATATCTCGACAACCAGCAACGCTTCGCCGAAGTGGCGCAGCGCTTCATTGCCGGCCTTGAGCTTCGCGAGGATGTCGAGCCCGAAACCGAACAATCCGATGATGAGTCGTCGCAAAGCGAAGAGACTCGATCTTCCGATGAAGGCGATCCCAGCGGCTCGACCGGGATTTTGACGGCGACGTCCGGCTCCGATCCCCGGCCCGGCGGCGAGCAAAGCGAATCGGACGACGGCTCGGGCGAGCCGCGGGCGATGGGCGACGGCGACGATCAGCCCGCCCAAGCCGGGCGCCGGGGCTCCCGCCCCAAACTCTCCAACGAACCGACGGAAGGCCCCTATAAGCCCTATGTCACCGAATATGACGAGGTCGTGGGCGCCGAATTACTTTGTGATCCGGAAGAGCTGACCCGGCTTCGCACCACTCTCGACCAGCAACTGTCCAACCTCCAGGGCGTCATCGGCAAGCTGGCAAACCGGCTTCAGCGCCGCCTGCTCGCCAAGCAATCGCGGGCCTGGGAATTCGATTTGGACGAAGGCTTGCTCGACGCCGCGCGGCTGGCGCGGGTGATCGTGACGCCCACTCATTCGCTATCGTATAAACGCGAGAAGGAAACCGAATTCCGCGACACCGTCGTCACTTTGCTCATCGACAATTCCGGCTCGATGCGCGGCCGGCCGATCATGGTCGCAGCGCTGAGCGCCGATATCCTGGCACGCACTTTGGAGCGCTGCGGCGTTAAGGTCGAGATCCTCGGTTTCACCACCCGCGCTTGGAAAGGCGGTCAAGCCCGGGAACGCTGGGTGGCCGAGGGCAAGCGGCCCAATCCCGGCCGGCTCAACGATCTCCGTCACGTGATCTACAAATCCGCGGATATGCCGCTGCGCCGCGCCCGCAAAAACATCAGCTTGATGCTCCGCGAGGGGCTGCTGAAAGAAAATATCGATGGCGAAGCGCTGTTATGGGCGCATCAGCGATTGATGGCCCGTTCCGAACAGCGGAAGATCCTGATGGTGATTTCCGACGGTGCGCCGGTCGACGATTCGACGCTGTCGGTCAATCCGGCAAGTTACCTGGAGCGGCATTTGCGCGATGTCATCGAATGGATCGAAACCCGCTCGTCCGTCGAACTGGTGGCGATCGGCATCGGCCATGACGTCACCCGCTATTACCACCGGGCGGTGACCCTGGTCGACGCGGAGCAATTGGGTGGGACGATGATGGAAAAGCTCGCCGAATTGTTCGACGAAGATCCCAAAGACCTGACCCGGCGCGGTGTGAAGCGCCGGAGGACGGGCACGCGGAAATAGGGCTTAGTTCCGCGGCGCGCTGCTGCGGGCTTTTTCGATCCGGTGCTTGATGCGCCGCGCATCCGACGACAGCTCGATATCCTTGGTTCCGATCAGATAGGCGTCGAAGCCGCCCTTGTGTTCGATGGTGCGGATGGCGCTGGTCGACAAGCGCATGCGGAAGCTCTGGCCCAAGGTTTCGGAGAGCACCGAGACGTTCTGAAGATTGGGCAGAAACCGGCGCTTGGTCTTGTTATTGGCGTGGCTCACCAGATGGCCCACCAAAGGTCCCTTGCCGGTTACGCTGCAGCGGCGGGTCATCTCGAAACTCCTAGAAAATCCTCATAAAAGCGATGGGCCCCCTTGGGGGCCGCATAACAGTTTGGCCCCATTGGGGCCGGGGGTGTTTTAGGGGGGCCGAGGCCCTCCCGTCAAGGCGAAAGCCAACGGGGCCTAATCCTTGAGAAAGGCCGCCAAAAGCAGGTTCGCCGCCTGGGAGGCCGGGATTTTGCCCGCCGCCACCTGGGCTTCGAGCTTCGCCACCCGAGCCCGCACGCCCTTATGGGAGCGCAGCCGGCCGCTCAGCATCTCCTGGACCTCGCTCCACATCCAGGCCTTGGCCTGTTCGGCCCGGCGGGCCTTGATCTCGCCGGAGAGCGTCAATTTCTCCCGGTAGCGGCCGATCGCCTGCCAAATCTCGGGGATCCCCGTCCCTTGCAAGGACGAGCATTGCAAGACCTCCGGCGTCCAATTGGGGGAATTTTGCCGCATCAATCGCAAGGCTGCCTGATAGTCATGGGCCGTACGCTTGGCCGCCGCTTTGAGGTTCCCATCCGACTTGTTCACCACCAGCAGATCGGCGATCTCCATGATGCCCTTCTTGATGCCTTGAAGATCGTCGCCGCCGCCCGGCTGTAGCAGCAAGAGGAACATATCGGTCATGTCGGCGACGGCGGTTTCCGATTGCCCCACACCGACCGTTTCCACCAGCACCACGTCGAACCCCGCCGCCTCGCAGGCGAGCAACGCTTCGCGGGTGCGCCGCGCCACCCCGCCCAGCGAGCCCCCCGAAGGGGAAGGCCGGATGAAGGCTTCGGGCGAAGCGCCAAGCTCCGCCATGCGGGTCTTGTCGCCCAAAATCGAGCCGCCACCCCGCCGCGAAGACGGATCGATGGCGAGCACCGCAACCTTGTGTTTTTCGCGGATCAGCTGAAGCCCAAAGGCCTCGATGAACGTGGATTTGCCGACACCCGGTACGCCGGAGATGCCGATGCGGATGCTCTTGCCGGTATGGGGCAGCAACATCTCGAGCAGACGCTCGGCTTCGGCGCGATGATCGGGCCTGGTCGATTCGATGAGGGTGATGGCGCGCGCGAGAGCCCGCCGGTCGCCGGCGACAAGGTGCTTCGCCAATGGCGCCAGAGACCCGTCAACGCCATTCCGTTTTACCGGGTTTTTCCGCCGCGCCGGGAGCTTGCGCAAG
>JBGOXX010000018.1:0-22420 GCA_041479345.1 Alphaproteobacteria bacterium
TCTCGTGACCGCGGTCGGCGATCCGCGCATGACCCAGGGTACCGGCACGAACACCGCGTCGGTCCTCATTCAGCAGACGCCCACGGGCCCGGCGATCAATGTCGACGCCACGGGATCAACGGCGCTGGCTCAAAATATAAACGGACCATTTACGATCCCGGCGTTGATGGGCGCTCAAAACGGGTCCGTCGTATTCAATGGCCAGCCAGCGCCTGCCGACACCATCAAGATCAAGGGCACGACCTACACGTTCGTCGCCGGCCCGCCAGGAGCCGGTCAGGTCCAAATCGGCGGCAGCCTCTCCGCCACAATCGCGAACCTCGTTGCGACGGTCGGCGATCCACGTTTGACGCAAGGCAAGGGCGCCAACAACAATACGCTCCTGATCCAACAAAGCTCCGCCGGCGCTGCGCTCACCGTCGATCCTTCGGGCCTCACCCCGGCCAGTACGCCGGCCGCATTGTTCACGGTTCCGGTCTTCACCGCGCCCGCAGCCGGCGTCACCTTTGCCGGCGACGGCACCCCGGCGAGCTTCAATGTTTCGACCGTCGATCTCGCCTGGACCACCGGCGCCCAGCCCACCGCGAATATGGCGCTCAAGCTCGGCACGCCGGGCAAGGGCGACGGTCTGACCCAGTTCTCGGATTCCTTCGCGACGAACTTCGTCCAGCAGGACGGCGTTCCCTTCGGCAATTTCAGCGGTGTTTCCATTGCCGATAACGGCGTGGTCAGTGCGTTATTCGACAACGGCGTCGTCCGACCGATCTATCAATTGCCGGTCGCGACGTTCTCGGACGCGAATGCGCTCGGCGCCCACACCGGCAACGCCTATCAAACCACCACGACGTCGGGAAATCCGCTCATCAACATGCCGGGCGTCGGCCCGGCGGGCAAGATCAAGGCGGGAGCCCTGGAAGCTTCGACCGTCGATTTGGCGACCGAGTTCACGAATATGATCACCGCGCAGCGTGCCTTCTCCGCTTCTTCGAAAGTGATCACGACTGCGGATCAGATGCTCAGCGACCTGACGAACATCATCCGTTAGGCCGACCGATAAACGCGAATTTATAGAGCCCGGCCGGACCATCGGCCGGGCTTTGGCTTTTTAACACTTTGCTAGGTTTTCCAAAACATTAACCCTGTTCTTTAGCGGTTTATTAAGTGGGGCGATTTAGAGTCCGGACCATAACAAACAGCGGCAGGAACGGATTGACGGTGGCGCATGTCGCGCGGCCGATCCAGCCACGAGCCGGCCGGTGGAGAGCTTCGGATGAGTACAGAGGCTGTTCGGCATTCTGATCGCGACGGGCATGATGCGGGACCGCCCGATGCCGTGCCCACGCGCGTGGAAGATTTGCCCTCGCCTGAAACCAAGCGCTGGGTCATCCGCCGCAAGGCGGAGGTCGTGGCCGCGGTTCGCTCCGGCCTCATCACGCTGGAAGACGCCTGCGCGCGCTACAAGCTCTCGATCGAGGAATTCTTGTCTTGGCAGCGCATGATCGACAACCACGGGCTGCGGGGCCTGCGCGTCACGCGCCTCCAGGATTACCGTAGCCATGGCCCCGCCGAACAAGCGTAATTCCCGCCGCCGTCCACCGGCTCTCATTCCTTTAATAATTTTTAAACCATAATCTCGCTGTCTGGCGGCAGCGCAATGATTCCCCGTTTGTTTCCCTCCCCGGAAAATTTTTCCTCTATCCCGGCAAAACTTGCCGCCTGTTAACGCGTTGTCAACCACCGGACCGTAGCGTAGGCCCTGTCGGGAACGCGGCGCCTTAGAACCGGCTGCCCGGCATCTCCGCGGCGCAAACACAGGATCCGGAAAATTGAGCGCATTTAGTGAAACTTTTCGCCGCCTCGGGCCGTCGCGGCTCTTGACCCTGGCGGGCGTTGCCATCGGCTTCGTCGCTTTTTTCGCCTTTCTCGTCTCCCGCCTCTCCGGCACGGATATGTCGCTTCTTTACAGCGACCTCGACGCCGCGGACAGCGGCAAGATCGTTGCCAAGCTCGATGCGCAGGCGATCCCCTATGAATTGCGCGGCAACGGCACGCAAATCTACGTGCCGAGCGACCGCGTCTTGCGCCTGCGCATGGGCCTGGCAGAAGAAGGCATGCCCAGCGGCGGCTCGGTTGGCTATGAGTTGTTCGACAAAGCCGACGCGCTTGGAACCACCAATTTCGTTCAGAACGTCAATCTGGAGCGCGCTCTCGAAGGCGAACTCGCGCGCACCATCCGTTCGCTCGACACCGTCGAATCCGCGCGCGTCCATTTGGTCCTGCCGCGCCGCCAGCTATTTAGCCGTGAAACGGAAGAGCCGAGCGCCTCGGTCGTCTTGAAGCTCAGGGGCGCCGGACGTTTTTCGCCGCAGCAGATCGCGGCCGTCGAGAATCTCGTTGCCTCCGCAGTCCCGGGTCTGAAGCCGAACCGGATTTCCATCGTCGACGACAAGGGCAATCTCCTGGCGCGGCCGAACGACAGTCCGGACGGCGCGCCGTCCGGCACGAGCGCCGAGGAAATGCGGTTGTCTTATGAAGACCATTTGGCGCAGTCGATCGAAACGTTGCTCGAGCGATCGGTCGGACCGGGAAAGATCCGCGCCGAAGTCACCGCCGACATGGATTTCGACCGCATCAGCACCAACGCCGAAATTTACGATCCCGACGGCCAGGTCGTGCGCTCGACCCAAACCGTCGAAGAACAAGCGAACAGCAGCGACAACGGCGGCCAGCAAGCGGTGAGCGTTGCCCAGAATTTGCCTCAGACCCAGCAAACCGCTCCCGGTGCCGCAGCCCAGAACCAGCAGAACACATCGACGGGTCCGACCAGTTCCAACAAATCGAACCGGACCGAAGAAACCGTCAATTATGAAATTTCCAAGACCGTCAAGAACCAGATCCGGGAATCCGGCATCATCAAGCGCGTATCCGTCGCGGTTCTGGTGGACGGAACTTACGCGACAGCGCCCGACGGCACGAAGAAGTATACGCCGCGGGGCGATGCCGAGATGCAGCAGCTGGAAAAACTCGTGCGGTCGGCGATCGGCTATGACCAGCAGCGCGGCGATGTCGTTCAGCTCGTCAACATGCCTTTTGCAAGCGTCGATGAAGGCCCGGCCAATGACGGTCCGGCACCGCTCTTCGGCCTCACCAAGGACGATTATCTGAGGATTGCGGAAATCGTGGTTTTGGGCGTCGTCGCCCTTCTCGTTCTGCTGCTCGTCGTGCGGCCGCTGGTCGTGAGACTGATCGAGGCGATTCCCAAGGCGATGCCCATGAGCCCCGAAATGCTCGCCGATCTCTCGGGCGGTCCCGCGCCGAAGCTTCCCGGACCCGACGAAGCCGCGGCCAGAGCCGCCGCCCAATCCGAACTCGATCAAATGATCGATATCGAACAAGTCGAGGGCCGAGTGAAGGCATCGTCCCTGAAGAAGATCGGCGAAATCATCGAAAAGCATCCGGAAGAGACGGTTTCGATCATCCGTACCTGGATGTTCCAAGAAACCTAAGAATCCCAGAAACTGACGTCGAAGCGAAGCAGCAATGCCCAAGGAAGATTACCGTAGTTTGAGCGGCCAGGAGAAGGCCGCGATTCTCATGCTCTCCGTCGGCGAAGATCACATCTCCAGTGTGTTCAAGCTGATGGACGACGATGAGATTCGCGAGCTGTCTCAGGCCATGGCGAATCTCGGCACGGTGAGCTCGTCCTTGGTCGAGCGCATCTTCGTCGAATTTGCCGAGCAGGTGTCGAGCACCGGTTCGCTTGTCGGCACCTACGAAAGCACCGAACGGTTGCTGGCCAAGATTCTCGGCAAGGACCGCGTCGAAGGCATCATGGACGAAATCCGCGGCCCCGCCGGCCGCACCATGTGGGACAAGCTCGGCAACGTCAACGAATCGGTTCTCGCCAATTATTTGAAGAACGAATATCCCCAGACCGTTGCCGTCGTCCTCTCCAAAATCAAATCGGATCATGCGGCCCGCGTGCTCGCCATGCTGCCGGAAACCTTCGCGCTCGAAGTGGTGACACGGATGCTGCGCATGGAAGCCGTCCAGAAAGAAGTCCTCGACGACGTCGAACGGACGCTGCGCACCGAATTCATGAGCAATCTGGCCCGCACCAACCGCCGCGACGCCCACGAGATGATCGCGGAAATTTTCAACAATTTCGATCGCAATACCGAATCGCGCTTCATGACCGCTCTTGAAGAGGCCAACCGCGACGCCGCCGAGCGAATCAAAGCTCTGATGTTCACCTTCGAGGATCTGGGAAAGCTCGATCCCGGCGGCATCCAGACTTTGTTGCGCAATTTCGACAAGGAAAAGCTCGGACTCTGCCTCAAGGGCGCTTCCGAGGCCCTGCGAAATCTTTTCTTCAGCAACATGTCGGAACGCGCCGGCAAGATTCTCAAAGAAGATATGGAATCGATGGGCCCGGTTCGGCTTCGCGACGTCGACGAATCGCAGATGCAAATGGTGACGCTGGCCAAGGAATTGGCGGCGAAGGGCGAAATCATGATTGTCGACAACAAAGGCGACGACGAGCTGATTTATTAGCGAGCGATGATGGCGGCGACACACAAATTCATGTTCGACACGAACTTCGAGAGAACCGAAAAGGTTCCCGCGAAGAACGATCGTGCGCCGCCGCCCAAACCGCCGCTCAGTCTCACCGAAGAGCAAGTGGCCGAGATTCGCGCTCAAGCCTTTGCCGAAGGCCGCGTCAAAGGCGCGGACGAAACCCATGCGTCGGCCGAAACGTTGGCCGCGCAAATGCTGGCTCGCATCGATGAGCGGCTGACGGCCGCGGCTACCGCCCTCGCTCCCGCCGTCGATGAAATCCGCCGGGATGCGGTACAAGTGGCGCTTGCGGTCATGCGCAAAGTGACACCGGGATTCGCGCGAAGCGCAAATCTGACGGAGATCGAGGCCTTGGTAACAGCCTGCCTCGCTTCGACTTTGGACGAGCCGCGCGTCGTCGTGCGCGTTCCCGATGCCCTGCTCGACGCGGTCAAAGATAAGTTGGCCACATTGCCGGAGCGTTCCGGCTTCGGCGGCAAGGTGGTGTTGATCGCCGACGATAATTTGGGCTCCGCGGATTGCCGCGTCGAATGGGCGGACGGCGGCGTCGAACGCGATCCCGATTGGATGTGGAACCGAATCCAAGGCGTGGTGGAACGTTTTCTTGCGAGTTTGCCGATCGCAAAATCGGTCGAACCGAACTGGAATGCCGCAGAACCGACATAGATTGCGAAAGTAGGAGGGCCCGATGGCCGATGAAAAAGATCTGGAATTGACCGAGCTGGAGCCGGAAGCGCCGTCACCGAACGGTGGCGCCAAGCCGGCCCGTGCCGATGATGGCGGCAACGATGATGGCGGCAAGGCGCCGACTCAAGCCCGCGACTTGGAGGCGGTCTACGAAATTCCGGTGCAAGTTTCAGCCGTGCTCGGCAAAGCGACGATGCAAGTCAGCCAGCTGTTGAAGCTCGGCCGGGGCGCGGTCGTCGAACTCGATCGAAAGGTCGGCGAGGCGATCGACATTTACGTGAATAACCGGCTGGTGGCCCGCGGGGAGGTCGTCGTGGTCGATGATCGGCTCGGCGTGACCATGACCGAAATCATCAAATCGGACCGCTCTTAGGCGGAAAGAATCAGGAGAGCCCGATGGCAAGCTCAATTTCCAACGCCGACGAAGCGCTGATCACGCCCGAACGGGTGGCGCGGCGGCGTTCGTTCGATGCCGCGACCTTCCTGGGATTGGCTGGCGCCATTGCCCTTATCGTCACCGCCCTGGCCTTCGGCGGCGACGGAGCCGCCTTCGTCAATATCCCGGCCGCCTTGATCGTCATCGGCGGCACCTTCACCGTCACCACCATTTGTTTCAGCCTCTCCGAGATATTCCAGGCCCAGCGGATGATGATCCGCACCCTCTTCCATTCCATCCGCGATCCGTCGCGGGCGGCCATTCAGATGCTCGAATTCGCGGTCCACGCGCGCCGCTTCGGCGTGTTGGCATTGCAACAGGCCGCCAGCGCTTTCGACAAAGAGCCGTTCCTTCAGCAGGCCCTCATCATGGTGGCCGACGGCACCACCGGCGACGTCATCGAACGCATCTTGAAAACCGACATCGCCGCAACATCGAGCCGCCATTCCAAGGGCGCCAGTGTCTTGCGCAAAGGCGCCGAAGTCGCACCCGCCATGGGCCTGATCGGAACCCTGGTCGGCCTCGTGCAGATGTTGGGCCGGATGGACGATCCCGCGACCATTGGCCCCGCCATGGCGGTGGCCTTGCTGACGACGTTTTACGGTGCGGTCCTCGCCAATGTGGTGCTCTCGCCGTTGGCCTCGAAGCTTGAGCGCAATTCGCGGGAAGAGCTTCTGGTCAAAAACATTTATTTGATGGCCTCCAGCTCGATTGCGCGCCAAGAAAATCCGCGGCGCCTCGAAATGCTGCTCAATTCGGTGCTGCCGCCGTCAAAACGCGTTCAGTTTTTCGATTAGGCGGACAGGACGTGACTCCGAACCGCACACCCGGGAGAAATAGAAGATGAGACTCCTTATTATCGGATCGTTGAAAGGTCACTTCGGCACGGCGAGCAAGATCGCCATGGGCCGAGGCGCCAAGGTCATGCAGGTCGACGACGTCGACGGCGGCCTCAATGCGCTCCGTTCGGGCCACGGCGCCGACCTCGTGATGGTCGACGTGACGCTCGATGTCCGCCGATTGACCGAAAGCCTCCGCGCCGAACGCATTATCGTGCCGGTCGTTGCTTGCGGCATCGGCAACGATACGCCGGCCGCCGTCGCCGCGATCCGCGCCGGCGCCAAAGAATATCTTCCCTTGCCGCCGGACCCGGAGCTGATCGCCGCCGTTCTCGAAGCGGTCGCCGAAGAAAGCCACACCATCATCACCCGCGATCCGGCAATGGCCGAAGTTCTGAAGCTCGCCGACCAGGTGGCGGGAAGCGACGCCAGCATCCTAATCTCCGGCGAGTCCGGCACCGGCAAGGAATTGCTCGCGCGTTATCTCCACCGCAAGAGCCGCCGCGCCAACGAGAAATTCGTTTCCGTCAATTGCGCGGCGATCCCGGAAAATCTCCTCGAATCCGAATTGTTCGGTCACGAGAAAGGCGCCTTCACCGGTGCCGTGGCGCGGCGCATCGGCAAATTCGAAGAGGCGAACGGCGGCACGCTGTTGCTCGATGAAATCAGCGAGATGGAGCCGCGGCTTCAGGCCAAGTTGTTGCGTGCGGTTCAAGAGCGGGAGATCGACCGCGTTGGCGGCAGCGAGCCGGTCAAAGTCGATATCAGGGTGATCGCCACCTCCAACCGCGATCTCGAAGACGAAGTGCGTAAGGGCCGATTCCGCGAAGACTTGCTGTACCGTCTCAATGTGATGACGCTGCATCTGCCATCCTTGCGCCAGCGGCCTCTCGACATCGACGTGTTGGCCGATCACTTCGCCGACAAATATTCGAAGGCCAATGGGTTGCCGCTCCGCGCCATTTCCGATGCGGCGCGCGAGACGTTGCGCCGCCATGCTTGGCGCGGCAATGTCCGCGAGCTCGAAAACACCATGCACCGGGCGGTGCTGCTCGCGAAAGGCCCGGACATCGGATCGGAGGCGATCGTGCTGCGTTCGGCCGCCGCGATGGCCGAAAGCGGCACGTCGCAGGGAGCGCCCGAAGCGATCGCCCGCGAGCGCGTGAAGTCTCTGGTGGGCCGCACCGTCGCCGATGTTGAACGCGATCTCATTCTTGACACCCTGAACCATTGTCTCGGCAACCGCACCCATGCCGCGAACATTCTCGGCATCTCGATCCGCACGCTCCGCAACAAGCTGAAGCAATACAGTGGAGAAGGCGTTCCGGTCCCAAGCCCCGGCGATCTCCAGCGCGTCGCGATGTAGCGGCAGGATTGTAACGGCAAACGAAGGCGTTCATGGCCGATCCAACGACCCAGGTCGCCGCACCGGCATCCGGTTTTGACTTGTTTGGCCGGCTTAACACCGCGCTTCGGCGCGGTGATATCGCCCTTGCCTTGGGCGTCGTCGCGATTCTAGTTGTCCTCATCCTGCCCTTGCCGAGATGGGCCCTTGATATTTCTCTGGCGTTCTCCATCACCCTCTCGGTCCTGATCTTGATGACCGTCTTGTTCATCGAGAAGCCCCTCGAATTCAGTTCGTTTCCCACCGTTCTCTTGATTGCGACCATGCTGCGCCTCGCGCTCAATCTGGCGTCGACGCGGCTCATCCTGAGCAACGGTCATGAGGGAACCGCAGCAGCAGGACGGGTGATCGAGGCCTTCGGCCATTTCGTG
This sequence comes from Alphaproteobacteria bacterium, assembly GCA_041479345.1. Taxonomy (GTDB): domain Bacteria; phylum Pseudomonadota; class Alphaproteobacteria; order DATDPM01; family DATDPM01; genus DATDPM01. The sequence goes on from JBGOXX010000018.1 coordinate 8,317, forward strand.
ATGAGCGGCAACTTCCTCATCGGAATAATCGTCTTCGCGATCCTGGTGATCGTGAATTTCATCGTCATCACCAAGGGTTCCGGACGCATCGCCGAAGTGTCGGCGCGGTTCAGCTTGGACGCCATGCCCGGCAAGCAAATGGCCATCGACGCCGATCTTTCCGCGGGCCTCATCAATGAGACGGATGCGCGAAGCCGGCGCAAGTCGCTCGAAGACGAAAGCACTTTCTTCGGCGCCATGGACGGCGCCGCCAAATTCGTCCGCGGCGATGCGATCGCCGGCTTGCTCATCACCTTCATCAATATCATCGGCGGCATCGTCATCGGCGTCGCCCAGCACGGCATCACTTTCACGCAGGCCTCGCAGACTTATACGCTGCTGACCGTCGGCGACGGTCTGGTCACGCAAATTCCCGCCCTGATCGTTTCGACCGCCGCCGGCATGCTGGTTTCCAAAGCGGGAACCGAAGGCTCCGCCGACAAGGCGCTGTTCGGACAACTCAGCAGCTATCCGCGCGCGCTGGGCATGAGTTCCGCGCTGATGGCGTTGATGGCGATCCTGCCCGGCATTCCGATGTTTCCGTTCCTCTTGCTCGCGGGCATCACCGGGTTCTTGACCTGGAGCGCCAGCACCAAGCACGCCCGTATCATCGCCGATGATGTGGCGGCCAAGGCCGCGATCAAGGCACCGCCCGCCGAAGAGCCGATCGCGGCGGCGCTGACCATCGACTACGTCCGGCTGGAATTGGGATACGCCTTGCTGGCCTTGATCAGCAATCAGAAGGGCGAGCGCTTGACCGATCAAATCAAGGCGCTGCGCCGCCAGCTTGCCCGCGACATGGGCTTCGTTTTGCCCGCCGTGCGCATTCAGGACAACATGCAGCTTCCGTCCAACACCTACGTGATGCGGATCAAGGAAATCGAAGCCGGCCGCGGCGAAGTGCGTCCGGGCATGCTGCTGATCATGGATCCGAAGGGCGAACAGATCGCCCTTCCCGGCGAACAGACCACCGAGCCGACCTTTGGCCTGCCGGCGACCTGGGTTCTGGAAGATCAACGCGAGGAAGCGCAGTTCCGCGGTTACACCGTGGTCGATCCGGCGACCGTTATCACCACGCATCTGACCGAAATCATCCGCGACAACATGGCGGAAATGCTCTCCTACAGCGAAACGCAAAAATTGTTGAACGAGCTCGATTCGCAGCATCAGAAACTGGTTGCCGATGTCATCCCGCAGCAGATCTCAGTCGGCGGCGTCCAGCGCGTACTCCAGAATCTGCTGAGCGAGCGCATCTCGATCCGCGATCTTCCCGCCATTCTCGAAGGAATTTCAGAGGCTTGCGGATATACGCGGAACGTGACCGCGATCACCGAGCATGTCCGCTCCAGGCTCGCGCGGCAAATCAGCGATACCTGCACCAACGATCAGGGATTTATCCCCTTGATCGGACTCTCGCCGGTTTGGGAACAGACATTCGCCGAGGCGCTAACCGGCACCGGCGACGATTTGCAGCTTTCGATGGCGCCGTCGCGGCTCCAGGAATTTATCGGCATCGTCCGCCAAACCTTCGAGCGGCACGCCATGCTGGGTGAAACGCCGGTGCTGCTCACCAGCCCGCGCATCCGCCCCTATGTCCGTTCCATCATCGAACGCTTCCGCCCCAGCACCACCGTGATCTCGCAAAACGAGATCCACCCCAAAGCCAAGATCAAGACGCTGGGTCAGGTTTAAAGGTCGGTCATGCGCCTCAAGACCTTCTCCGCACCGTCCATGAAAGAATGCATCGCCCTGGTGCGGGCCGAGCTCGGGCCCGATGCCGTCATTGTTTCGACTCTGCAGAGCCGTTCCGCCGGCGTTCGCATCACCGCCGCGGTCGAGCAGGCCGACCTCCCTCCTCCCGCATCGACGAAGCCGGCGTTCAGCCCGCCCTTTAAGCAAGACAACGCCCAATTCGAGCGGGTGGTGGAAGCCGTGCGCTGCACCCTCGAAGAACACGCGACCCCGGAACCGATCGCAGCGAGGCTCATTACCGCCGTCCGGGTTTTCAAAAGCGAAGAGCCGCGAATGGCCTTGGCCGGCGCTTTCGACGATTGCTTCCGTTTCGCGCCGATCGGCGAAAAATCCGCGAAGCCGATGATCCTGATTGGCCCGCCGGGAGTCGGCAAAACCGTCACCGCCGCCAAGATCGCGGCGCGCGCGCGCTTGAAGAAGCAGAATGCGACTTTGATTTCCACCGATACCCAACGCGCCGGAGCGATCGAGCAGATCGAAAAGCTCGCCAAATTGATGGGGGCGAGCTTCCGCACCGCTGCCAGCGCGGACCAATTGGCCGCTCTTATGGAGCATTGCAGCGGTGACGGCGACGTCATCATCGACAGCGCCGGCACCAATCCTTACAGCGATTCCGAAATGGACGCTTTGAGCGCCTTGATCCTGGCCGGTAACGCCGAACCGATCTTGGTTCTCGATGCGGGCGGCGACGCCGCCGAATACGCGGAAATCGCCGCCGCTTTCGCGACCTTGGGTGCCACCCGTTTGATCGCAACGCGGCTCGACATGGCGCGCCGTTTCGGCAGCCTGCTCGCGGCAGCCGACGCCGGACGCCTCAAATTCAGCAATGTGAGCGCCGCCCCCGCCATCGGCAAAGGCCTCACCGCCCTCAATCCGGTTTCGTTGGCACGACTTTTGTTGCCGGAGCCGTCGGCCATATCAGAACCGTCGCGCGCAACGCCGTCGGCAGCGCCGCTTCGCTTTGAAAGGGAACCCATCGCATGACGGCCATCTCTCTCGCCACGGTGCGCGCGGCACGCGCCGCGAAAGGCCGCAATGTGGTCGCGATCGCTTCCGGCAAGGGCGGCGTCGGGAAAACCTGGTTTGCCGTGACGCTGGCCCATGCGCTGGCCAAATCAGGGGCTCGCACTCTTCTATTTGACGGCGACCTCGGTCTCGCCAATGTGGACATTCAATTGGGCTTGATGCCGGAAAAGGATCTGGGCGGCGTCATCGCCGGCCAATTGACTCTGCGCCAAGCGACCATGCCGGTGCCGGAGGCCGGATTCGACGTGATCGCCGGGCGTTCCGGATCGGGTACGCTGGCGACGCTTCCGGCGCCGCTGCTGGGCGCCTTGCACGACAATCTGATGACCCTCTCGGCCGATTACGACCGGGTGGTGATCGATCTCGGTGCCGGCGTCGATGGTGCCGTGCGGTTGCTCGGCACCGAAGCGCGGACGATCCTCGTCGTCACCACGCCGGAGCCGACCGCTCTGACCGACGCTTATGCCTTTATCAAGCTGACGCATCAGGACCGGCCGAACGCCGATTTGCGCGTCGTGGTCAACATGGTGGCCAATTCCCGCGAAGGCGAGCGCACGTATCAAACACTCCTCAAGGCCTGCGAGAATTTCCTGAGAATTTCGCCGCCCTTGGCCGGAATCATCCGGCGCGACAGCAAGGTCGTGGACAGCATTCGCCATCAGACGCCGATCCTGAGCCGCCATCCCAATGCCGATGCCGCCGGCGACGTCGCGGCGATCGCGCGGCAACTCTTGGCCGAGCCATGACCGCCGTCGCCCCGACGCTGCCGGTATCGCCGGCCGCCGCCATCGCCCACGGAACACCGGCAGCGCCGAATGCGACCGGGATGACCAATCTTCCGCCCGGTCTTGCCAATCTGACATCCGGCACGATTTTGAACGGCTCCGTCGTCGGGCGCGACGCCCAAGGCCATGTCGTGGTCCAGACCGCCAATGGCGGCCTCACATTGGCGACGGCGCTCTCGCTGCCCCAGGGAAGCCAGCTATCGCTTCAGGTGCAAAGCGTCGGCGCACAGATTCAGGTGGTGGTGCTGTCGATCAATCAGCAGCAACCACCGCCAGGCCAACCGGCAACGGCCATGCTTATTCTGCCGGGGTTGCCGCAGGGCCAAGGCTCGCATCCGAATGCGGCGGGTCTGGGCGGCGCCCTCGTTCCGCCTGCCGGTCCGGGTCTTGGCGGCACCGCCGCGTCATCGGCGGCGGCCTCCACCGAAACCGTGACCGTATCGCCCGGCGTATTGACGGCGACCGTCGTCGAAGAAGCACCCGGCGCCTTCGGAACCGGACTCCAATCCTACATCCAGCGCGCCGCCGCCTCCGAATCGGGTTCGCCGATTTTAAGCGCCTTGTTCAATCGCACGCCGCAGGAAGCCGACGCCGAACTGCCGCTGAAGGGAACCCGGCTTCAGGTTCGAATTCTTGCCTTCGATCCGGGAGACACGAGCGACGCGAAGGCTGTCGCTCGAAATAGTCCGGGCGGCGCGCAAGCCGGCGGACTCGCGGCCGGGCTGGCCGATGAAGCGGCGAGCGAATTATCCGGAGGCAACACCGCCGCGGCACGCGCTCTTCCCCAAATTGGGGCCCAAGCCATGACCCAGAACTTGAGCCAGACCTTGGCGCAAGCCATGACCGCCCACGGCTTGACGCCGGATGGGCGCGTTCTGGCCCAGGCGCGGGACGGCGCCCGTCTGATGCTTGCCACCATCGGCGAACCGAATATCTCCGGCCAGGTGCAACTCCGCACGCCGCTCGGCGTTCTTTCGCTCTCGACGAAAATTCCGCTGCCGGCCGCAAGCCGTCTCATTCTCGAAGTGTTGGGCCAAGCGCAAGCGCCGGTCGAAACCGCGGCCAACACCGCATCGCCTTCAACCGGCCGCGGCTGGCCGGCCCTGGAAGAAGCCCTGACGGTTTTGAGCAAAGCCGATGGCCTATCGGCGGAGACGCCGCAAGGCACATCCGGCGTGCCCGCCCTGCCCCCGGCCCTCGAAAACATCATCCCGCATAACGGTCCGCAACTCGCTCAGGCCCTCATTGCCGCGGTTGCGGCGATCAAGACCGGCGACGTACGCGCGCTGTTGGGCGATCACGCCATCCGCGCCTTGGACATGGCCGGCCGGCACGATCTGGTGACGCGGCTCGCCAGCGATTTTCAGCAGCTGTCCTCGGTCATTCCCGATGCCGCGGGCGGCGACTGGCGGAGCCTCGTTGTTCCCGTCCATGACGGCAATGCGATGCAGTATGTGCGATTCTATTTGCGCCGCAATCGCAAGCAAGCGAATGACAGCCACGATCCCGACGGTATGACCCGGTTCCTCGTCAATGTGGATATGACCCGGATCGGGGCGATGCAGCTCGACGGTTTGGTCAAGCCGAAGAAATTCGATTTGATCGTCCGCACCCGCGAACCGCTGGACAACGGTATGCGCCGCGACATCGCGAAAATCTTCGACGATTCTCTTGCCGCAACCGGACAATCGGGCGGCGTTTCGTTTCAGGCGAGCCGGCCCTTTGCTCAGCTGCCCCAAGAGAGCAAGTCAGGAGTGGGATTCAATGTCTAAGACCTCAGCCATTCGGATGATCGATGCACCGGCCGCAGGACGGCGGCAATTGCTGGCCGCCGCACCCAATCCGGCCCGGCATATCGACTATGTCGTCACCTTGGAGAATCAAATCGAAACCCGTGGCCTGGGTGCTGTTTCCATCGAGCTTGCCTATGTTCCCGACCGCGTAACCCTTGTTCCTGCGGTCTTTGCACCCTATCTCGCGGCGCTGGCGGAGGGTTCCTGGGAGTCGATCGAGGCGATGGGCGCTTCGATCCTGGCCGACATGGAAAGTGAATTGGTGCCGCGCTATTCGCGGATTGTCATCCGCGGATCGTTGGCAGATGGCGCCTACCGCGTCATGATCGAAGGGCGTCAGCCCGATTGGAAGAATGACGGGCTTCTGGCCCGCCTTCGCTAGAAACCTCTATTTCCCGAGATAACGCCGGTTATTTTCCGCCGTGGCGGCGGGCGCCCAGCTCGTCGAACGCGAATTGCTCGAGCCTGGCCGCGCGCTCGCGGGCGGCCTTTTCGCGGTGCTCCTGGGCGATTTCGAATCGCTTCAACTCTTGGAACGATTGGGCGACGTCATCCGCCGCCTCGGAAATCTTGAGCTGAACTTCGGCCAGCGAGGCCGCGAGCGTCGCGCGACGCGCAATCACCGCCTTGGCGTAATTTCCGTAAGCGAACCTAGCTTCCGGCGAGCCGACGGCGACCTTCTGTTCGGATCGCATATCTTCTTCGATGCGCGCACCATGGTCGCGCAGCTCGGCGGCCAGACGCTCGAGCCCGGCAAGATTGCGGCGCTTCTCATCGAGGCGCCAGCGATGAAGTCGGATGAGATTGGGAAGACCCTTCATGGTGAAGCCTCAGCACCTGTCCGTCATGATGGCTTGACCTCGAACAGCCGGGCAAGGGCGGCGTAGCCGCTCGCCAGATCGGCGCATTCGTTTTTATCCTGGCGCAGAAACATTTCGAGGGCCGGGTGATAATGGATGGCCTCGTCGGTCTTGGGATCGCTGCCCCGCCGGTAAGCGCCCAGCCGGATCATCTCCGCCATGTCTTCATAGGCGGAAACCAGAGAGCGCGCCCGGCCGACGACAGCGTTTTCATCGGGCGTGTTGCAATCGGGCATGGTCCGCGAGACGCTTCTCAAAATATCGATGGCCGGGTAACGCCCTCGCTCGGCGATCTTGCGGTCGAGCACGATATGGCCGTCGAGAATGGCGCGGAGCGCATCGGCGATCGGCTCGTTCGAATCATCGCCTTCGACCAGCACGGTGAAGAGGCCGGTGATCGTGCCCACCCCTTTGCCCGGACCGGCGCGTTCCAGCAATTTCGGCAGTTCCGCGAATACGGTCGGCGTATAGCCCTTCGTCGTCGGCGGCTCGCCGGCGGAAAGGCCGATTTCACGCTGGGCCATGGCGAAGCGCGTGACCGAATCGATGAGGCAAAGAACGTTCTTGTCCTGGTCGCGGAAATATTCCGCCACCGTCATGGTGAGATAGGCGGCCTGGCGGCGCAGCAGCGGCGATTCGTCGGAGGTCGCGACCACGATGACGCTGCGGGACAAGCCTTCCGGGCCCAGATTATCTTCGATGAATTCCTGAACTTCGCGCCCGCGCTCGCCGATGAGCCCGATGACGATGACGTCGGAGGCCGTGAACCGCGCCATCATCGACAGCAAAATCGATTTGCCGACGCCGGAGCCGGAGAAAATCCCCATGCGCTGGCCGCGGCAGCAGGTGAGGAAGGTGTTGATCGCGCGAACACCCAAATCCATCTTGCCCGAGACGCGCTGGCGTTCATGGGCGGGCGGCGGCGCATTGCGCAAAGGATAGATCGACGTGCCCAATTGCAGCTGGCCTTTGCCGTCGATCGGCTCGCCCAGCGCATTGATGACCCGGCCCAGCCAGCCGGCGGACGGATTGATCGAGGTGCCGCGGGCGGCGGGCTCGACCCTGCAGCCGAGACCGATGCCGTCCAGCGAGCCGAAGGGCATCAGAATGGCCCGGCGGTCGCGGAATCCGATCACTTCGCAGGGGACGATGCGGCCGTTCGCGGCGCGGACGTTGCAGTGGCCGCCGATCGAGAGCACCCGTTCGATGCCGCCAACTTCCACCAGCATTCCAAGAACCGCAGTGACGCGGCCAAACCCCCGGTACTCCGGGATTTCGGCAAGGTCGGTCAACAAGCTGTCGAACGGTGCTGCCAAGGTCAATTTTTTGCCGAAGTTTCTGAGGGAGCCGGATGGCCCCGGCTCTTTTTCCCTGTGGTGTACGGAAGTATCGGCGGAAAGGTTTTATGGATGGTTAAGTGGATTGGCCGCCAGCGCCCCAAGACATACCATCGTAACCAGGAATATAGGCCTATAATCTTTTGGATAGGCTCTAAAAGCGCTGTATTTTGGCGGAAAATTGCCATTCACCGCATGGGAATTCTAACCTGAAATATAGTTAAGACTGGTCATGATTTGTTAACCAAAGTATAAATATGGTATTAACTTCAGTTAACAGACCGCGGGGGACCTAGCCATGCGCGTGCTCTTAGTCGAGGACGATACCTCGCTCGCAAAGAGCATCGAGATGATGCTGAAGTCGGAGGGGTTCATTGTCGACACCACCGATCTCGGCGAAGACGGCCTCGAAATCGGCAAGCTCTACGATTACGACATCATCGTCCTCGATTTGATGCTGCCCGATATCGACGGCTATGAAGTGCTGCGGCGGCTGCGCTCGGCGCGGGTCAAAACGCCGATCCTGATTCTCTCCGGGCTCGCTGAACCGGACAACAAGGTCAAAGGTCTCGGGTTCGGCGCCGACGACTATCTGACCAAGCCCTTCAACAAGGAAGAATTGATCGCCCGCATCCAGGCCGTGGTGCGCCGCGCGCGCGGCCATTCCGAATCGGTCATTCGCACCGGCAAACTGGTGGTCAATCTGAACGCGCGCACGGTCGAGGTGAATGCCAAACCGTTGCATCTGACCGGCAAGGAATACGGAATTCTCGAACTTCTGTCGCTGCGCAAGGGAACGACCCTGACCAAGGAGATGTTCCTCAATCACCTATACGGCGGCATGGACGAGCCAGAGCTCAAAATCATCGACGTCTTCGTTTGCAAGCTTCGCAAGAAGCTCGCCACCGCCACCGGCGGCGAAAACTACATCGAGACCGTTTGGGGCCGCGGCTATGTGCTTCGCGACCCGACCAGCGACAGCAGCAAAGACGTCGCGGCGCGCAAGGCACCGGCGACCGCCAAGGCCTGATTTATTCGAGATTAGTCGTTTGAGAGACGGCGCGGCGATTGCCCGCACCGTTTTTGTTTCAGGAAACCGCCTTCTTGGCGGCGGGCGCCGCCTCGAGGGTTTTACAATAGATTCCGCGCTCGTTCTGCAGCGGCTGGAATTTATCGGAAATGCCGAGCACGGTCTCGGCGCCCCCAAGATAAAGATAACCGTCGGACGGCATCAGGCGGCTGATGCGCTCCAGGATCTGCCGCTTCGTCTCGTTGTCGAAATAGATGAGCACGTTGCGGCAGAAAACGATGTCGAACTGGCCCAGTATCGACGGCTCATTCAATAGATTGAATTCCCGGAATTGGATGATTTCGCGCAAGGACGGCTCGATCTTCCACTTGTCCCCCATTTGCTTGAAATACTTCACCAAAAGCGCGACCGGCAATCCCCGTTGAACTTCGAATTGCGAATACATCCCGGCTTTCGACTTCTCGAGCATTTCGGCCGAAATATCGGTGGCGACGATTTCGAATCGCCAGCCCGCCAGTTTTGCCCCTTCTTCGCGCAGGATCATGGTCAACGAATAAGGCTCCTGCCCGCTCGAGCAGGCGGCGCTCCAGATCCGGATCTTGCGGCTGCTGGCCCGCGACTGAAGGAGCTTCGGCAGCAATACCTGCTTGAATTGATCGAAGGGTTTGATGTCCCGGAAGAAGAACGACTCGTTGGTCGTCATCGCGTCGGTGACTTCCTTGACCAGCGGTCCCGATTCGGGGCTTGTCCGCAAGGCCCCGACCAAGACGTCAAGCGTTTCGAATCCGCGCTTGCGCGCGATCGGCATCAAACGGCTTTCCACGAGATAGGTCTTGTCCGCCGACAGGACCAATCCCGATTGCCGTTTCAAAAGCGCGGCCAGATAATTGAAGTCATCCGGCTTCATGCCGCCTGCCTCATGGCCAGCTTGCGTATCCGGGGGCCGATATCGTCGAGGGCCAGAACCGCGGAGCACAAGCCGCCGGTCGCCACCGCGCCGGGCATGCCCCAGACGACGCTGGTCGCTTCGTCCTGGGCGATCAGTGTGCCGCCTGCCTGGATCAGGACCTGAGCACCTTTGAGCCCGTCCTGACCCATGCCGGTCAGAACCACCGCCAGAACGTTACGGCCGTAAGCCTGAGCGAGGCTCCGGAACATCGGATCGACCGCCGGCCGGCAGAAGTTTTCCGGCGGATTCTGGTTCAGCCGGATCACATGTTGACCGCCCGAACTCTCGACCGTCATGTGGAAATTGCCGGGCGCCACATAGATCTTGCCGCCGACCACCGGTTCGCCGTCTTTGGCCTCGGCGGCGGGACGCCCCGTCATCTTCTGGATATGCTCAGCCAAGATGGTGGTGAAGGTCGCCGGCATGTGCTGGGTGATCAGGATCGGCTGGCGCAGGTCCTTGCCCAGGGCTGGAAGCAAGCGGAACAGGGCCTGCGGCCCGCCGGTCGAGCAGCCGATGGCAACGACCGCCGGCATCATCGACGGCCCCGCCTCGCGCAATTTGACGGCGGCGCCGCGATAAATGCCGGGGGCCGATGGCGGCGCCGGCACGCCCGGGCGCTTGACGGTGGCGGTGCTCTTGCCGGGACGGACGGCGCGGCGCGCGGCGCCCAGCGCCTTGACCTTGGCAATGAGCTCTTGTTTGAAGTCGTAGCCCGACGCGATATCACCGGTCGACGTCGGCTTTGGAATATAATCCGCCGCCCCGAGCTCCAGCGCCTTCAGGCTGATGTCGGCGTTTCGCAGCGTCAGCGTCGACGCCATGATCACCTTGAGGGTGGGATCGGCCGCAATCAGCTTGGGAAGAGCCGTCAATCCATCCATCACCGGCATCTCGATGTCGAGAACCATGACATCGGGATCGTGTTTCTTGACCGATTCAACCGCCAACTGACCGTTGGACACCGAATCGACGATGACAATTTCGGGATCGGTTTGAAGAGTGCGCGTGAGCAGACCGCGAATGATCGCGGAATCATCGACGACAACCACGCGATAAGCATCAGCCTTTGCGGCGGGCGGGTTCGAGCCCGTTGTTGTTTTCGTTTCGGACATCTCCGATGCCCCGCTTAAAGTAGACCGGTCTGCGCGAATTTCGTCTCTAGAATCTCGCTATCGAAGGGTTTCATAATGTATTCGTTGGCGCCGGCGCCGATGGCCTCCTGAATGTGCTTGATGTCGTTCTCCGTCGTGCAGAAAACCACGACCGGGCCCGTGCCTCCGGCGACATTGCCGCGGAGCTCCTTCAGGAATTCGAGGCCGTTCATGACCGGCATGTTCCAATCGAGCAGGATCGCGTCCGGCATGCGGCGCCGGCAGGCCTCCAGCGCAACTTTGCCGTCGCAGGCTTCCTCGATCTCAAAATTGAGTTTTTCGAGGATTCGGCGGGCAACCGTGCGGATGACCTTTGAATCGTCGACGATAAGACAGGATTTCATGCCGGCACTCGAGTTATCAGCGGAAAGGTTGACGTGAACGGCTTAAGCGCCGCCCGGAGCCTCACGCCGCTTCGCGCTGTTTGAACGTCAACAGCCGGGCGACGTCGAGAACCACCAGCAGCTGATCCTTCAACCGGTAAACGCCGGTTGAAATCTCGCGCCAAGCCGCGTCAAGGGTTGCCGGATTGCGTTCAAAGCTATTGGCGGGCAGGCTCAACACCTCGCCGACCGAGTCGATGATGAGGCTGTAGAGCTCGCCGTGGAAATCGACGACCACGCTCATGCTGACCGAGCCTTCGGCGGCCGTCGGCAGTCCCAGGCGCTTTCGCACGTCGATCGCGGTCACGATCCGGCCGCGCAAATTGAGCGCGCCGGCGACTTCCGGCGACGCCAGCGGGATTCGCGTGATCTTCTGCGGACCCAGCACGTCCTGGACGGTCAGCACCGGAATGCCAAACAATTGATTGTAGATCGTCATGGTGACGAAATCTTGGCTTCCGCCAGGGATTTCGGCCGGCGAATCAACGACGGCTTCGGAATGATTCCTCTTGGTCATGCGGCGCCTCTTACAGTGGCAAGCGTCTCGGACAGGGTGCTCAAAAGCGCGTCACGATCGAATTTCGGAACGTAGTCGCTGAAGCCGACGGCGCGGCCGCGATCCAAATCCTCCGGTGACGTATGCGACGACAAAGCGACCATCGGCGTGTTATGCCAGCGGCCGCTCTTCTTCACGCTCTCGGCAAAAGCGAAACCGTCCATGCCGGGCATCTCGATATCGCTGATGATGATGTCGAAATCGCGGCCCTGTTCGCACAGCTTCATCGCCTCGTCGCCGTTTTCGGCGGTGGTGACGGAATAGCCGGCAACGGAGAGCAGCGGAGTCAGAAGATTACGGAAGAACGAGCTGTCGTCCACAAGCAACACGCGCTTGCCGCCTTCGCGTCCCAACGGACCCTGGTTCTTGGTCATGAACCAATCGCCGAAGGCGCGCGTCAGGTAATGGCCGGCATCGATGATGTCGGTTGCTTTGCCGACGACAATGCTGCTGCCCAGCATGCCCTCGGTTTCCGAGCTGAGTTCGACCGAAAGCGCTTCTTCGACGATATCGACGATTTCATCGACCACGAGGCCCATGCTTCGGCCGCGGTCGGAGAAGACCAGAATCGGCTGACGGCCCTTCTCTTTAAGCTTGTAGTCGTCGGAGATGGTGACGAGCGGCATGAGATGTCCGCGGTACTGCACCATCGGCCGCCCTTGCGAGAATTCGATGCTCTCGCATTTGACTTCTTCGAGCCGCGCAATGAGCGACAGCGGAACCGCCTTCGGCGCTTGGCCGGCGGCACGGAACAGAAGCAGCGCAACTTTTTCATCGCCCGCTCCCCCACTGGCCGCAGCCGCCGCCTCGCCGGCTTGGTCGGCGACGCTGGCCTCACCGCTTGCCGCGGCAATGCCATTCGGATCCAGGATCATGATCACACTGCCGTCGCCGAGGATGGTATTGCCGGAGAAGATCGAAATGTCGCGCAGGATCGGCGCCACCGGCTTGACCACGATTTCTTCGGTGTCGAAGACGCGATCGACCATGATGCCGAACGTGTAATTCCCGACCTGAGTGACCACGATAAAGTGATCGTTCTTCTTGTCGAGCTTGCGCTCAGGGCCGAGCCGCAAAAGGTCATGTAGGGAAACCAGCGGTAGCAGCCGGTTGCGGAGGCGCAAGACCGGCGTGTCGTTGATCATCTCGATGGCGTTTTCGGAGTTGGTCGAAGCCCGGACCAACTCGATCACGCTGATTTGCGGGATGGCGAAGCGCTCGCCGCCGCATTCGACGATGAGGGCGGAAACGATGGCCAAGGTCAGCGGGATCTTGATGGTAAAGGTCGTGCCTTTGCCTTCCACCGATTTCATTTCGACGGTGCCGCCGATCTTTTCGATGTTGGTGCGCACCACGTCCATGCCGACGCCGCGGCCGGAAACGCTCGTCACCTTGGCGGCGGTGGAAAAGCCGGCCTTGAAAATGAATTGCTGGATCTGCGCCTCGGACATGGCGTTGAGTTCGGCTTCGGTGGCAATCCCGTTTTGGATCGCCTTAGCCTTGATCCTGCTCGTCGCCAAGCCGGCACCGTTGTCCTTGATTTCGATGATGATGTGACCGCCTTCATGGTAGGCATTGAGCGTGATCTTGCCCGATTCCGGCTTGCCCGCGGCCTTGCGGATTTTCGGAATCTCGACGCCGTGGTCGGCGGAATTGCGGACCATGTGGGTAAGCGGGTCCTTAATGAGCTCGAGAACCTGGCGATCGAGTTCGGTATCGGCGCCGATCATTTCGAGATCGATTTTCTTGTCGAGTTCGAGTGCCAGATCGCGAACCAGGCGCGGCAGTTTGGCCCACGCATTGCCGATCGGCTGCATGCGCGTCTTCATGACGCCTTCCTGCAGCTCCGAGGTGATGTGATTGAGGCGCTGCAACGGAGTGCCGAAATCGCTGTCCTTTTGATTGCGCAGGATTTGGAGGAGCTGATTACGGGTGAGGACGAGTTCGCTCACCATCGTCATCAGATTCTCGAGCAAGTCGACATTGACGCGGATGCTGTGCGCCGCGACCGCGGAATCCTTTGCGCCTTCGTCTTTCTTGTCGCCGTTCGACGCTGCGGGAGCGCTTGTCTTGGGACTCGCTGCAGCTTCGGCAGAGGGCAGCGGCGCAACGCTGACTTCGGCCGGAGCGCCGCTGCGACCCAGTACGTCCTCACGTGTGGAGCCAGCGATGCCCATGACTTCGGCGGCGAGTTCGGATGGCACGGCGAGTTCATCGAGAGTGGCTTTCAGAAGTTCCGCTACGGCGTCGAAATGCGAATCGTTAAGGCCTTTGGCCACCAATGGCGCGTGCGCATTGCGCAAACTCGCCCCTGAATAAGCGTTGGGTCCGCCAAACGCCATGGTGAGGAATGATTTCATCATGGCTCGCTGGGTGTCGACGTTGACCCCATCGAAAAACTGATTGATACGGTCGTCGGCCAGCACCTTGCGGTAGAACA
>JBGOXX010000019.1:0-22274 GCA_041479345.1 Alphaproteobacteria bacterium
CGCGCGCTTCGCCTCAGGAAGCCAATATCCGCCTTCACATGTCGATTCTGACGAATTGGCGCAACCAAGCCGTCAAATCCCGCCGAGATCATTGCCTACGACTTCCACAACGACGCAGATCGCATTTTCACACAGCCTGGGTCGATGGCTGACGCGGTGCTGGGATGGGATTTGGGCGGCGCGCATCTGAAGGCGGCGCGCGTCGAAAACGGGCGGGTTACGGATGCGATCCAAATCCCCTGCCCGCTTTGGCGAGGCCTTCCGCATCTCGATGCCGCGATGAACGAGGCTTTGTCGCGACTTGGTCCGGCGCACCGTCACGCGGTCACCATGACCGGCGAGATGGCCGATATTTTCCCGTCGCGGGAAGAAGGCGTGCGGGCTTTGACCAGCGCCGCCAGAAACAAACTCGGCGACATTTCGGTATTTGCCGGCGACGCGGGATTGGTTTCGCCAAGCGAGACGCCAATACTTTGGCAAAACATCGCCTCCGCCAATTGGCTCGCCACGGCCTTGTTGACGGCAAAGAAACTGCCGCAAGCAGCACTGGTCGATATCGGCAGCACGACGACGGATATTGCGCCGGTCGACGGCGGGAAAGTTCTGGCGCGCGGGCGCAGCGATTCCGAAAGACTCGTGAACAACGAGTTGGTCTACACCGGAATCGTACGCACGCCGGTGATGGCGCTGGCCTCGATCGTCGACTTCGAGGGGCAAACCCAGGGTGTCATGGCGGAAGTTTTCGCCACGATGGCGGATGCCTATCGGGTCGCCGGACTGCTGCCGGAGGACGCCGACGATTTTCCCGCCGCCGACAATGGTGGAAAGACCCCGCAAGATAGCGCGCGAAGGCTGGCGCGCATGCTTGGTCGGGACGTCGAAAGCGCGCCCTTCGATGCCTGGCAGCGCTTCGCCGGGACGCTGGTTGCGATTCAGACCGCACAAATCGCCGAGGCGCTGATTCGCGGGATCGATCGTGCGGGCCTGAATTCGCAGGCGCCGCTCGTTGGTGCCGGCTGCGGCCGATTTCTGGTCGAGGCGATTGCCCGGCGACTGGACCGGGCTTATGTCGATTTCGCGGATTTAGTGCCGGTCGACGCGACCGCCCGGAATGAAGCGGCGATCTGCGCGCCGGCGGTCGCGGTTGCGGTTCTCGCCGCCGGAATTTGAGTCTCGATCGCCCGCTTCACATTTGCCACCGCCGCGGAATCGAGTTTTCCGGTGCGGCCCGCAGTACCGCACAGCGCCCGGCGGAAACCAAGGAAATCCGGTGCCAAAGGCAGAAGCGGCGGGATGTCGGTCATTGCCAACGAACCGGCGAAGCCGAAGTAAAGCCCGTGCGTGCGCGCCAAAGCGCCAAACTGGGCGAGTGCGTATTTGTCCAAATGATTGCAGAGCGTGCCCTTGGATTTATCCGCCGTATCCAGCATGACCCCGAAGAACCCGGCTTTCGCCAACAAAGGCAATAAATCGAAATCCGGACTCCGATCGGCAAAGAGCACGGCAACGAGGCGCGCGCGTTTGGCAACCGGTTCGAGCGCCGCAATGCAGGTGTGCGTCGACCCGTCGAAGAATCCGATCTTCACGATATCGACGCCGGTTTCCGCCGCCGCCCGCACCGCTGTCGCGATAATTTCGGGCTGCATGGGCAAGTCGCCGATGGTGGCGCTCACCGGACGCCGGCCCTTGAGTATTCCGACCGTTTCGCGAATCGATTCGATTTTCCAGGCGCCGAGCGCGCCCGCGCTTGGGTCTTTGAGATCAATGATATCCGCACCGCCGGACAGGGCAGCGTCGATCTCGTCGTAACAAGCAACACTGGCAAGAAGGGCGATCATCCGGCTCGTTCCGCTTTGGGTCTCATACCCGGGTTCGCCTTATAATCCGCAATCCGGGCCATCAGCCAGCCCCAAGCTTCCCATTCCCGCTCGCCCGCGGTCTTGTCGATCGCAATCATAAGATAGGCAATCTCGGCTTCGATCTTTTCCGGCGGCAGCCTATGGAGGCGGCTGACCAGAATCGCCGCCTCAATGACCGCGGCTTGCGCCCGGTTGAAGCCGCGGAAGGGAGCATGGGTTTCCTCATGCACGATCTCGAGGCGGAAGCGCGGCCGGAGCGGGTCTTCCTCGATCGAGGCAACACGAACCTCACGGTGGGAAAGTACTGCGTCAAGAACACGGCCAGCAACGACGTGCGCCGGCTTGGTTGGCCAATCGCGGCGCTCGGTGAGGCAGCCGGCGAAAATACGCACGTCGTCGGTCAGATTGATGACCGCACAGCGCGTCGCCAGAAGATTGTCGAGCGTTGTCGATGGACGGAAAGGAGCGAGGACGAGACCGCTCTCGTCCTCGGTAATCCCGAAAGGAGCGATATGAACCGCACCGTCCGGCGCCTGGGTGGTGACGATGGTCTCGAAAATCATCGCTTCGCCTTGCGCTTTTGCTGCTTGTTCTTGCGCTGATTGGTTTGGCGCTGCTTGCTCTTGCGCACGGCATCCGCCTGTTTCTTTTTGACCATGAGGGTATGCCCGGGGGCCGTGATGCTGTCCGTCGGCTGTTCGCTGCGGATCTTATCCGCAGCACAGCTCCAGTCGAGCTCTTCGTCCTGATTGTAGGCCTTGCCGAGCTGCCAGGCCGTTTGCGCGCGCGCCAATTCGACACCGATATAGAACGCATGGGCGCCGTCTTTTTCCAATCCGAGATGGGGAAACAGGTCGAACGGATCGACGGATTTGTGCATCCCGTCGCGATTGAAAATGTGGATGCCGTCGGCGCTGATCTGGATGCGAAAGCTCGGATCGCGGATTTCCGCGGCAAGTTCAGCGATTTCTTCCGCCGTCGGCGGCGATTTCCGATCATGAAGACAGAGCAAGGAATCACTATAACCGATGGGCAGCGCGTGGTCCTCCCGCGCCCGGAAGAAAATACGCCGCGCGGCGTCCAACTCCGTCACTGCCCTTCGGGCATGGGGGCTTACCTGAACCACCAGCACGTTGCGGATCGCAAGCTCCGAGACCACGCCCATGAGAGTTGCGGTGATGCCGACGGTATCCGCCCCCGTCAATTCCGTCAGATTGCCGATGCCCATCAGGATTTCAGCATCCGGATAGCGCCGGCGCAATTCCCAATAGCGCGTCAGGCTCTCGGTGAAGCCGAAATGGATCGGATCGAGAATGGGGTCGGCGAGAAATTTGCGTTTCTTCGCGCGCAGCTTTTCCATGGCGCGGCACAGCGATTCGAGATCGCCGGGCGTATTTGGGATCAGGACCGGAACCGACGGAATTTCGTCGGCGAGCGACAGGGTTTTCTCGGTGAGACTGAGAATGTAATCGGCGCCCGCTTTGCCGCCGCGCCGCAATTCCTGCAGATCGGCGGAATCGACGCTCACCGAGAACCCATCGGCCTTCAGCGCTTGGATCGCCTTTTCGAGATGGGGAAAGGGCGTGGCGGGGAGGCAGCCGAGATCGATGACGTCGGCGCCGTCTTTTCTATAAGCCCGGGCTTTCTCGA
This sequence comes from Alphaproteobacteria bacterium, assembly GCA_041479345.1. Lineage (GTDB taxonomy): Bacteria > Pseudomonadota > Alphaproteobacteria > DATDPM01 > DATDPM01 > DATDPM01. The sequence goes on from JBGOXX010000019.1 coordinate 3,510, forward strand.
CGATCGCAGGGACATTCAAGGCCGGCGCATCGGTGATTTCGGCAAAGATTCGGACATCGTGCTGGCTGAGATCGGCAGGTTTGCCGCCACGGCCGAAATATTCGGGAATGTCCTTGAGATCCTCGGGTCCGCGCCGTACCGGTACCCCGTAATGAACGGAAAGTTTTTCAAGATCGCCGCGCACGCGCCCCGGCACCATGATCCAGTCCGCGCCCATCGCATCGGGCACGCGCCGCTCGATCAATCGCGGCGTCATCAGTGCGGCGACCGAAATGCCGATTTGCCGCACTTTGTAAGTGAAGTCACTGGGCTGCATCGATTCGAGCACGCGATTGAGCGGCTTTTCGGCGAGCCGGCCGGTCAGGAAGAGGATGCGTTCAGCCATTTCGCTCGCTCGGCAATCGCCTTTTCGAGATCCGCCATACTCTCGACCACCTCGGTGTCTTCAAAGGCGCGGAGCCTTACGACATTCTCGAGATCGATGCGGCGCGGATAGACCTTCACCATGCCCTTCGGCGCCATGGTGTCGAGTTCGGGCGCGGTGTCGCAGGCAAAGACGACCGCCGGCACGCGGCATTTCCCGGCTTGGGCGAACACATTCGTCGCCAAATTGTCGGAAATTCCATAAACGCATTTCGCCACGGTATTGGAAGATACCGGCGCCATGACCAGGGTGTGATACTCACCCTTGTAAAATTGCCCCACCGGCACCGCGCTCGCGGTGGTGTCGCGATAAACCTGGACGCCCGGCGAAAAAATCTCGTCACGATGACGATACATGCGCAGCACTTCTTCAGCGGCCTTGCTTACGAACACGTCATAACCGTCCAGCGTCTTCATGATCGCCAGCGATTCGTCGAAAAAATGACCAGAGCCGGTTAAGACCCAGGCCCATTTCTGTTTGCGTTTCGTGCCGTCCATGATGATTCAAATCACCTTCGATGCCGTCGCGCCAAGGCTCAGCCAGGCCTCGGACATTGTCAACGATCAGTTGCGAAAACCCTGAACGCCTTGCGGCTTATTCGGGGGCGATCGCGACGCCGGGTAGAATACCATCGGCAAGTGCCCGCGCGAATTCCGGTTGACCGCCGGGTCCGAGGCAGCGAATGGCGAAGGCGGCGCCCCGCACCATCCCGGGGAATGCCGGATCGACCAGACCGGATCGCGACAGCTCGCTTGCGGTTACCAAATTTATTGGCAGCTGTGCGGATTTTATGAGAAGAAGCGCCGAAGCCGCCAATTTGGCGGCGAGCCATGCCGCCAGCGAATCCGAAGAGACATCCCAGCACGCCTCGATATCGGCCGCATTTCGCGTCATCGTGCCGGCCATCCACACCGGAACGCGGCCGGCTTGTTGGATGTTACGGATTTCCGAGGCCGTCGCGGCCGGGACCAAGCGATCGGAAAACGTACAGAGCATCAACCCGTATTGCTCAGTTGCCAGCACCGCCATGCGATGCGCCACGGCGTCGTCAAAACTTCTCGCCTTTTGCACGCGCCTGACCTCATCGGCAAAGGGACCGCCGCCGGGCACCACGACCAGCCGGGTATTTCCCGGCGCCGTCAGTGCGGAAATCCAGGGGGATAATTCGGGCGAAAAGATCAGGCTTCCGCCGAGTTTGACGACCCACATGGCCAAACTTAGCGGCGATTGCTCCGCCGCTCGATCTCGACACCGACGCTGCCGGCTTCGCGGAACACGTCGAGCTTCTCGATCCGGATGCGGGCGGCGCTAACCCGGGAATCGCTCAAGCACAGCTCCGCCACCTGTTCTGCCAAAGTTTCGACGAGATTGATATGGCCGGCTCCGATGATCCGCTTGATGCCGAACACGATATCTTCATAAGAGACCACGCCCGCGATGTCATCGCCGGCCGAGCTCACGATGGCATCGATTTCGACATTGAACCGGACCCGCTGAGCCAGTTCCCGCTCATGGGGATGGATGCCGATCCGGCAGGGCAAAACCAGATCGCGCACGAACACCCGGTAGCCGCGCTTTGCAGCCGGCTTCTTGGCTCGTCCCGATGCGGATTTCCTGCGCGCCACGAGGGTTTCCGATTTTCCCGCCCAATCAAGGGCTTCACCCTAACAAACGCGGCCCGGGCGGCAAAGGGTCCTGACACCACGCCACCGCCGAAGGCCGTTCAGGGCCCATTCAGGGGGAGAAAGGCTATTTTCCGGGCCTGTTTTCCTCGGGCCGCGGGTGGTAGAATTCACGCTTCGCCCTATCTCAAAGAAGCGAAAGCAAGCCCAAATATGGGAGGATTGCCCGTGAAGATTGTACGCCTTTTTTCCGCCGCCCTGCTGGCCACCGGTGCGCTGATGGCGCTAAGCACGGCTGGAAATGCCACGACGGACCCAAACACTCTGTCGAAGGCCAATCAGGCCCTGTTCACCACCAATCATCTGGCTTCGATCCACGAACCTTCCGTTCTCGTCTATGCCTTCGAGAAGAAGGGGTCGCTGGAGCCCGGGTTCACAGACACGGTCGAAGAGACGATCACCAAGGTTTCGCCGAACGGACACAAGGATCTGTCGTTCCATTTCCTTACCGGAACCAACCACATTGAATTTCACGATTTTCCGGATTTCACCAGCAATCCGGTTTTCATGCTGTTCTTGGAGCGCGACGTGCGCGAATTGCAGCGGCAAACTCACGGCAATGCGCTTTATTATCGCACGCTCATTCGTCAGGCGCTCGCCGGCGCGGCAACCATGGCGCCAACGACTTTCAATTTCAACGGCGCCCAGCACAAAGGAACCGAAATCCGCGTTCAGCCCTACATCAACGATCCGGCGAACGAACGGTATCCGGAATTCGCCAAGAAGACCTATGTCTTCATCTTGTCGGATGAAATTCCCGGCGGCATTTACAAGGTGAATGCGATGACCCCCGGTCCGACCGACGATCAGCCCATCACCGATGAGAGCGTCACTTTCCGCGAAATCCATTCCGGCAGCAATCACGCCGACACCGGCGGTGACGCCTCGGGAAAAGCAAACTAGAAGGAAAAGAAACATGGAGACCGTGATTCACTCGATGAAGCGCGCCGCGGCATTCGGCGCTTTCTTGGCGGCAGGCCTTGTCCTTGCGGGACCCTTGGATGCGGCGCCGAGAGTCAACGATTTCCCGACTCAGGCGCGGGTCGAATACGTCCTGGCCTGCATGTCGGATGTGGCGTCGGATTACGTCTACATGCAGAAATGCTCTTGCGCGGTCGACACCATTGCCGCGCATCTGACCTATGACCAATTCGTCGATGCCCAGACCATTCGCAGCGTGCAGCAGTCCTTCAACGCGCATGCCGATGTCTATCGCAATCTCGATGTCGCCAAGGAGCCGCTGGACAAGTTTTATCGCGCCGAGGCTTTGGCCGAGTTGAAGTGCTTCTGAAGCGCTGAATTGCGGCAACAAAAAATCGGGGCGCCCGCAAAGGCGCCCCGATTCGTATTTGCGGCCCCGGCTTCGAGTCGAAGAGTTGGGGGCCGGAGAGTTTGGAGCGAGGCTTAGCCGTTCACGTCGCTCTTGCCGACCGGCCAAGTCTTCTCGAAGACGTGGCCTTCCGAATCTTTCGCCGTCGCCTTCATCTCGGCGGGCCCTTGGTCCTTATAATTGAAAAAGAAACTCGGATTCTCGCTGATCGAAATTCCGGAATCGACGCTGAAGACCTTCGAGGAGCCATAGGTCACTTCGATTGAAGAGACATAATCGGCGGGAATTTCGCGCCGCTCGATTTGATCGTATTGGAAGCCGGTGTAATTCGGGTGGCTGACCAAAATTTGCGCCTCGCCCGGTTGACCGTTAGATGCCGCCTTCACGAAATTCATTTTCATTTTGCCGATCCGCGCCCGCGCTTCGTCGTTGTCGCTCATGGTCGGCGCCGAGCAGCCACCCGCCGCTTTCAGGAAGCTTTTCGCCATATAGAGCTTGCCGTCATTGGTTTCGGCGATGGCGCGGACATAGGTGTATTTGTCGATCCGCACCCGGGTTGAAATATTGGCGAGTCCGTTGTCCGGCGAAAGATGAAACACCGCGGCAACCGGCGACGGATTCTCGTCGATCACGAGATAGATATTCTTGATGAAGTGATCCGCGGTCTGCGGTTTTGCCGCACCGATAGTGAGCGGGATAAAAGCGGCATCGGTAACCCGCGGCGGCGCTTCGAAATTAATGACGCCCGTACCATCGGCAATCTCTTTGTCCGCGAACAGCCCTTTCTTGATGTTATCCCAGCTGCCGGTTTCACCTTTGACAACGTCCTGGGATTCCGTGCGCTGCTTGTCCCACATGTCGGCGCGGGAAACGCCACTCATCAGGGTCGCGACTCCGAAGGCAATGGCGCCGAACGCCAAAAACTTCTTTGCATTGGGTTGCATCGATCTCTCCTGAAAATACCGGCGGCGCCCCATTTCAGGGTCTAAGCCGCCTCGCTTGGGATTTGTACAAGAATTTAGGGGAAAAATAGCGCGGGTCAAGGCCACCCCCACTTTTCCGGCATCACGTTGTGGTGAGCCTTATTCCCATTCGAGCTCGACGAAGGCCGCCGTCACGTTGCGCGCATTGTAGTCGTCGAATAGGGCCCAGCGATCCTTGTCTTCGGTTCCCGCCGTTTTCGTTGCATCTTCGATCTTTCCGTGCGCCTTTTGGATGGCGCGGATGTCCTTGAGCAAAAGACTGAAATACCGTTCTTCCCCGGACAGGGATTGCGGCCAGGGAACGGCGGCCGGCCCATGTCCCGGCACCGCCCGAGCAGCCGTGATCTTTTTCAGCTCAGCGATAGCCTTGACCCATCCGAGAATGCTGCCGTCGATGGCCGGCACCCGATCGACGAACAGCAAATCGCCGGTCCACAAAGTTTGGGTCTTGTCGTCGTACACCGTGACATCGCTTTCGCTGTGGGCGGTCGGATAGCCGGTAATTGTGAGGGTTCGCCCGCCTAAATCGAGGGTGATTGACTCGCCCGGTTTCACCGTTCTGGTCGGCGGAACAATTTCAATGCCCTTCGTCGCGGCTTCGCCGACGAATGTCTTCAGTGTCTGCAAGTAATAGGGCGCTTTGGTGCGCATCTCCGCTTCGAGCTTGGCATGGCCGACGAATTCCGGCTTGTCGTCTTTGAACGCCGCATTCCCGAAAATATGGTCGGGATGAGCGTGGGTGTTGATGACGTAGGCGATGGGAAGACTCGTTTTGGCTTTGATCGCCGCGCGCAAGTCATCGCCGATCCACCGGGCATTGCCGGTATCGATAACCGCCACAACTTTTTCACCGACGATAAAACCGATGTTGGAAATATCGCCCCGGTTGTGCGGGTTGACGTCTTCATAGGCGCCCTTATGCACGAACACACCGGGAGCTATTTCCGTGATCGGTAGAGCCTCTGCCGCAACCAGTGGGCCGCGCAAGGTCAACAGGACCCCAATCGCGACGAGGACAGGGGAGATGGCGCGGCTTAGCATCGCGACGCATCCCATTTATCGCACTGCACCATTACAGTTCGATTTATTGTGCATTGCACACATGGTGCATCAAACTGCATTACGCAAATATTCATGAACGGCCCAAATTGTCCCTTCTCAGAAATTTTTGTGGCGTCGGTTGATCCTGCAATTGCGAACAAAACGGGTGAATGTCGCACCACGTAACGCGCAACGACGAAAGAATCGATCGAAATATATTAAAGATTTCGCGATCATGTAGTCTTGGGTGACGACGTAATCAATTAATAACCATGAAATTGGAACGAGTGCCTTGCGCGCGCCATATTCGTTGTGCGCTGCAGCGGAAATTGCTGCCCCAAGAATTGCGCGAAAGCCCATTAAAATGGCACTTTCTCGCATATCCAGAATCCTCGCGACGATAATTCGGTCAACCGTTATGCCGCAATTTGCGGTCGTCGCATCGAATGAACTCATATCGTGCGTACGCCTTGGAAATCCGCGCATTCATAATAATCGCGAAGCAAAAGAATCTTGACCCCGTTTCACGAAGGCCCGTATCATGCGCGCGGGTTGTGTAGGCTAAGTCGTGCTTCTCTTGCAGTGTAAATAACTTGCGTTTCTTCGCGTTGCTCACCGCGGCGCGAGGAATGAAAGTCCTGCCTTGCAATGAGTCGAACGACTGGGCGCAGCCCCAGTAAGTTTTCCGTCTTCCGGAAGACAACAACCTAAGAGTGGGGAGGAATGACCACATGAAAATTTCGTTCAAAGCTTTACTGGCTGCGACCGCAGTTGTTGCGTTGCCGGGCATGGCGCTCGCCAACCAAGAACTGTTGAAGCTCCAGGCTGATCCCAATCAGTGGGCGATGCAGTCGGGCAATTACTCCGGCTGGCGCTACACTACGTTGGATCAAATCAACAAGAGCACCGTCGCCAATCTGGGCGTTGCTTGGCAGTTCTCGACCGGCGTGTTGCGCGGCCATGAAGGTGGCCCGCTCGTGATCGGCGATACGATGTACATCGTGTCGGCGATTCCGAACAAAGTGTTCGCCCTCGACCTCAACGACAACGGCCGCATCATTTGGGAATACGACCCGGTGAAGGGTGGCAAGTATCCGTCGGGTGAGACCGAAGGTCGCGTCGTTTCCGTGATGTGCTGCGATAACGTCAATCGCGGCGCTCAATATGCCGACGGCAAGCTCTTCATTCATGCCGCCGATACCACCCTGATCGCCCTCGATGCCAAGACGGGTAAAGAAGTTTGGCACGTCCAGAACATGGACTCCGGCAAAGGCAAGCGGGGCGTTTCCGCTTCCACCGGCACGGGCGCGCCGATGGTCATCAATGACAAGGTTATGGTTGGCTGCTCCGGCGCTGAATTCGGCGTTCGTTGCAACATGACCGCCTATGACATGAAGACCGGCAAGCGCGTGTGGCGTGCCTACTCGATGGGCCCGGACTCCGACCTCTTGGTCGATCCGGACAAGACCACCGAGCTCGGCAAGCCGATCGGCAAGGACAGCAGCTTGAAGACCTGGGAAGGCAATGCCTGGGAAATCGGCGGCGGTTCGATCTGGGGCTATTGGGCGTGGGATCCGGATCTCAACCTGTTCTACTACGGCTCCGGCAACCCCAGCACCTGGAACCCGGTTGTGCGTCCTGGCGACAACAAGTGGTCGATGACCATGAATGCTCGTAACCCGGACACCGGCATGGCCCGTTGGCTCTATCAAATGACCCCGCACGACGAGTGGGACTATGATGGCGTCAACGAAATGATCCTCACCGACCAGAACATCGGCGGTAAGACGGTCAAAGCGATCACCCACTTCAATCGTAACGGCTTCAGCTACACGCTCGACCGTACCGATGGCTCGCTGCTCGTCGCCGAAAAGTATGATCCGGCGGTGAACTGGGCCACCCACGTCGACATGAAGACTGGCCGTCCGGAAGTTGTGGCGCGTTACAGCACCCACAAGAACGGCGAAGACGTGAACACCACGAACGTCTGCCCGGCAGCGTTGGGCACCAAGGACGAGCAGCCAGCGGCTTACTCGCCCAAGACCAACCTGTTCTATGTGCCGACCAACCATGTTTGCATGGACTATCAGCCCCTGTCCTACACCGGCGGTGGAACCGAGTACTCACCTGGCGATGCGTATGTGAACGCGCGCTTGGCGATGTTCCCGGCCGGCAAGGTTACGGGCGATGGCACCACGAACATGGGCAACTTCATCGCTTGGGATGGCGCCAAGGGTAAGATCGTTTGGTCCGACCCCGAGAAGTTCTCGGCTTGGGCCGGCGCTCTCGCCACGGCTGGCGACGTTGTCTTCTACGGTACCCTCGATGGGTATGAGAAGGCCGTCGACGCCGCGAGCGGCAAGCTGTTGTGGAAGTTCAAGAGCCCGTCCGGCATCATCGGCAACACCAATGCGTGGAGCCATGGTGGCAAGGAACAACTCGGCGTCTTCTCAGGCGTCGGTGGTTGGGCTGGTATCAACCTCGCTCTCGGCATCGCTGAAGAAGATGCGAAGGGCAAGGACGCCACGGGCGGCCTCGGTGCGATCGGCGGTTATGCCGGTCTCTACGAGTACACCCGTCTCGGCGGTACCCTGACCGTCTTCCAGCTTCCGTAAATCGTAACCTAAGTACGAGCCCGGCATCCCCAAAGGATGCCGGGCTTTTTTTTGGCCATTTCGATTGTCGATCAGGGCCAAAAAGCCCAGTCTACCGCGGTTTTTCCGTTGTTGCGGCTAGGCCCTTCGGCTATAAGTTCCTCCACAAAATAGACATAATAAATCGGGAGGATACGTCATGTTCAGGAGATGGGCATGGACCGAGGGGCTACTGTCCGCTGTGGTCATCGGTGCGGTTGCGGCTACGGCCCTTGTTCCGGAAATCGTTTTTGCCCAGGATGCACAGACGACGCCGGCAGATAACACGGTGCCGAAGGGCGTCAAGCTTAATACCGACGTGCCGTACAAGATCTTTCCCAGTGGGAAGGTCGATTTCAATACATACCGCGGCTATAACATGTACAGCAGCATTTGCTTCGTCTGTCACGGACCGGACGCGAAGGGCAGCTCCTTCGCACCCCGCTTGATGGACTCGCTGAAATACCTGTCGTATGAGGATTTCGTGGCCACTGTCATGAACGGCCGCGAGAACATCACCTCGGTTTCGAACAACGCCATGCCCTCTTTCGGCGAGAATCCGACGGTCGTCAAATACATCGACTCGCTTTACGCTTATATCAAGGGGCGGGCCGATGGCGCTATCAAAGCCGGCACGCCCGAGTGGGAGGGCCCGAAGAATTAGCTTGTTCGCGCCGGTCGGGGGACGGCTAAACCGCCAAAGTGGGAGTTCGCCCTTGTTCCGATCGACAGAATTGTCTCCGTTTAAGAACCTGTTCCGTTGCTTAACTTTGCGGACAATGAAGCGGCGCTACCTATTGTCCGGCAGCGCCGTTTTTGTCATCGCCATGCTGTCCGTCGCCGGCGTTGCGTCGGCTACGACCAGTATCGAAGCGGTGGATCCCACCCATTTCCGGGTATGCGCCGATCCGGGGAATCTCCCCTATTCAAATGAAAAGGAAGCGGGCTTCGAAAACAAGATCGCCGAGCTTCTGGCCAAGCAGCTGAACCGGCCGTTGGCTTACACGTGGTATTCTCTCGGTCCCGCCTTTATGACCAACACGCTGAGCGCCAAGGTTTGCGACGTCGTCGTCGGTATTCCCGCCGGCGCGTCGTCCGTTCTCAACACCAATCCTTATTACCGGATGAACTATGTGATGGTTTATCGCAAGGATTCCGGCATCAAGGCGACCTCCATCACCGACCCGGCGATGAAGAAACTTAAGATCGGCGTCGTCGCCGGGACCGTGACTAATTTTCTGATCGAGGAGAACGATCTGCTCGACAACATGACCGGCTATAACCTGCGCAACGACGTTCAGATACAACCCGTTCCGAGTCAGATGCTCGAAGACCTCAAGAATAAAGTGATCGACGTGGCGCTGATGGCCGGGCCGACCGTGGCTTATTGGGCGAAGAAAGAAAAGGTCGACGTCACGGTCATTCCGCTCGAGAACGCCAAACGGCCCGGCGGCCGGATGGACTACCTGATGACCATGGGTGTTCGCCACGGCGAAAACGATTGGAAGCGCGAGCTGAACGATGCGATCCGCAAAACCCAGCCGCAGATCAACGAAATCCTCAAATCTTACGGGGTGCCGGTTCTGAACATGGTAGGCCCGCCCGTTGCCGCCGGAGCGGCGCCGCAGAAGCCAAGCTCCGGAGAGAAGAGCAACGCGGCGGCACCCGAGAAAGACGGGGCGAAACCCACGGCCGGTGAGGCATCTCCAAAATAGGCAGCTGGCAAAATAAGACGCCGGCAAAATAAGGTGCCGAAGGATTAAAACGAAAAGGCCCGCGATTTGCGGGCCTTTTTATTGGATTGCGCCTGTTCCGGCTTTGCGGGCGTTCAACCAATCCGGCGATAGACGAAGGGCTGGGGCGCTTCCTGCGCTTCGTGGGCGGCGATCCCGAAAATCTCCTCATGGCGCGGCGAGAGCTCGCAAGCCGGATCGGTCGCGATTTCATCGCCGGTCAAAGCGAAGGCTTGGCAGCGGCAGCCGCCCCAATCGATCTCCTTGCGATCGCACGAGCGGCACGGCTCCGGCATCCAATCGGTACCGCGGAATTTGTTGAAAGCTTCCGAGTTTTCCCAGATCCATTGCAGGCTGTGATCCCGCACCGAATCGAATTTCAATGACGGAATGCTTTCCGCCGCGTGGCAGGGAAGAACCAAGCCCGCCGGATTGATATTGATGAAACGACGACCCCAGCCGCCCATGCAGACCTTCGGACGCCGGGCGTAATAATCGGGCACGACGTAATCGATGACGAGGGTGCCTTTCAGCCGGGCCCGCGCCTTTTCCACCACGTCGGTTGCCCAAGACAGCTGTTCATAGGTCGGCATGAAGGCGGCGCGATTCTTCAGCGCCCAGCCGTAATATTGAACCTGCGCCACTTCCAAGCGCTCGGCGTCGAGTTCCACCGCCAATTCGATCACGTCTTCGAGATGATGCAGATTCTGGCGATGCATCACCGCGTTGACGGTAAGCGGCAGGTCCGCTTCGCGCACCCAATGGGCGACTTCGATCTTCTTCTTGTGGCCGCCTTTGAAGCCGCCGATCCGGTCGGCGTTCAGCTCTTCGGAATCCTGGAAGCTGATTTGGATATGATTCATCCCCAGATCAGCCAGCTTGTTCACCCGCTCTTTGGTCAGCAGCACGGCCGAGGTGATGAGATTGGTATAAAGCCCGATATCGCTGGCGTGCTTGGTCAGATCTTCGAGATCCTTGCGCACCGTCGGCTCGCCGCCGGAGAAATGGACTTGATGCACGCCCATCGCCGCCGCCTCGTCCATGACGCGGCACCAGGAAGCGGTATCGAGCTCGTTGCTCGACCGCTCCAGATTGACCGGGTTGGAGCAATAGGGGCATTGCAGCGGACAGCGATGCGACAGCTCCGCCAGAATGGCCAAAGGGGCTTGGACTTTCGGCTTCGACGCCGCCTTCGGGGCTTCCTGCACTTCAGCCATCATGCTCATATCGTCAAAAATCCTTTATCCGCGAGATCCTGAAGCATCGCCGTTACGTCCTTTAAAATTACATCGTGGGGTGCGTTGTATTTTTCAACCAGCTTTCCCACGATCCCGTTGACGCTCGTCACCCCGTCGCACAACCGCAAGATCTCAACCGACGTCTCGTCGGGGACCAGTAATCGTTCCGGCGCCAAAATCACCCATTGTTCCCGCTGCTTGTTGAAATGAAATTTCACATGGCGCGGGAACGCGGGCACGGATGCGGGCTCAATGACGACCTTTGCCATCCGTCCCTCTGGTAAATCCCTCCGGCACGAAGGCGCCCGGCGGGACGTGTCCTTCAACATAGGCGTGATGCAACGCATCGAGCATCGTCCACAGCACGTCGCATTTGAAGATCAACGCGTTGCAGACGGCTTCTTGCTGCTCCGGTGTGCGCGCCTCGCGCTTGGCGACTTCGAGCACATATTCCGCATCGCGCGGCGCCTGATTGAGGCGCTTCTTGAAATAAGCCATCGTCTCGTCGCTGACGAAATCATAGTTCTCCAGCATGCCGGCGATGCGTTCGCGATGAATCGTGGGCGCAAACAATTCGGTCAGCGACGACGTCATGCCCTCGAGCGGCGTACGTTCCTTGACGAAGGTGACATAGGCGTCGACCGCAAAACGCGTGGCGGGTAGAATGCCCTTCGTCGATTGGACGTAGTCGCGATCGAGTCCCAAGCCATCGGTCAGCTTGAACCAGCGCGCGATGCCGCCTTCGAGCTGATCGGTGCCGTCGTGATCTTCGAGGCGATGGCGCCATTCCCGGCGCACTTGCGGATCCGAGATGCGCGCCATGAGCGCGGAATCTTTGATCGGGATCATGCACTGGTAATAATAGCGGTTCAGCGCCCAGGCCTGGACTTGGCCTTTATTCAGCTGACCGCCATGCAGCATTTTGTGGAACGGATGGAGGTTGTGATAACGCTCGGCGCCGATCTTGCGCAGCCGGGCTTCCAATTCCTCGGGGCTCATAAATACCGTCATGTCTCCCTGCCTTATCCGCTTACGCGCGCGGACCCTTCTCTGAGTTTAGCAAATTCCGCCGTCACGAAACGGCGGCGGTTCTTTTCACAGCAGCAGGCCCCCGAGATGAATCGGATCCGGCCGTACCCGGCAATGTAATTTCCATGCCGTCGAATCCCACTTCCCAACCCGCCGCCGCCAATTCGCGCCGCTCGGGGGAATCGGTCAACAGGGCCGGATTGGAATTGTTGATATGGACGAAAACCTTGCGCTTCACACCAAGATTGCGGAACGCAGCAATCGTCCCGTTCTCGCCGGACATACTCATATGGCCCATGCGCTGGCCGGTCTTGCTGCCCATGCCGGCCTTGATCATCTCGTCGTCTACCCACAGCGTACCGTCGAAGAAAACGAGATCGGCATCTTTGACCCGCTTTTCGATGTCGCCGGTCATCCACGCACAGGAGGAAATGAAGAATAGACTCGCCGGCCCATCCGTTTCGCGGATGTGGAGGCCAATCGTGTCGCCGGCCTCGGAACCGAAATTCCCCTTGTTCATCTCTTCAAGATAGAGCGCAATTTTTCCCGGCACCGCGAAGGCTTCGACGGTCAGCCCCGAGGGCGACCCATCCGCCAATTCGAGCGGCACCTCGCGGCCGAGCGGAAGCGACCGCCGCGGCACGAGCTTGGAATCGAGCACGTTGAAAATCGAATTAGCCTGCAAAACATTCAGCACCCGGTCATGGCCGTAAAGCGAGAACGGCGTGCCTTCGCGCAAATTCAGCAAGCCGGCGATCGCATCCACATCGCCATTGGTGACGATGACTCCCGCCAGCGGGCTCGACCGTAACGCGCCTTGAGGATGAAGCTTCGGATTTTCGCTGATCTGTTGCCGCAGATCGGGCGCGGCATTCAGCACGAACCAGCGTTCGCCATCGGCGCTGACCGCGACCGAGGCCTGATGGCTGGGACGTGCGTCCTTATCTTTGGAACGCGCACGGCGGCAAGCCGTGCAATTGCAGTTCCATTGGGGGAAACCACCTCCGGCGGCAGCTCCGAGAACGAGGATATGCAACATCGTGCTCTCCAGGTCCGGCGGGCTCCGCCGGAGGTGATAGACCTCTTAATTAGACCTCAGCGCAAGCGTAGCTGTTGATCTCGAGGCCGACGCAGATCTCAACGATCTTCGGGGTTGTCCAAGTCATGATTGTGCTCCCTTTGTTAGAGTTGACCCACGGTCGCGATCCTAGATCTCTGTCACTGAACCCGTCGTGAGCGGTCCGTTCAGAAACCGTTCAGGTCAATCCATCTTGGGACGTTAAAATACCAATAAAATTCAATAGTTTATCCAGGCACGCTTTCCGCCATGCTCGGCTTAGTGTGTTGAACTAGCCGGCGCTTTTCAAGCCCCAGGGGAACCGCTTAAGGGCGTTCCTCCTAAGGTGTCTTTGCCGGCGGCGCTTCGGGGGCCCCCGCCTTAGCCGGGGCATCGGAGTTGGCGGGAGCATCCGCCTTCGGAGCAGCCGATGCGCCGTCTTGAGAGGCGGCAGGCTGCGCCGCCGCCGGCTGACCATTCATCTGGGCCTGAATCGCGCGGCCATAGCTGCCGAGCTTCTGTTCGAGCAGAGCCGGCACTTCGCAAACATAGGGAAGAAGCCGTTGCCGGTCGTCATAGACCCGGTTGGCCCAATCGAGCTTGGCCTTGAGCGTCTTGTCTTCCGGAGAATCTTCCTTCATGCCCTTCTTTCGAGCTTGACGAATCTCCTGCGAGATCTTGTTGACCTTCGCCGCGACGTCCTCTTGGCGATGGAAAAATTTCTTGATGCCGCCTTGCATGAATTTGCGTTCATTGTTGAAATTTTCGAACAGCGCCGCAAAGAGCAGGGTCAGTTGGTTGCTCTTATCGTCCTTCAGCCCGGTCGCAAAATCGTTGATCTGCTTGATGCCATCGGCTTCTTCCGTCGTGTCCTGGGCAAGCGCGCCCGCCAAATCGCGGATCTTGTCGTTGTCGTGCCAAGCCTTCATCGCGTCATCGAGCGGCGGCCCGCTCCAGATCGTACCGGGCGACAGTTCGGCGACAAATTTCTGCTGGCACGGCCAATCGGCCTCTTCCGACGATTCTTTGGCAGGAGCCACCGAGTCGCCCGTCGCCGATTCTGCCGGCGCTTCTTTCATGCGGGCGGGCTTTGCCGACGCCGTATCGGCCGGTGCCGCGGATTGATCATCCGCCTGCGGCGGCTGGTCGGCAGCCATCATCAAGAATCCCGCCGTCAAAGCGGCAACAGCAGTCAAGCCACGCCGAACGACCGTTTCACTCGTTCTGATCACGTTTTTTCCTCCCGGATTTTCATTGTCTCACCATGAATTGGCGCTTTATGCCATTGCTCCGGCCTTGCGCGCGATGAGGCCGCGCGAGGGATCGTAGCCATAAATGGCCAGCGCCATGAACACCACCGTCGCAACCACCGCATAGCCGAGATACGGCCAGTTGACGTCGCCGTAAAGCGCGAAGCGGATGATTTCGACCGCCGCCGTGAACGGATTGTAGGTGCAAATGTAAAAGAGAATTTCGCTCGATTCCTGCATCTTCCACAACGGATATAACGCCGACGAGGCAAAAAACATGGGGAAGATGACGAAATTCATCACGCCGGCGAAATTTTCGAGCTGTTTGATCCAGGAGGACAGCAACATGCCGAGCGCTCCCAGCATCAAGCCTGAAACGATGAGCGCCGGGAGCACGGTGACATAACCGTAAAGCGGCGGCTCGATATCGAAGAAATAGGCGATGACCAGGAACGCATAGACCTGAAGAACCGAAACCGCGGTTCCGGCCAAAAGCTTGCAGACCAAAAGATACCAGCGCGGCAGCGGGCTGACCAACAGCGTCCGCATGCTCCCCATCTCACGGTCATAGACCATAGACAACGAACTTTGCATGCCGTTGAAGAGCTGGATCATCCCGATCAGACCCGGCACGATATAGACTTCGTAGGTCACATAGGTTTCGTAGGGCGGAATGATCGAAACGCCCAGCACCGAACGGAACCCGGCGGCAAAAACGAGAAGCCAGATCAAGGGGCGAACGAGCGCCGAAAAGAACCGCTCGCGCTGATGGACAAAGCGGAGCGCCTCACGCCAGATGATGCCGATAAGACAGCGATAGTAGTGAATGAGCGTCATGAGGGCTTCGCCGCCTTTTCGATCAGAGTGGTGAAGGCCTCGCGAATGTGCCCGGCCGAAGCCTGCCGCACGACGTCGGTGGCGCGGCCAATCGCCAGCACGCGGCCCAAGTGAAGGACGATCACTTTGTCGGTTTCATCCACTTCGTCGATCAGGTGCGTCGCCCAAAGCACCGCCAGATTTTCTTCGCGGCAGAGCTTCCGCACATGGGCGATGATGGCCTGCCGGCTGCCGATATCGAGACCCACCGTCGGCTCATCGAGCAACAAGAGCTTGGGCCGGTGCAGCAAGGCGCGCGCCAACTCGATCCGGCGGCGCTGGCCGCCCGACAGCGCGCGGACTTTGTCGTTCGCCCGCTCCGTCAGATTGATGCGCGCCAATTCGGTATTGATACGCGCCTGGGCTTCGCGGCGGGAAATGCCGTGCAGGGCCGCATGATAGTGCAGGTTTTGCGATACCGTGAGATCGAGATCGAGGGTCGGCTGCTGAAACACCACGCCGATCCGCGCTAAAGCTTCCGACGACTGCTTGCGCACATCGAAACCCAAAATCTTGATCGAGCCGGAGCGGTTGTTATAGAGCCGGGTAATCAATGAATAAAGCGTAGTCTTGCCGGCGCCGTTCAAGCCGAGCAATACGGTGAACTCGCCCGGATCAATCGCGAAGGCAACGTTGTCCAGCGCGCGCTTCGACCCGAATTCATGGACCAGCCCCGCGACTTCCAAGGCGGGTACGCCGGGCGACGTCATCGGCGCCGCTATGGCTTGATCACGACGCCCCAAGGCTCCCTTCCCACCGGAATCGATTTCGTGACCTTGAGGTCGGCAATATCGATCACGGACACGTCGTTGCTGACGCCGTTCGTGGTGTAAAGCTGCTTTTCGTCGGGCGTGAAAGCCATATGCCAGACGCGCTGGCCGACCAGCAGGTATTTGATGATCTCGTGGGTCTTTTGATCGATGACCACGACGCGGTTGGACGGACCCAGCGCCACGAAGGCGTATTTGCCGTCGGCGCTCAAATTGATGCCGACCGCCTGAATCAACTCTTTATTGACGCCGGGGATGTCAAAGGTGATGCGCTTGATGACCTTATGGGTCCCGGTGTCGATCACGCTCACCGTGCCGCCGACTTCCGCGGAGACCCAGACTTCCTTCGCGTCCTTGGTGAAAACGGCAAAGCGCGGCCGGGCGTCGACCAACACGTTGTCCTTCACTTCCCAGGTGGTGGTATCGATGAAATGCGCCATATTCGTGGTTTCCGAGGTATTCACCAAGGTCTTGCTGTCCGGTGAAATGCCGAGGCCTTCCGGCTCGACACCAACCGGCACCTGTTGAACGGCCGTGGAGCTCGGGAGGTCGATGACCGTCACCATATTGTCGTCCTCGTTGGCGACATAGAGCAGCGGCTTGTTGGGATCGAGCAGCAGCAATTCGGGATCGGGGCCCGACGGTAGATTCGTCACAATTTTCTGGGTGGCGAGATCGAGAACTTCGATCGTGTCGTCGTCGCTGGCGCAGATATAGAGCTGCTTCATGTCGCGGCTGAACACGATGCCGCGCGGCCGGTGGCCGACCGCTATCGTTGCCGTCACCACTTGCTTGTCGGTATCGATGACGGTGATCGTATTGCCCTTCTCATTCGAGACATAGGCGGTTGCCGCCAGCACCCCGCTGGGAACAAGCGAAAGCGCCACTACTGCAACGGCTACTCCGCCGCGCCCAAGATTTCGGCTCATGTCGAATCGGCCCATATGAATCATTTGAATTTACATGAAGTTTCCGGCTTGTCGTAGCCGAGCGTGTCGAGAGTGCTGACCGGATGGATGAATTCCTGCTGCGGCGACACGGACACGACGGTATAGGGTGCCGCGAGCAAAATCGGCTCGCGGAGCTGGCGATCCCAGTCGCGGAAATTTGCGCCCACGCCCTTGAATACGCCGACCGTGAAATCCGGCCCGAGAACGAAACTGCGGATCGTGTTGAAGTCGGTCGATTTGGTTCTTGTCGCCGCCTCGCCCACCGCGCGCACCGCGACCCACGCCGCGAAATCCTTCGGCGTCATATAGCGGCCGGAAAGTTTCTGAAATCGATGCTGCATTTGCGAGGCGCCCCACATGTCGAAGGCGGGATGCCAGTCAGCGGCAACCAGTCCCTGCGTACCGGCGACAAGCCGCGGATCCCAAGTCCGGTACATCAGATCATCGCCAAAGTTGTCCGCCTCATCCGCGGCGATCAGAACCTGATAATCCGGACCTTGCGTGAGCACCGGGATTTCGGATTCCGCCGAGCGCCGCATTTGTTCGCCGGTATAGGTCCAGGCTTTTTCGTCGACGATCTTGGCGCCGAATTTCTTGGCCGCCCGCTTGATCGCGTCGGCATAAAGCTTGTCGCCTTCGTCCGATCCGGATACCAGGAGCCAGCGCGTCCATTTCTTCTTGATGAGGTATTGCGCAAGAGCGTCGGCAAGCATGGCCCGATTGGCCGAGGTGTGAAAGACATTGGCGCGGCAATCGGCATTGCGCAGCCGGTCGTCGGGCGCGCCCGCATTGAAAATCATCGCGTCTTTGGCTTCGGGAAGATCGGCGAGTTGCAGAACGCTCGCCGCCGGCAGATTGAGGATGATGAATTTCTGGCCGTCGGCGATCAGTTTCTTGAATGCCGCAACCACGTCACCCTTCACGGGAACGGTCACGGCCTCAAGCTTGAAATCCTGCTTGGTGAAAACGCCGGTGGTATTGTCGTCGTCGATTCCAAGATCGGCGCCGAGTTTGCCTTCGTCATTGGGATGCGGCTGAACATTGGAGCGAGCCGGCGGAAGATCCGCCTCTTGCGTCAGATAGGCGATGTTGACGACCTGGCTGCCCGGCGGCGGAGTCGGCCTTTTCATTGCCGGCGCCGCTTTTTCAGCAGCCACCTTCTCCTGTTCGGGCGTCCCTTGTGCAGGGGCCGGCGGCTTGACCGCCGGTGACGCCGGAGGCTTCGCGGATTCTGTCGGCGCTTCCGCCGCAGGCGCCCGATCGGCGGCCTTGCCGGATTGCGGTTCTTCAGCGCGTGCGGCTGGAAGCGCGGCCGCGATTGCGAAAACGCAAAGAAATGCCAGAAGCCGTTTCATGATCCTTCGACAGCGGATAATTTGGTTCGGAATTCACGGTCGCGGCGATCTGCGATTATCGCCGATCGCCTGTGGGCTTCAAGCCGGCCTCGGGGGCGGTTCCGAAGGGCCGAGCCCTTAGTCGGCCACCCTAGGAGGCACGGCCTGAACGTCTGCTGAACATAGTCTAATGGACGGTTCGGGTCCTTCTTAAGGGCAAATTATCTCGATTTACCGGGCAACTCGCCCCGAATCGGTGAATTCAAGCGACTTAGGCAAGCGCCCGGAACGCCAGATAGGACAAGGTGGCGGCGTTCAAAAGCATGAACCCGGCCGTAAACGCCTTTAAGACGGACCCGCTGCGGTGCAGCAAGACTTGGCCGGCCATGCCGACGGCAATCAGTGCCGGCACGGTGCCGAGCGTGAAGCTCCCCA